>CAYIIH010000008.1:0-53249 GCA_964363225.1 uncultured Verrucomicrobiota bacterium | reverse complement strand
CTTCCACGGTTTTTTTGCCCAGGTTAAACTGCCGGATCGGGCTGCCCAGGGGCAAGCCGTCTTCGTAATTCGATGAACCCGCGAGCAAGACAGCTTGTCCTGGCCCCTGGGACCATCCCAAAACGGTGGTGTGGTCTCGCGTCACGGGCTGAGTCAAGGGCGGGCCGGTCACTGGCTTGAAACCATCTCGGGCCAGATTGCGGTAGATGGCCAATTGGCCGCCTTTGCCGCTGCCAATGATCAAATCGTCCCAGCCATCCTCATCCACATCAAACCACGTGATGCCGGGTCCCAATTGGCTCAGCCGGTTCGGCAACAGCGGCTGCCGGGCGAAGTCATCAAAAGGTTCATCGCGATGGACGTGGCCGAGCAAGTGGCTGACGTCCTCAAAGACTGGTTGAGGGTTGGAATCTGAGATTTGCGATTGCGGATTTCGAATTTCGACGGCTGCTGCTTCATCGATCTCGTAAACGTGATTCGGCAGAGCTTCTTTGATCACACTGCGATGGCCGCTGCGCCAAGTCACTTCAATGCTGAGTTCGTTTGTGACGGCGCCCACCGCAAACACCCGCATCGGCTCGTCGCTGGAAAGATACCGTCCTCCACAGATGATCTCCTGGCTCTGAGTCACCGGGCCGCCGAAGATTTTGACTTTGGCACCAATGCCGGCGGTGTTGGGCGCCTGGCCTTTTAAACAGACGGCGATTCTGGGAGCGTTGCTGTCATTACGATAGAGGCCCGCCGCTTCGTCAAAATTATTCACGATCACCTCCTGGTCGCCATCCTGATCGAGATCGGCCAGCGCCATGGCTTGCGAGACTCCCGCGAAGTCGAAGCCCCATTGGCGGCTCACTTCTTCAAAGGTCAGATCATGGCGGTTGCGCAAAGCTATATTGGCCGTGGTCAGCCGGGGAAAAGCCCGGCGCGCCTGAAAGATTTCGGCATCGGACATTCTCCTTTCCGCGCGCATGCGCTTCAGTTGTTCGGTAACGTCAAAGTCTCGAGCCGCCCGCTCGTTCCCGTTGACAATCAGCATGTCTTCCCAGCCGTCCAAGTCCACATCCAGAAAGACGGGGGACCACGACCATTCCGCCGCCTCCAAACCACTCAGTTGCGCGATCTCGGCAAAGGTGCCGTCCCCGCGATTAAGAAACAGCGTGTTGAATCCGCACTGGGGACGATTGTCGATTTCGCCGATGGTTGTGGCGGCTTGTGAGACATCGGTCATTTGGGTCAACCGCTGCTTGTGATCACGGCTCAGCATGTCCAGAACAAAGAAGTCGTCATACCCATCACGGTTGATATCCGCGAAATCCATGCCCATCGAGGAGACACTGCTCTTGCGCATGGCGAGGCGAGGCAAGGCTTGAAAACGCCCGCCGCCCAAGTTCAACCATATCCGATCGACGCTTTGAAAGTCATTGCAGACATAAATATCAGGCAGACGATCGTCGTTGATATCGTGAAATGTGACCGTCAATCCCCAGTCAAAAGGAGGCGCGCTCAAAGCCTTTCCGTCTTCGTCCAGGAAGGCGCCGCCGGTGAAGGAAATCGCTTCAAAGTTGGTGCCGGATTGGTTGCGGTAAAACACGTCCAGTTCACCCAATTCCTCGACGCCACCGCGCGCGTTAACGACAAACCGGTTGGCCAAGTCCGGCTCTGTGACCGACCGGCCGTCGATCCGGTCCAGCAGCCGTTCTCCGTTCACGATCTTGAAGAACCCGCGAGCGTTGACCATGTCCATCAACGCTGAGGTGCGATAATTCGCAATGTAAAGGTCCAGATACCCGTCGCCATCAATGTCGGCCAAGGCGAGCGACATGCCGCCTTTCTTTTCATTGAGGAGGAAGCGCCGCTCAAAATGGCCTTGGCCGTCATTAGAGAAAATATGTGAACCGCCTGCTATGGAGTTGACGATCAGATCCAAATCGCCATCGCCGTCCAGGTCGGCAAAGGCCGCTCCTGTGGCGGCCAGATTTGGACAAGCAATGGTCGTGTCCGTGATATCTTGAAATTTCCAGCCACCGAGGTTGCGATAGAGAGCGTTCGGACCATCCAGGCTGCAGAAGTACAAGTCACACCAGCCGTCGCCATCGACATCGCCGGCCGCGACGCCCGAGCCATTGAGATAAATCTGATTTGTCAGGTGCGTTTTCTCCGAGCAAAAGTTGGTGAAATTGATTCCTGTCAACGCAGAAGGCATCAAGGAAAAACCGGCCTTGCCTTGTTGGGGAACCGGCAATGGCGCGACACGAGCCCCTGGTATATTCTGCCAATCCAAGGCAGAGGCTTGAGGAAGCGCCGCCACCAACCCGCTGACAACAACCAGCAGGAAGATGCTCATGGCCGCAAACAGGCAATCACGCCAAATCCTCACCCCGGCACGTTCCCGCAAGCCACATGGGGACGAGCCGTCCCCATTCCGGTTACCCCGAAAGTAGGAGCAAGTCGTTGTGGACCAACACCCGTTATTTTCATGCGAAGTGGTGGCCCGAAGGGCTGGGGGATTCATGGAGAGGATTCGGGTTGACGGAATCATCACGGTTTTGTGTTCGCTCCCTCTTCAGTTGCGGCTGTGCCGTTCGTCATGGCCTTTTTCACTTTGAAATCAACGAACTCGTTCGATCTGGCCCGTGGCCTGAATGGAAATCTCTTTGGCATCGGCTGAAATGGCTCCTTCCGTGATCTTGCCGCCCGGCCAGCGAACCTGCACGTGCGTGGGGGCAACGGGCATGCCCATGACCTGCACAGCGCTGTCTTGGGACCAATAGCCGGAACCAGCGTGGATTTCCCGGGCGGGACCGAACCGGTCCCCGAACTGCAGCCGAATGGTCGCGCCCACACCGGCTGGGTTCGCCGGCGGACCCGCTAACCGCACGCGCAATCCGGGCTTGGCGCCGGCGTTGCGGAATAACCTGGATGCAGCCCCGTTCTGCGTCACCACCAGGTCCACGCGGCCATCGTGGTCATAGTCGCAGACCGCCGCGCCGCGCTGTTCTCCATACACCCTGACGCCGCTTTCCTGGCCGGGAACGGCGCGGAATCCGCCCTGTCCATCCCCCTGCAACCACAAGCCTCGGCCGGCGTCGCAGCGCGGGGACTTGGTCTGCGTGGCAAAGAAGTTTTGGCTGAGGAAAACATCCTCATGCCCATCGCCATCGAAATCGCCCACGCACACTCCGAAGGCCGTGGCAAACTGGGCTTCGCGAGGGAGCGGGACGGCCACGAAGCGGTTCGTGCGGTTGAGGAACAGGGTGGAGGCAAGAGTATGGGCTTCGACCCGACGGGCCTTGGAAAGCACCGGGCCGAGGAGATCCGCCACCGTGGCCCGGCCATAGTCCGCATGCGTCGCGAATCGTTCGCGCAAGTAGGAAAGCGCAGCGGCCATGGTGTCGAGATTACGATGGGGGACTTCTGTTGCGGAGGTTTCGTCGCGCGAGGTCTCCACCATGTTGATCGTCCCGCTGCCATCAAAGTCGCCGTAGTAAAGGCGGCAGGGGGATTCTTTCGTGGCGCGGTATTCCGTGTTGAGTCCCCAGTTGGAGGCCAGAATGTCCAGGCGGCCGTCGCCATCAAAGTCCGCCGTGGTCACGCCGTTCCACCATCCCAGGTAGGCGGCCAGGCCCAACTCGGCCGTGGTTTCCCGAAGCCGGCCCCGGTCGTTGTGAAACACCCGCACGGGACCCCACTCGCAAGCAAGGACCAGTTCCGGCCAGCCATCGCCATCCAGGTCCGTCCAGACGGCGCCGCTCACCATTCCAACGTTCACCAGTTGCCCTGTGTTCTCCGCATCCAGCACCCAACGGCCGCCTTGCTGTCGCCAAAGCTGCGACTGGGCGGGTTCCGGATAACGGCCAGGAAGGCTGCGGCCGCCCACGAAAAAGTCGAGAGGCCCGTCCCCATCGTAGTCGGCCATGGCGAGCGGTCCCGCGCTGGAAGGGGTGGCGGCGATGGCGTCACTGACTTGGGGTTGTCCAGCGGCGTACTGGCGCACAGCGCCGCCGGCGGCCAGCGCGTCTTCGTAGTTTGCGAAGCCGACGAACAGGCCGGGAGTTCCACCGGCGCCATTCCAGCCCAGCACGGTGGTTTGGTCACGGGTGACCGCTTGGTTCCACGGCGGTTCGTTAAGGCGTTTGAACCCGCCCTGGCCGTTGCTGCGAAAGACGGCAAGCTGTCCGCCCTTGCCGCTCCCGACGATCAGGTCCTCCCAACCGTCGCCATCCAGGTCAAACCAGCTTACGCCAGGGCCGAGTTGACTCAGCCGCCGGGGCAGCAAAGGCTGGCGGCCAAAGTCATTGAATGGCTCCTCATGATGGCCGTGATTCAGCAACTCGCTGACGTCCTGGAAGATCGGCGGCGGCACATCGACCGGGGCCACCGGTTTTGTACTGGGCGATCCCAATTCCTCCTCAGCCGAAGCCGCCGGTTCAAAGATTTCGTACAGGCAGTTGGGCCGGGCTTCGGCCACCACGCTCTGTTTGCCGCTTCGCCAAATCACCTTGACCCCCAGCCTGCGGTCCAGCGAGCCGGCGGCAAAGGTGCGCAGTGTATCGTCGCACGACAGATACCGTCCTCCGCACATCATTTCCTGGCTTTGCATCACTGGGCCGCCGGTAATGACGATGCGGGCGCCAATGCCGGCGGTGTTGGGTGGCCGGCCTTTCAACCGCACCGCCAAACGCGGGGCGGTCGCACCGTTGCGGTAAATCCCCAGCGCGCCATTGAGGTTGTTGACCACCACGTCAAGGTCGCCATCGTTATCCAGGTCGGCCAGGGCCATGCCCTGCGAAACGCCTACCTGATCGAAGCCCCAGGCCTTCCCGCATTCGGCAAAGGTCAAGTTCCCGCGGTTGCGGAAGGCGAGTTTCGCCTGGGCGAGCGGGGGCAGCATGAGGAGCTTTTTGGGGATCATGCTTTGCGGGTAAGGCCCCTTCGCGGCAATGCGCGCCTGAGCGTCGATATCCTGCGGGTCGAACATGTGGCCGGTCGCCGCCAGTAAGTCTTCAAAACCGTCCAGGTCCACGTCCAGGAAGATGACCGACCAGTTCCATTCGGAGTTTTCGAGGCCCGCGTAGGTGGCGACTTCGGCGTAGGTGCCGTCACCGCGGTTCCATTGCAACACCGTGCGGTCCAGTTGGGGCCGGTCGTCAAACACCCCGATGCTGATTTCATAAGGGTCCATGCCTGCGATCTGCATCAGGCGTCGCCCGTGCCGGCGGCTCGTCATGTCCGAAACCAGGATGTCGTCGTGCCCGTCGCGGTCCACGTCAGCAAAGTCTGCTGCCATCGAGAAGGTGGCCGTGTGACGGACGGCGAGGCGTGGGATGGCGAGGAAGTGGCCGTGCCCGTCGTTGAGCCAGATGCGGTCGGGCGAATGAAAATCGTTGCACACGTACAGATCGGGCGCGCCATCGCCGTTGAGATCGCGGAAAGCGGCGGTCAAGCCCCAGTCGTGGGGCGGTCCAGCCAACGGCCGGCCTTCTTCATCCAGAAATGTGCCGTCGGTCCACGAGGCGGCGCGGAAGCGGCCTTGACGATCATTGCGGTAGAGGAAGTGCGGTTCGCCATGTTCGAGCACGCGTCCCTGCGGAGTCAGTTCAAGGCGCCCGCGCTCCTGGGGCGGGATCATGCGGCGCCCGCCGACGTTGAGCAGTGCGAAGCCGGTCGTGCGAACGGTGTTGGTGCGGTAATTGGCGACATACAAGTCGAGGAAGCCATCCCCGTCAATGTCCGCGAGCGCGCTGGTCGTGGCGCCGTGCCGGCGAATCAATCCGGAGTTCTCGGACTCGGCAAAATGTCCGTGGCCGTCGTTGAGGAAGAGCCGGGTCCCGGTGCCGATGCCGTTGATCAGCAAATCCAGATCACCGTCCCCCTCCACATCGGCGAACGTGGCGCCCGTGGAGAAGTTGGCGGGGAAATCCAGCCCGGCGGTGGCCGTGACGTTCGTGAACCGCCAGCCGCCAAGATTGCGGAAAAGCGCGACCTTTCGTTCAAGCGCGCAAACGAAGACATCGCACCAACCATCCCCATCGGTGTCGCCGAGGGCCACTCCGGAACCATTGAGCCGGATTTGATTCTCCGCCGCACGCGCCTCGGAGAGAGCGTTGGTGAAGTCCACGCCCGTTTGTTCGGGAGGCATCAGCGTGAACCCGGGATGGCCGTCCGTGGCGACGCGCAACTCCTGGATCCGGCATTCGGCGGTAGCGTCGGCGGCCACGGCACTCGTGACCAGTCCCGCCAACACGGCCAACGCCAGGAGCGGCCTAGCCCAGCGCAGGCCGCGCCGGCAGGTCGAAGAAATGTCACAGCGCGGCAAAGCCGCAACCCAAGGAGCGCCGACATTCTTGTCGGCTTTGGCGCTGGCGCGCGATTCGGGCCGACAAGAATGTCGGCGCTCCTGCGCCACGCCAGAAAATCCTCGCGGCGCGCGAGGATTCGTACAGATTGCAGTGCAGTGTTGCTCGGATGGGCGCACTGGGTTACTTGGTTTGTGAACGCCCGGCGGTGCGCAGGTTGTTGCGGAGGATCAGCAGCGAAGGCCCCTCTTTGTCCCAGCGTTCCTGGATGGCGCCGGTTGTGCGGAACGGCGTCTTGAACGCGGCCCCCAGCACAATGTCCGGATCGCCATCACCATCCAGGTCGCCGACGTCCATCGTCAGCCAGCGGCCCCGTTCGCAATCCGGGAAGGTCCACACGTCAAACGCCAGGTTTCCGCGGTTCTCGAGTTGGACGAAGCTCTCCTCGGGCGAACGCTCGTAATCGGGGAAAAACGAGATGGCGGCGATGTCGAGATCGCCGTCTCCATCGAAATCCGCGGCGACCGCTTTGTAGGCTCCATTGAGGGGGTAAAAGAATGCCTCATGGAAATTGAACTTCCCGTCGTTGAGGTAAATCCGAAGGCCATGATACCACTTGGGCGGGCAGTCGAAATCCCCGAGATCGCCGTTGGCCGTGAGCAGGTCAAGATGGCCGTCACCGTTCAGGTCAACCAACTGGAGGCTGACGAGGCCCCAGGCCGGCGGCTGCGTCACCAGCGGAATCTCGGTGAAATCGCCCTGGCCATCGTTGCGAAAGAGAAACACCCCTTCCTTCGCCTGCGCGATCAGGGCGATAATATCCAGCCGCCCGTCGCGATTATAATCCAGGAGAAAGCATCGCGTCGCGCCGGGCCGGTCCACCAGAATGTGCTCGATGTTATTGGTCTCCCGGCGGTTCTCATACCAGGCGAGCGAGCCGGAGACGCCGATGCGATTGCCGTAGTTGCACACGACCAGGTCCGCCCGGCCGTCGCCGCTCAGGTCGCCCACGGCGCATTCAATCGGCCGCACGAGGTTGGTGAGGACGTCGCGGACAGAGTCGAACCGGAGGCCCGTGCGCGAGAAGCGGGTCAGCCGGCCCAATGGCCGGTCATCGGGCACGACCATGCCGATCTGCGTTCCGAGCCAGTCGCCCCCCGGCAGGCGGAGCAAGTGCGTCAGGCTGGTGTCGATTCTCGTGCTGGCCAGGCCCTTCCCGTGGTTATCCAGCACGTCGAGACTCCGCGTGAGGGCGTTCCCAACGTAAATCTGTTGAGTTGCCGGGTCGATCTGCACCATGGTGGCATAGCCGATCCCTCGGCGATACTGCGGGTCCTCGACGGTGAACAACTTCAGCTCGCGGCGAATGGGCGCGCGGGATCTTTGGGGAATCGCTTGGGCTGGCGCCGCCTCGAAATAGTACTCCCAGATCAATCGCCATGGTTCAAATGCTTCCCGCTCCTCTTGCGTGCTGGCGGGAGTCAGCTCCGGGACCCCGGCATTCCTGTGCATCAACGGCCGCACATGCTTGCGCCAAGTCGCCTTGTCATGCAGGTCGGGTTCAGGATAAACGTGACAGGCGGTGCATACGAGGCGCGATAGCTCCTGGCCACTCTGGCTTGCCGGTGTCGCCTTCGGCTCAAGCTGCGCCTCCGCCGCCGACAACACGGTCGCAGCTATCACGAGCAGCGGCGGCACCGAAGCCATTCGGCAGATGAGAAGTGGTGTACCTACCCATAAAGATCGTTTCATGGCGCGATCACTTCGATTTCGCCGTTGGCCCGGACCCTGACTTCCTTGACCCCAGGAGGCAGCAAGCTCTCTGTCAAGCGGCCGCCCGGCCAACGGACCTGGATGGCGGCCGGCGGCACTGCTGTTCCAAGAACGAGCACAGGGCTGTCCTGGGACCAATAACCGCTGCCGGCGCGGATTTCGCGGGCGGGTCCGGCGGTTTCACCATGGCGCAACCGGACGACGGCGCCCACGCCGCAGGGATTGCCGGCCACACCCTCGAGCCGCACCCGCAAGCCGGACTTGGCTCCGATGTTGCGGTACAACTTCGTTTCCGCGCTGTTTTGCGTCACGACGAGGTCCACGCGGCCATCGCCATCGAAATCCGACAGCGCCGCGCCGCGTTGCTCGCCGTACACCCGCACGCCGCAATCCTGCCCGCGCACCGGTGACATGCGCCCGTGACCATCACCGCGCAGCCACAAACCGCGGCCCGCATCGTAACGTGACGTGTCCATCTCCACGCCAAAGAAATTCTGGCTCAGGAATGCGTCCTCGTTGCCGTCGCCGTCGGCATCGCCCACGCAGACGGCGAAGGCCGGCGCAAACTGCGCTTCAGCCGGCAGGACCCGGCACTCGAAATGATCGCCGCGGTTCAGGAGGAGCGTCGATTCGAGCCAGAGTGCTTCGAGACGCTGAGCCTGCCCACGCCAGTCGCCGAGCACCGCGTCGATGCTCGCCTCGGCCCAGGCCTGGTGAGTCGGAAAACGTTCCGTCAACTGAGGCAGGCTGCGCGCCACGGCGTCCAGCATGCGCTCCGGGGCGTATCCCTGCAATTCCGCAACATAATGACTTTCCAGGATATCGACCGAGCCGTCCTGGTTAAGGTCGCCTAAGTCGAGGCGCAGCGCCGGCGGACGCCACCGCTCGTAACGGGTGTTCGCCCCCCAGTTGGCGGCGATGAGATCGAGCCGGCCGTCGTTGTCGAAATCACCCGCCGCCACGCCATTCCACCAGCCAGTCAGCTTTCCGAGCGAGGCCAAGCCGGCGCGGGCCGGGACGCCGTCGGACCGAGCGTTCCGCGCATCAAAACTTCGATGCATATGCATCAAAGTTTCGTCGCGAGTCGGTGCATTGGCGGGCCAGGTGATCGGCACATCCCAAGGAGCCAGTTTGCCCTGCTCGTTTCGAAAGATGCGGAGCGGACCCCAATCGCAGGCCAGCACCAGCTCGGGCCGGCCATCACCGGTCAGGTCCGTCCAGATGGCGCTGCTGACCAGCGCGTCGGGCAGCGTCTTCGTATTGGCCGTGTCCAATTCGAGTTCTCCGCTCTTCCGCCGGTAAAGTCGCGAAGAAGCCGGCGCCGGGTAGCGTCCACCCACGACCCGGGCGCCCACGAACAGGTCCAAGCCGCCGTCACCGTCGTAGTCGGCGACCGCGAGCGGTCCGAAGCTCGCTTCCACGAGGGGCAAAAGCGGTTTTGGCCCAGCCGTTCCGTACGCCATCACTCCAGGCCGATTGGTCAAGCCATCTTCGTAGTTGGCGAAGGCGACCAACAAAGCGCCCGGCGCTACTCCGGCAAAGCCGGCGGCATCGCGCTCGAGCGGCAAATCCCACGCGGGATCAGTCCGGCGTTCGAAATGGCCTTCGCCAAGGTTTCGATACAAGGCGATCGTCCCGCCACGACCGCCGCCAATCACCAGGTCGTCGCGCCCATCGCCGTCGATGTCCCACCACGCGACGCCCGGACCCAAGTTGCTGAATTTGCGCGGCAGCAGCGGCTGGCGCTCGAAATCGTCGTAGAGCGCATCTTGATGCGCATGCCGAATCGCGTCGCTCACATCGGCGAACCGGATCAGTGCGCCAGGCGCGGGCGTCTCGATCGGGCCGGATACTGCCGGCGATGCCGCGGGGGTTGCGGCCCGGTTTGCGACGGACTGCCCCGGGCCAGAACTCGGAGTGGGCGGCTCGATCACCTCGATCACTTGGTTCGGCGGGATGTTCGAGACGACGGTCTCGCGGCCGCTCCGCCAACGGACGCGCACCTCGAGGAGCCGGGCGATTCCCGCAGCAAACGTGCGCTGGGCTTGGTCGCTCGAACAGTACCGGCCGCCGCAGACGATCTCCTGGCTTTGCGCGACCGGCCCGCCGGAAACGGTGATGCGGGCGCCGATGCCGGCTGTGTTGGGCGGCTGGCCCTGCAGCCGGACGGCAACCCTCGCCGCCGACGCGTTGTTGCGATAGAGGCCGGCAACGCTGTTCAGATTATTGACCGCGAGATCGAGGTCACCGTCGTTGTCGAGGTCGGCGAGGCAAGCGCCCTGCGAAATGACGGGCTGATCGAAGCCCCAGGCTTGGCTGCACTCGGCGAACCGGAGGTTGCCCAGATTCCGGAACGCGAGGTTGGGCGTATTCAGCGGCGGGTAGAGGGCGCGCAACCGGAGTTCTTCGAGAGGCGACAAGCGCCGCCCCGCCTTTTTGGCCTCTATGCGGTTCAGCGCGTCCGCGTGGTTGTTGTCGCGCACGAAGCCGTTTGGCACCAGCAGGTCTTCATAGCCATCGAGGTCCACATCGAACAAGACCGGGTTCCAGGACCACTCGGAGCCTTCGATCCCGGCGTAATGGGCAATCTCGGCGTAGGTGCCGTCGCCCCGGTTCCAAAGGAGGGTGTTGCGCGGATACTGCGGCCGGCCCGTGATTTCGGTGGAGGCAACAAGGTCCGGACGCATGATGTTGCGTTGGGTGAGGCGACGGCGGTGTTCACGGCTCAGCATGTCAAGCACCACCAGGTCGTCATACCCGTCGCGGTCAAGGTCGGCGGCATCAGCGGCCATGGAGGACAGGCTGGTCTGCCGGAGGGCGAGCAACGGCGCCAGGCGGAAGCGGCCGTGACCATCATTCAGCCAGAAGCGGTCCGGCGTGCCGAAGTCGTTGCAGACATAAAGGTCGGGCGCGCCGTCACCGTTGAGATCGCGAAACAGCACCGCCAGCCCCCAATCGAAGAGAGGCGCCGTCAAAGGCCGGCCCTCTTCGTCGAGGAACAGGCCGCTCGTAAACGGGGCCGGCGTGAATCGCCCATGACCATCGTTGAGGAAGTAGGCGTCGGGCTCGCCTAATTCCTCGCGGGCAAACCGGCCACGCCCGCCCGGGCCCATCTCGACGTTGAACCGAAACCGGTTGGTCCATTCGGGATCGGTGAGGGGACGGCCATTGATCATGCTGACCGTTGGCTTTCCGTTGATGATCTTGAAGCTGAAGCGCGTTCCCGGCGCATCGGTCAGCGTCGCGACCCTGTAATTGGCGAGGTAGAGGTCGAGGTCGCCGTCCCCATCCGCATCGGCGAGGCCGAGCGACATGCCCGCGAGTCCCTGGTTCAGCAGGACAGGCGCGGCGGTGAAGCGGCCTTTTCCATCATTGAAGAAGAGGCGGGTCCCGCCGCCAATCGAGTTCACGACGAGGTCCAGGTCCCCATCCGCATCCAAATCCGCGAAGGCGGCGCCCGTGCAATCGAGGCCAAGGCACGCCACCCCGGCTTGGGCGGTGAGGTCGGCAAACTGCCAGCCACCGAGGTTGCGGTAGAGCCGGTTGCCTGAGTCCTTCAGACCGCAAAAGTAGAGATCACACCAGCTATCACCGTCGAAGTCTCCCGCGGCCACGCCGGAGCCACTCGGGAGAATCTGATTGGTGAGATGCCGCGCTTCCGGCAAGAGGTTCGTAAACCAAACACCGGTTTGCCGCGGTGGCTGCAAGGCGAGACCGGCTCCGTCCTGCGCCGAAAGCAGCAGTGCTGCGACGCGGCATCCTGGCTCCTGCCTCCAAGCGAGCGGGGCAGCCGCGCCCTGAACCGACCCCGTGAGAGCGAGACACGCCAGGAGCAGTGCGGCGGCGGCGCATCTCAGTTTTCTCCGAAATGGCCCGCCAAACACGCGAAACAACACGAAAAGGTTGAGCAGCATCCATTCAACCTGAAGGGAGCAGTTGTTGGCCGCAACGGAACACAGAGATCGCAACGCGACGAAGCTGCAGGAAAAGGAGCGCCGACATTCTTGTCGGCTTTGGCGTTGGCGCGCGATTCGGGCCGACACGAATGTCGGCCTTCCTGCGTCACGCTTGAAAATCCTTGCGGCCTGCGAGGATTTGGACGGATTGGAGTACAAAGAAAAGGACTTGAGGCAAACGGTCTGTTCACCCGGCAGGTGAGCGCGGCAGCGAGCTTTCCGCCCCTGCAGTCCTCTCTTTTTGCGTTCTTCTCTTGCGGCCATCTCAACTGCCGGATTTAGGTCAAAAATTGGTCGAACGGACCGTATCAAAGAGGAAAGGCTCGAATCCCTTGCCCTTGCCGTTCAAATCATGGTGACTCTGGCGCACGGGCTTCACTTTGCAGTGTCCTTGGCCCCGTGTGCAAGCGCCAAGAAAAAGAGGCCGGGCGATGGCCCGGCCTCTCTGTCGGTTGACTGGCAATTGCTGTTTACCGTCTGGCGCGGTAGAACTTCCTGGCTGCCGTCGGATCGACGGTCAGCGGGCTGCTTCCGGCGACGGGGCTGTACGTGCCTCCAACTTCATCAGCCGCCTGCAGCGTGCCTTCGAAGGTGAGCACCACTTTCCCGGCGGCATTCAACTCCGCTTTCAAAGACGGCGGCACCACGACCGCTCCCGCCTTGACCAGTTGGACCGCGTTGATTGGCCCACGCGGTGTGCCGCCAAACGCGTGTCCGCCTTCCGTTGTCCCCTCAACGATGATGGCCGGCGCGTTGAGCCCGGTGAACAGCATATAGTTGCCGACAGCCCAAGCCCCGGCTTGAGGTATCGCCTGGACATAACTCGTCGGGTTGGTTGGCGACTGGGCGTTCACGTAATCCTTCAATACGGACTGATCAGCCGCGTTCAGAATGCGGTAACCGCCACCGCGACCGCCGACACCACCCAGCGCATAGACGTAAACGTCATAGCTCCCGGCGGTCAGTTGAGACGGGAGACCTGATATGGTCACCGTCGTCGTGGTAGCGTTAGCTGTATCGAGATACCCCGTCATGAGGATCTTGTCGTTCGCGGGGAGTAGGTTGTTTTCCTCACCTCGGCCTGTGGACGACCAGGTGTTGGGACAGTTCCAAGTCACGGTTGCTGTGGTGGGCTGCGCCACGCCTTTGATATCGGCCACCAGGTTATCCTTGGTGCCGCTGGCGAGGCTGAGGTTGTTCCAGTTAGCCTGGATGACTTCAGGAACGCCGGCCGTGCTAATGGACGGCAGGGTGCCTGAGTTGGAACCGTCGGATTCGTCAGCACCGAAGTTCAAGCCGATGCCGAAGTCCACCTTGGATGGATTGGACACGAAACTGCCGTACTGGCGGAATTTCCCGACTGAGGAGTGGCCAACGCCCTCGCCACTGCCGTTGTTCCCGAATTCGGGGCTGTAGTAGATGCCGACCAACAGCGTGGCGGGCATTTCCGCGGTGGTGTCCGATACCGTGTAGGTGTGGCTGCCGTAGGCGGTCCAGTTCACGCCGTCGGAACTGTAAAAGCCATTAAAGACCTGGCCGCTACGCTGCATCCGCAACCAAGCGTTGGGATACGCGGGAGTCCCTGTGCCGGTGCCGCCGTAATTGCCGCCCTCGATGTCACGCCAATCGGCCTCGTTCTGGTTGTTGCCGCCGGTGCCGTTCCACTGAACCGCCGGGTTGGCGCGGAGCATGTAGCGCGGGGCCATGAGGTAGCCGCCGGTGACGTCTGCGCGAGAGACGCCCTCATCCGTCTTCGGTGTCGCGGCCATACCCGCGCGGGCCCATTGGCTGGTGGGATCATGATACTCGACTCGCACCACCTTGTCGAAGTCGCCCGTCACCTCTTCATAGACGAAGGTGGCTTCATCATAGTTGCTCCAGTTGGCGGAGCCGCTGCTGATGAGGTCGAAGTCCGCCTCGCTATAGGCCACCACGTCATCCGGCCACAGAGCCGGGTCCGCCGTGATGTTCTGGCCTCCGCCCGTCTCACCCTGGAGGAAGTCGTCGCCACCCATGGCGGCCCATTTCATCTTCCGGGTGACGAAGAGCGTCTTGCTCTCCCCGGTGGCGCTCATGGCGTTGCCCTTAACGTCCTTCACGTTTTTGACGGTAACGGTGACGCTGTCACCCGCGGCCAGTCCGGATGTGGTCAGCACCACTGCGGAACCGTTGAACGGTCCCGCCGTGCCGAGGACGAAGAAGCCGGCGCCGTCGGTATGGTCATACTTCTGATAACGCACGCTGGTCACGGTGCCCTTCGACAGCGTGTAGTTCGCAGTCGCGCTGGCCGTCGTGGCATCGACGTTCTCGTCAAAGCCGACGCCGATTTCAATGGCGGTGCCCTTCAGAATTGCCCCGGCTCCGGTCACAGTGGGCGCGAACGTATCCGGAACCACCGTCAGCGTGGCCACCGCACTGAGCTCGGTAATTGTGGGCACGCTGCAGATCACACGGTATTTCGCACCGTTGTCAGTCATTTGCAGCAGCGGAGTCAGGTAGGAGGCCGTCGTGGCACCAGAGATAGCCGTGAAGGTGCTGCTGCCCGGCGGCGCCTTCTGCCATTGGTAAGTAACCGTGCTTCCGTAGGCGGAGGCGCCGGTCGCGGTCACAGTGAACGTGACCGTGCGCAGTTCCTGCTGGGTGGTGTTCTGCGGCGCCTGCGAAATGGTCACACTGGCCCCGGTCGGGTCCAGATAGGAGCCAATCAGTGCCCCGGCGAGCTTTGGAGCGTCCCCATTCGCCGGATCCGCCTCCTGCTCCATGATGAATGTGGCGCCGACACTATCGCCACCGCCCCCTTCCGTGTGGAGCGACTCCATGTAATACTTCTTGCCCTTTTCCAGCGTGATGACGTTGGGGGTAGGCCATTCACTGTTGGCGAACGTGTCGGAGCGCTTATTCTCAAGAGTGCTGCCGCCGCCGACGCTAACCCAATTGCGCGCGTTGCTCCAGCCGGTCTCTTGCGCGATCAGCTTCTTGTTGGCCGGATTGTCATCCGTGCTCAGGTACAGGTCCGACGGGTCATCGCTGTTGGTGAAGAAGATATAGTTGCCCGATTGGTCCGGGACAAACCAACCGGAGAGTTGATTACCATAGTTGCTGCCCGATTCATTGCTCCCGTTGGGGCCGTATTCCCACCTCGGCTCGATTGTTACGAACGTCGGGCTATCCGGAAAGCGCGCGTCTCCCGTCAGCGCGGCAATGTTGTTGGCCATGTTATCCCAGAACTTGTGCACGACGCCGGCAGCGAAGACGACGCTCTTGAAGGTCGCCGTGTTACCCGGGGCGGCGATGACGTTCCCCCCGCCCGCTGAGGCCGTGTCCCGCACGTTGATCACCGTCAGCGTGTAGCTCGTGCCTGGGCCTTGCGTAGTGGTTGTCAATTTGACTGTGGTTTCATTCAAGACGGTCGCAGCCTGCACCGTCAAGCCGGGGATGCTGTAGTTGCCCGCCACACTCGCCGTGGCACTGGTGACCGGTTCCGAAAACCCGACGGTCACGGCCGTCTCAGTCAAACCAGTTACCTTGGTGATGGACGGCCGAGTGACATCGTCCGTCACCGTCAAAGTCGCTTCCGCGCTGAAGGCGCTCGCCCCCGGTACCGCGACCAAAACCTTGTACTTCGCGCCGTTGTCCGCCTTCTTGAGCAACGGCGTCGTGTAACTGCTGCTGTCTGCGCCCAAAATGGGCACGCCATTCTTGTGCCAGTGATAGACCACCGGTGCACCGTAGGGCGAAACCCCGGTGGCTTCGACCGTGAACGTGACGGTGCTGTTCTCAGAAGCGGTCGTATTCGGCGGCTGCTGGGTGATGCTGACGCTGGCACCCGTCGGATCGGCGCGGCCCTTCACAAAGGCCCCGCGGATCGGCGGGAGACTGCCGGCAGGTGTGGGATCGCCCACTTTGCGCCAAGCCACTTGGCCCCAATCGCCGCCGCCGCCTTCCTTCACGATGTAGAGGAAGCCGTACTCCTTACCCGCCTGCAGGTCGATCGGTGTAGCCGTAGTCTGAGCAGCGCCGGGCTCAAAAAACCCGTTGCAGCAGCCGGTTTCCTCAGCGATGGCGATGTCCACGCCCGGGACCGGAATGTTGGCGTCTGTCGTATTCAAGAAGAACTGCGAGGCGTCGTCGCTGCGAACGAAGAAGTCATACTGGCCGGCTACTGGCGGAATCAGCGTCCCGGCGATGCGAATGCCAAAGTTGTCCCCAAACGTGTCGCCGAAGCCGGACGTCTCCCCAAAACTCAGCCCGTTCAGGTAAACCCCTCGGTCAGGGCTGGCCGGGAATTTGGGATCGCTATACAGGGTGTCCACCGCCGTGCCTCCGATCGCGTCGTAGATTTCCCCCAGCAAGTAGGCCGGCCCTGCGACTTCGGCCACCGTGGTCACGTTGACAGCGGAAGATAAAGCCGAGTCATTCCCAAAGACGTCCGTGGCCAGAACCCGATACGTGTGCTGCGTCGCCGGATTGACGGTGCGATCCTCATAGGTTGTAACCGTCAGAAGGCTGGGCAAGAGTTGACCATCCTTTTCCACCTTGTAAGCAACCGCGCCCGTCGGGTCGGGACGCTCGGTGGAAGCATCCCAAGCCAATACCACCCGCCTGGCGCCCACCGCGCTGGCTCTGACATTCGCCGGCACCGTCGGCGGAAGGGACGGCACTTCTCCTTGTTTAGTCGTCGTGGTGAGCCTGAGGTTGTCAATATGGGTATGCTCGTTGGCCCCACCCGTGCGGCCCGCCAGCACCAAGCGGCCACGTGACGGGAAGAAGGTCGTCTGGAATTGGTCCAGGAGCGTCGCACCCTTCCACTTCACGGTCAGCTTGCCATCGGCGGCCAAGTCAACTGAGAACGGCTGCCAGCACAGGGTATCCCAAGCGGCGGGCGTCCGCGTATCACCGTCCGTACCTGTAGTGGGTGCAGTTGCCCAGAAGGCAGCATCCCGCGGCCCGGTCTGCAGGCTGGTCGCGTCCGCGCAAGCCCCGTAACGGGTCGGCAGAGCCTGCCGTCTGGCAGTGACGTTATCGACACGCACGATGATCCCTTCGATGTCCGCGCCGTCGGGCAACGCGTTGCCCGACCAAGTATCAAAGCTGATCGCGATGCCCGTGCTCGTCCCGGTTTCCGGCATGGGGGCGTTTTCACCGCCAGTAAATCCCGATTGCGTGTCACCGGCGAAGCCACGGCCGTCAGCCGTCACGAGCGCCGGATCGCCCTCGCGCGCGAAGCTGATGCTGAAACCGTCGGCCGGCCGGCTGCCGGCGCCATTACCTACGCGCAGATCGAGCTCCAATTTGAAGCCGACCACCAACGTGCCCGCCGCATCGATGTTGGGGAAGAAGAGGAATGACTCCTGATAGTTCTCCGGATAGGTCAGCGCCAAGAAGCCCCCAGTGTTGCCGCCCTCGGCTCGCCAGAGTTGATCGTTGTCCCCGACAATCTCGAGACCTGTGATCGTGGTGATATCCTGGGTGAAGTCGTAAAAGACTTCGCTGGCCAGCGCCGAAGCGCCGTTCAACATCAGGCTGGCCGTGGCCACATAGGCCAGCATACTGCGGAGTTTTCTTCTCATAACAATAGACTCTCGGTTGGTTTGCGACTGCTCTGTCATTAGACTTCGGTGACAAATCATGCGCCAAAAATCAGGCGCTTTACTTGCCACGTACACATATTGAATAAAGGTCTTTTCGCAAATCTCACGGCGAATAGCAAGGGAAAAGTGGCGGAAAGTGAAATTATTTTCAGATTCGATAAATTGGGTCATCGCTCCGTCACGGCGGCTGAATGAAATCCCCTCGGATAGGAGCGCCGGTTTCCAACCGGCTTTGGGGCGGCGAGAATTGATCAGCCGGCCGGAAGCCAGCGCTCCGCCCGCCTTGACTGACCGGAGCGCGGCTGTCCCAGCCGCAGCCGTCCCGACAAAACCGGTAATCTTGGAAAAAGCAGTTGGAACCGCGGAATACGCGAAACACGCGAAAGCAGAACAAGTTGTAGAAGAGGACCGATTCACCCGGCGGGTGAACGACCTGGTTAGCTTAACTCCTTTCCCTTTTGCGTATTTGGCGTATTTCGCGGTTTGAATTGCCGGATTCGCCGCAGCGCCGCACTCATTGACCCGAACTGGCCGTATGGAGCAGTTGCTCATTTTGCCGCCCGGCCGCCTAAAGGCGGAACTCCGAACGCGCCAAAAGGCCGTCCCACGCCGCTCGGAGTCCCGGCTTTAGCACTACAGCGACACTCTCGAAACTTGGAGCGCGGCGTTTACGCCGCTTCGATGTCCAATACCAGTTTGGGAGCCTTTTTCGATGCGGAGGCATCGGTCAATGCGCGTGTTGAAGCGGCGTAAACGCCGCGCTCCGGATGATCGGCGACAAGTGTCGCTGTAGTGTTAGCCGGTTCTGGGCGCGAGCCACGGCCAAAATGAGATTGCTGGCCCAAGACGCCAGAGCTTGCTCGCCGCCGGGCCACGATGCTAGCTTGGCCGCGTGAAAGCAGCGAAACAGCGGGTCAAAACGACCAACCAAGCCGCCTCGGCACGCGACGTTGAGCCGGGCGCTCCCGGCGACACCACGCCCGCTCCCCTGGCCGTGCCCGCCGCGCGCCGCTGGGTTTTCCGCGGTTTGGCAGTCGTTCTCAGCACGCTGGTGCTGCTGGGAGGCACGGAGTTGATGTTGCGCCTGGCGGGCTTCGGTTACCCCACTGCCTTTTTCCTGAAGTCGCAGCCGGACGGTCGGCCTGTGCTCATCGAGAACCCCCAATTCCCCTGGCGGTTCATGCCGCCAGCCCTGGCGCGCGCGCCGCAGCCCACCGTGCTGCCCGCCGCCAAGCCGCCGAATACTTGCCGGATTTTCGTGCTCGGTGAGTCCGCCGCGATGGGGGACCCTGAACCGGCCCAGGGCCTGCCGCGTCTTCTGCAAACGCTGTTGGAAGACCAGTGCCCGGAGCGGAAGTTCGAGGTGGTCAACGCCGCCGTGACGGCCATCAATGCGCACGCCATCCTTCCCTTGGCCCGCGAGTGCGCCGGTCTGGACGGCGATTTCTGGGTGCTTTACATGGGCAACAACGAGGTCATGGGTCCGTTCGGCGCCAGCACGGTCTTTGGCCCGCCCACGCCGAACCTGACCCTCCTGCGGCTGGGCCTGGCGCTCAAAACCACCCGGCTCGGCCAATTTCTTGAGGCCGGCGCCCAGCGGCTGCGGTCGCGCGGTCGCGCGCCGCAGTTCTGGGGCGGCTTGGAGATGTTTCTCGACCACCAGATCGCTCCGGGCGATCCCCGGCTGGAGCGGGTGTATCGGCACTTCGCCCGCAATCTGGCGGACATTTTGGACACAGCGGCCCGCCGTGGCACCCGCGTCGTGGTGAGCACGTTGGTGAGCAACCTGAAGAACTCTGCCCCCTTCGGTTCGATGCACACACCGAGTCTGACCGCCGAGCAACAGGCCGAATGGGACCGTCTGGGCCAGGCCGCCTCGCGCGCCGAAGCCGCCGGGCAAGCGGCCGAGGCGCTCCGTCTCCTCCGACAAGCCGAGCGCATCGACGACCAGCCCGCCGAATTGCAGTACCGGCTGGGGCGCGCCTTTTGGTCGAGCGGGCGATTCGACGAGGCCCGAAAACACTTCGAGCGGGCGCGGGACCTGGACACGCTCAAGTTCCGCGCGGACGCGCGGCTGAACCGCATCATCCTGGACACCGCCGCCGGCCGGGAAAAGGAAGGCATTCACCTGATCGACGCGAGCGAAGCCTTTGCGCGCCAAAGCCCGCAGGGCATCGTCGGCGACGAACTGCTCTACGAGCACGTGCATTTCCGCTTCGAGGGGAATTACCTGCTGGCGCGCCTCTTCGCGGAACAGATCGCCCAAGGCCTGCGTGCCGACTCGTCCGCCGTGACCCCGCGCCCCTGGCTCTCACAGGCCGACTGCGCCCAGCGCCTGGCGGTCACCGATTGGAGCCGCTACCGGCTGCTGGACACGCTGCGACAGAACTTGAACCGGCCGCCTTTCGCGACCCAACTCAACTTCCGCGAGCGCGACCAGCGGCTGCTCCAACAGATGCGCGAACTGCAGCCGGCCACACAGCGGACGGCCTTGGAGGCGCAGACCCAAATCTACCGTCAAGCCCTGGCGCGCCAGCCCAACGATTGGGTGTTGCACGACCAGTTCGGCAAGTTCCTCGAGGCCTTCGGCGACGCCGACGGCGCCGCGCGCGAGTGGCGCAAAGTCATCGCACTGGTGCCGCACCATTTGCCGGCCCGCTACCAACTGGGCGTCGTGTTGAACCGCGGCGAGGCCAACGCGGAAGCGGAAAGCCACCTGCGCGAGGCTGTCCGGCTCCGACCCGATTTTGCCGAAGCCATCAACGAGCTGGGCTGGGCGCTGGCCCGCCAGCGCAAGTTTGCCGAGGCCTGCGAGCAGTTCGCGCAAGCGCTCAAGCTCCGCTCCGACTTCGCCGGCGCACACGTGAACTGGGGTCTGGCGCTCGTGGCCGAAGGCAAGCCGGCCGACGCCCTGGCCCACTACCAGGCCGCACTGACGATCAACTCCAACAACCTGCCCGCGCACGCGCACTTGGCTCGGCTGCTCGTCCAACATGGTCAGACCGCGCAAGCCGCCGGGCACTTCGGCGAAGTCCTGCGCATCGATCCCCGGAACCGTGCCGCGCGGCAATTCTTCGAGACCAACCAACCGCGGCGCGAGGGCAGTCCGTAGGGCGGCTCAACGCCACACGAAACATTAGTCAATCAGGCCTCCGACTGAGGTCAGCGGCTGGATGCCCATCTTCAGCGTTGGGCCCCGACGGCCTTAGCCCAAATCCACCGCCCGGATCATGTCCCCTTTTGCCAAACTCCATGGTTGCGATTATACTCGGTTCTCATGTGGCAGTTTATAAAAGAATTTTTGCTGCTTTTCCGAAAAGAAATGAAATGGTGGCTGGTGCCATTGGTCATTTTCATCCTGGCCATTGGCCTCTTGATACTTTTTTCATCCGGTTCGGCGCTGGCTCCTTTCATGTATCCCCAGAAATAGGCGCCTCTGCTTGGCTGCCCAGGCAAATGAATAACTTCGTGCGAGAAAGTCACGGCTCGACGGAGTCTCGCCCTGCCGGATTTGGCTGCGGCTTTGCAGCGCTGCGAAATATCCAGACTGACCGGCCTCCCTATCATTTCCAGATTCACTTCCGCGCGAAAATGCGGTTGGCTTCTTCCAATGTTTCCTTCGAGCCGATGTCGTACCAGAGACCGGGCACGGACCAGGTATAGACGGGCGTACGGGGATAAAGCCACTGAATGAGGCGGCCCGGTTGGTCGGGGTTGCTGCCTTCGGCCATGTACTGCTTGATGAGCGGCAAGGTCGCTTTGGGATAAAAGTAAAGGGCAATGCCGATCAGCGTGCTCACGGGTTGCGGCGGTTTTTCCAGGAACAAGGCAATGCGGCCGTCGCCATCCAGACTGATCGAGCTGAATTTCTTGACCTCTTCCAGGCTGCCCACGTCGTACACGCCGAGCACCGGCGCACTCTTCGACCGGCAATAGGCGCCGAAACCCTCGAGGGTGTGGCTGAACAGATTGTCGCCCGCCACTACGATCAAGTCGTCCTCCACCTTTTCCCGGGTGATGACCAGATGCAGGTCCCCAATGGCGCCCAGCTTGTTGGAGTCATCTGTGGAACCATCGTTGACGACCGTGAAATCGAGCTTGGCTTTGCGGGCGCGATAATCGTCCGCCCACTGCTGAAAATGGCCGGCGAACTTCGCGTTGGTCACCACGTACACCCGGTCGATCCCGCCAATGGGCGCCAGGTTGTCGATCACGTACTCGATCATCGGCTTGCCGGCCACCGGCAGCAAGGGTTTCGGTTGCGTGAGCGTGAGCGGATAAAGCCGGGTGGCGTAGCCGGCGGCCAAAAGCAATACCTTCATGGCACAATCTTGAGCTTAAGTCTCATACAGGCTGGGGGCGACCTGCCGCGCCAGCGCCTGCGACCGCGCCAGGATTTCCGGACCCGATTCGGAGCTGACGGCGAATTCGGCCAACTCCCGTGCTTCGGCGATTTTCAGGCGGCGAATCAAGAACTTGACTTGCGGCACGTAAGCGGGCGCGGCGCTGAGTTCGTCCACCCCCAGCCCCAGCAAGAGCGGGATCATGCTCAGATCGCTGGCAATCTCGCCGCAGACGCCCACCCAAATCCCATGCCGATGTGCCGCATCGACGGTCATCTTGATCAATTGCACGATGGCGGGATGGGCCGGCTCATAGAGATGGGCGATTTTTTCGTTCAACCGGTCCACCGCCAGCGCGTATTGGATCAAGTCGTTGCTGCCGATGCTGAAGAACTTGGCCCGCCTGGCCAGGCTGTCCGCAATCAGGGCCGCGGAAGGAATCTCGATCATGACCCCGATGTCCATGGCCGGATCGAACGGGATATTCTCGGCTTGCAGTTCGACCTTGCATTCGTCCACGAGCGCATTGGCCTGGTTCAGCTCGTCCAGGCACGAAATCATGGGGTACATCATTTTGACGTTGCCCTCCGCGCTGGCCCGCAGGATGGCCCGCAATTGCGCTCTAAAAATGTCGCGCTCCTGCAAACAAAAGCGAATCGCCCGCCAGCCCAGAAACGGATTCATCTCCGCCGGCACATTCAAGTGCGAAAGGAATTTGTCTCCGCCCAAATCCAGGGTGCGGATCACGACCGGATGCGGTTTTAAGGTGGCCGCCACCTGGCGATAGGCTTGATATTGTTCGTCTTCCGTCGGGAGGATTTCGCGATTGATGAACAGGTATTCGGTCCGAAAAAGGCCCACGCCTTCCGCGCCGTTGGCTTGCACGGCCTCGGTATCGCCGGCCTGCTCGACGTTGGCCGAGAGCGTGATGCGCGTCCCATCGAGGGTGACCGCCGGCTTGTCCCGAACGTCCCGGAGCTTTTCCCGGAGATCGACGTGCTTGCGCACCAACTGGCCATACTCGAACAACGTCTGGTCGGTGGGATTGAGAACCAAGTAGCCGTTGTATCCATCCAGCAAAGCGTACTGGCCAGCCTCGAGCTGCTGGCTGACGTTCTTCAGACCCACCACCGCCGGGATTTGCAGCGAGCGCGCCATGATGGCGGTGTGCGATGTCTTGCTCCCCACGTCCGTGGCAAAACCGAGCACCTTCTTTTTGTCGAACATGGCGGTGATCGACGGCGAAAGATCGTAACTGATAATGATGCTCGGTTCTTTCAGGTGCTTGAGATCGCCCGGTTCGTGCCGCCCCAACAGGTTGTTCAAAACGCGAGCCGCCACGTCCCGCATGTCCGCCGCCCGCTCCCGCAAGTAATCATCATCAATGGCCCCGAGGGTTTTGGCATACTTTTCGGCCACCTGGCCAAAGGCCTGTTCCACGCTGATTCTTTTCTGGGCCATGACGCGCGTAACCTCATCCAGCAAGGTCCGATCCTCCAAAACCAACAGGTGCGCGTCGAAGATGCTGGCATCGTCGGCGCCCATGACTTCGCCCACCTTGCGTTGGACTTCAAGGATTTGCTGCCGCGTTTGAATCAGCGCTTGCTCAAGCCGTTGCAACTCGTTCGGCAGCTCTTCTTCCGTGACCGTGCGGATGGGAACAGTGTCGGTGGGTTTGCCGAGCACCAGGATCGGCCCGCGACAAACCCCTTCAGAGACAGGTATGCCTCTGAAGCTTTTCTCTCCCATTCGCGCATGCTCTGGCATGGAGCATTATTAGCCACATTTCCCGGGTTTGAAAACGAAATTCTTGTCCCGCGCGGGATGCCAACAAGAAATGTCGTGCTTCGCCGCCTTGAATTCGCTATCTCAAGTCTGTGAACCAAGCGCGGCAGATTCACAATTTGGCTTTAGTAGGATTCATGGGGACCGGCAAGAGCTCGGTGGGCCACTTGGTCGCCGGCATTCTGCACTTTGAGTTTGTCGATACGGACGATCTCATTGAAGCCAGAGCTGGGAAACGGATTGTTGACTTGTTCGCACAGGAGGGAGAAGCGCGCTTTCGCGAGTTGGAACGGCACATCGTGGCCGAGATCAGCCACTTCCGCAAAACTGTCATTGCCACCGGCGGCGGCTTGGTGGTCAACCCGGCCAACATGGCCAGCCTGAAAACCCATGCGCTGGTGGTCTGCCTCTGGGCTTCCCCCGAAATCATCTGGGAACGCGTCCGGCATCAGACGCATCGTCCGCTGCTGCACGGCCCCGAACCCTTGGAGAAAATCCGCCGGTTGCTGGCCGAGCGCGAACCCTTCTATCGGGAGGCGGACGTGCTCCTGAACACGGAAATGCGCTCCGTCAAGGAGGTCGCTCATCAAGCCGCCCACCAATTCCGCGCCGCCTGGGGCCCGCCCGCTCTGCATTGATTCCAGAGTTGTGGCAGCGTGACGCGATTTTCATGTCAAAAAGATGAGGTCAAAAACATGAAAAACAAGCGAAGCCACTTCAGAAGCCGGCGAAGACGAGCCATCGCCTTTGGAACCTTCAGAGCACATCTTTTTGACCCCATTTTTCTGATCTTCACTTCTTGGCCCAGTTGCGGTGTGGCGGCCCTGTGCCTTCTTCCGGTCGGATTTCTTTTGCCAAAGTGAAATCGCTGATCCAGCAACGCGCCTTCGATCTGGGTTTCGACGCGTGCCGTTTCACCAGCGCCGCGCCTCCCGCCACCGCCAGGCAATTTCAACGATGGCTCGCCGCCCTGTGTCACGGCGACATGGCTTACCTGGAGCGCAACGCCCACCAAAGGATCGATCCCCAACAAGTTCTGGCGAACGCCAAAAGCATCATCATTCTCGCTGTCGGTTACGTCGATACTGCGAAGGAGTCAGTTGTCAGTGGTCAGTGGTCAGTAGCACCTCCGGAAGCCGCCTCTTCACAACGGACGACGGACCATGGACCACGGGCTGCGGGTCTCATCGCCCGCTACGCGCGTTATGCCGATTACCACGACATCATTGGTGAGCGCCTGAAGGAACTGGCGCTTTTGGTCAACGAGTTGGGCGGGAGTGAGACAAAGTCATTGTGGTATGTCGATACGGGTCCGCTGCTGGAACGCGACCTGGCGCGGCGCGCCGGCCTCGGTTTCATCGGCAAACACACCAATCTCATCAGCCGAAACCTGGGCAACTGGTTCTTTCTTTGCGGGATCATCACCACGCTCGAATTGGAGCCGGATTCATCCGAAAGGAATCGTTGTGGCTCCTGCACGCGCTGTCTGGCGGCCTGTCCGACCGGGGCGATCACTGCGCCTTTCCAACTGGATGCGCGGCGCTGCATTTCCTATCTCACGATCGAACTGAAAGGCCCTATTCCCGAGGCACTTCGACCGGCTATGGGTGATCGGATTTTCGGTTGCGACGATTGCCTGGCGGTTTGCCCCTGGAACCGCTTTGCCAGGGAGGGAAAGATGATGAAAGGACATGCCCGGCCCGACCTTGAACAGCCTGATTTGCTGGAACTCCTGGCCCTGGATGAAGCCGGCTTCAAACGCAGATTTGCCGGAACTCCCATCCTGCGCACCAAACGGCGCGGGCTGCTGCGCAATGTTTGCGTGGCCCTTGGCAATACGGGAGATGAAAGGGCTTTGCCCGCGCTGCAACGCGCCACTACGGACGCGGAACCGTTGATCGCCGAGCACGCCTTTTGGGCTGTCCTGCAGATTCAGGGGCGGACTCGCAGCGTTTTCTGAGGTTGAACCGCCCTTTGCCCTCCGGCTTCCGACCAGCCAGTGCGGAGTGCGGATTGCGCAACGAGGCGGAATGCGCGTCGCGGTCCGCCCGTAGCCGTTGAAGCAGGATCTTAACCGGCAATCGCCAATCGGCAATGGCAGGGGTTTCCACCATAATCCGGCAGTTGCGTTGAGAGCGAAAAAGTGAGACAAGAAAGGCAAGACTGCGGTCCCCATTGAACCTGAATCCGGCAATTCAAACCGCGAAATACGCCAAATACGCCAAAGGGAAAGGAGTTAAGCTAACCAGGTCGTTCACCCGCTGGGTGAATCGGTCCTCTTCTCCAACCCGTTCTGCTTTCGCGTGTTTCGCGTATTCCGCGGTTCCAACTGCTTTTTCCAGGTTGAAGAATTGCGGCGGGCCACCAGCCGTTACATCCGCGCCGCCATGGAGTCGCCGGTGGTGGTGACGGATGGAGGAAAGCCGGTGGTGTTGCTGAAGCGCTTTCAGCCGGAAGGAAAGCCCGATCGCCCCTCCCGAAGCGGCAGGTGTGGATCACATCGCTGCCGGAAACGCCGGATTCGGCCCAGGCGGTTTCGGATGACCGGAATCGCGGATGACTTACTTCGATACCCGCCACATTTCGAAGCCTTACTTTGGCCTGGCAGGCAAGGATGTGTTGCCCGCCTGCTGAACAAGCCCGGTGACGGGCGCGCTTAATGATTCGCTTTTCGGACGAACCCGGTCGCACTCGTCGTCTCCAAGCCTCCGCCAACCTTGCCAGCGGTCGTGAAAACGATTCAAGACAACCCAGGTTTTTCCGCTTCCGGGTTCCCGGCCATCTCCCCCGCCTTGGCAAAGGGCCAGCGCCGGGTCAAGCGCGACCAAACCAGAAAGAAGACCAGCCCCAGCAAAAGCGTGGCCACGCCGTAATTCTTGAGTTGCACGTTCGCCGTGGAAAAAAGGAACAGCCAGCCGGCCAGCGCCAGCAGCGGCGGCAGCGGATAAAGCCATATCCGATAGGGGCGCTCCATCTCCGGCGCACGCTCGCGCAAGAGCATGACGGCAAAAACCTGCCCGATAAACTGTACCAGAATGCGGGTGATGAGCAGCGCATCAATCACGGTCATCAGCGGGAGGAAGCTGCAGACGATGGAAATGACGCCGATGGTGACCAGGGAGACATGCGGGAAATGCTTTTGCGGATGCAGCCGGCCAAAGACCTTGAAGAAACAACCGTCCTGCGCCGCGGCATAGGGAATGCGTGAATAACCGAGCAGGAGCGCAAAGATTGATCCGAACGCCGTCCACAAAACCATGATCGTGAAAACCGTCGCCACCTTCGACCCGTAAATCTTCTCCATGAACATCGAGACGACCGGCGGGGGCGGATCGGTGGCCGGCACAAATTCGCGCCACGGCACCACCCCGATGATGGAAAGGTTGATCCCAATATAAATCAGCGCCACGCAGATAATGCTGATGATGATGGAACGGGGAATGACCTTGCCCGGATTCTTCACTTCCTCGCCGATGTAGCAGACGTCGTAATAGCCGAGGTAATCATAAACGCCCACGCGTGTCGCGGCGCCCAATCCGAACAAGAAGCCAAGCGAAAACTGAAAGCTTTCCTTGGGAAAATCGAACGCCAGCTTCGGATCGAAGTGAATCGCTCCCGTCACGATCACGGCCAAAGTGGTCAGCATCGTGCCCATCCACAAGCTGACCGTGATTTTGCCGATGGCGGTGATTTGGCGATAGAGCAGCACAATGGTCAAGATGCCCACGCCCACGATCAAAAGCTGGGTTTCCCGATGGCTCAAGCCCGGCCACAAATATTTGACGTATTGGGCCAGGCCAATGTACCCGGAGGCGATCTCCAGCGGGCCGCTCAGGATGAATTGCCAGACAAAAAGAAACGCCATCATTCGCCCGAACGTCTGCCGCCCGAAAGCATCCCGCAAATAGACGTAAGTGCCGCCCGACCCTGGCATGGCTGCGCCCAGTTCGCCCCAGATCAGCGCATCGGGAACCGTGATCAACACCGCCACCAGCCAGCCCAGCATTGCCTGCGGCCCGTTGAGCGCCGACATCAGCGCCGGGATGGTGATGAACGGCCCAATGCCGATCATGTTCGACATGTTGAGGGCCGACGCTTGCAGCAGGCCCAGGCGTCTCTGCAGATGCGGTCCGGTATTGTTTGGCGCGGCGGAATCAGCGTTCATGACCTTCGCAGGCAATTCAATCTGAATTCGGGACGGCGCATTGTTAAACGCTTTTGCATGCCAGGGCAATGACGAAGAGATCGCTCTGGAAAGGTTCTTGTTCCTTTCGGACCTGCTCACAGATCGTGAACCGGAACGTAGCGTTTACGCTGCAGAAAGCCGCGATCGCAGAGCGGACGTTCTGCAGCCTGAAGGCTGCGTTCCGCTCCGCGAGTTTATGAAAAGAAGTCGCGACCGCCTTCAAGTTAGCCAAATGAAACGAAAAGGCTCGCGGAAGAGGAACGCCAAGGCTATTTATCGCGATGATCTTTGTTCAATGCTGTTTAACATGAATCATGCGACTGGGCCAAGCTGGGCTTTCTAAAATCCAAGTGTGCGCAAAACGCAACTCGACTTTTTGGCCCGACTGCTGGAACCACCGGCAGTCGGGAAAGCGGGCGCGGCAATGACTACCCCATGACCCGACCCAGAATCAGCGCTGGCCTTCTTATGTATCGCCTTGGCGATGAGGGGCTTGAGGTTTTTCTCGCTCACCCCGGCGGTCCGTTCTTCCGTCACAAGGATGCAGGCCATTGGAGCATTCCCAAGGGCGAGATTGAGCCGGGAGAAGAGTTGCTGGCCGCGGCGATCCGGGAGTTCAAGGAAGAAGTCGGTCTCGAACCCCGGGGGCCATTCCTGGAACTGGGTTTCATCAAGCAAAAGGGAGGCAAGATCGTTCATGCCTGGGCTTTTTGCGGGGATTGGGACCCAGCGCGGACCCACGCCTGCAATCGGTTCACTCTGGAGTGGCCTCCGCTTTCCGGCCAATTCCAAAGCTTCCCGGAGATTGATCGCGTCGGTTTTTTCAGCCTCTCTGAAGCGAGGGAGAAATTGAAGGCTGCCCAGTGCGATTTTCTCGACCGCCTTGAATCCCTGCTTTCTGGAAGGAAGCTGTGATTCGGCCCTCTTGAACAGGTTTGGGCGGGACAACTTCCACGTTGTCCCTGGAATCTCACTTCCGCAGCGGCATCAATCCAAAGTGCAGCACCAGCCAAAGCGGCACGGCGAACAGGGCAATGGCGGCCAATCTCTCCCAGGACCACGGCAAGTAGTTCGATTGGATGGGGATATAGCGGCACAATGCCCCACACCATTTCCGTGTGCTGGAATGGCGTCCGGATCAGCTCGGCAAAAATGGGCCAGGAATGCTGCAACACACGGCGCTCCTACGCTGCTCTTTCGGCTTCATCCTGGATATAGGTCTTGCCCTTGTAGAAGCGGGCGACCGGCACAAACAGAATCGCCGTCACCACCATGACGATCACAAAAAAGTAGAAGTAGGAGGCGCCGGCAAACTTCAGTGATCCGTCCGCGTTCTGGTTGAAATGGTTGAATTGGGCCGTGAAGAAGTTCCCCAACGAGATGGCGCCCAGGTACAGGCACATGACGATCGATTTCATCTTCTGGGGCGCTTGGGTGTAAGAAAACTCCAAGTGCGTGACGGAGACCGCAACTTCACCCACCGTCAGGACGATGTAGGCCACGATTTGCCAGATGATGTGCGGCCGTTGCCCGGCGTCGAGGCGCGCTTGAATCCAAGCGATGATGAGAAAGGCCACGGCCGTGGCAAACAACCCCAAGCCGATCTTGCGCATGGCCGTCAGGCGAAAGACCTTGTCGATGGCCGGATAGACGACGTAGGAGAAGAGCGGCAGCATCAAGAGGATGAACACGGGGTTGACGGTCTGAATCTGCGCGGGCAGCCATTCGTGGCCGAAGAGGTGCCGGTCCATTTTGTCTGCCTGCAGCACCCAGGAGGAAAAGTTCTGATACCACAAACCCCAGAAGACGGCCACGAAAGGGACAGGGATGAGGAGGTTGCCGATGATTTTCAGCGCCGCCAGGTTGCAGAAACCTTTGAAGTAATTGGTCAGCCCCGCCGGCGGAATGTGGACAAATTTCTTCCGACCGAACCAAAAAACGACGGTGGCGAGGAACATGAAGACGCCCGGCGTGCCAAAGGCCAGCGCCGGGCCAAAGCGGTCCAGCAATTCTGGAATGAGCATGGTGGAGAACGCCGAGCCGAAGTTGATCGAAAAGTAGAACCAACTGAAGACCCTCGTCAGCAAGTGTTGATTGGAAGCGCCGAATTGATCGCCGACGTTGGCCGACACGCAAGGCTTGATCCCCCCAGCCCCAACCGCAATCAGGCCCATGCCAACCAGCAGTCCGAACCGGGTATGATCAAGCGCCAGCGCGAAGTGTCCGAGGCAATAAATGATGGAGACCCAAAAGATCGTGCGGTACTTGCCCCAAACCGCATCGGCCAGCACTGCGCCCAGGATGGGGAGCAGATAAACCCAGGTGAAAAAAGTGTGGTACCAGGTTTCAGCCTGGGCCTCCGTCATCAGGTCGGACTTGCCGCTCGCGTCCAGCATGTATTTCGTCATGAAAACCACGAGAATGGAGTTCATGCCGTAGAAGCTGAAGCGTTCGGCCGCTTCGTTTCCGATGATGTACGGAACACCGGGAGGCATGCCGGTGGTTTTGAGCGGCGCCGTCAAGTAGTCGTTTTTGGCCATGGTTGGTGGGAATGAAGAGTTTTTCGGTCAGACTGGAGCCAAGGACATTTTCATGGAGCAATTATTCCAAAGAGCGGCCGCTTGAGCCAGCAGAATCCTGGTTGCCGTCCAGCACAGTCAGCATCGGCCATGCGCCCTGTCTTGTCGCCTGCCGGCTGGCTCTGTTGTCCTGCGGGCACAACTCAAAGAAGGTCTCGCCGGCTGGTGCAGCCGTATTTGCTCTTGAAGTTTCATGCAAACCGTAGCGTCATGTTCAGAGCCGCTCAACGGCGCTGTTCGGTGTTGTGTTTATTATGAAAAATCGAATTGTTTTCCCGATTCCCTCCCTCGCTCTCGGCGTGCTGGCGCTGGGGTGCGTCTTGACCGGCTGCCAACCCAAAAGCCCCGGCAAACCCCGCATTGCCCTGGTCATGAAATCGCTCGCCAACGAGTTTTTCCTGACCATGGAGAACGGCGCGCGCGCCCACCAAAAAGCCCATGCCGCCGAGTACGACCTTCTGGCCAACGGCATCAAAGACGAGCTGGACGTGGCCCGGCAGATTGATCTGGTCGAGCAGATGATGGCCCAAAAAGTGAACGCCATCGTCATCGCGCCGGCCGATTCCAAGGCCGTCGTCTCGGTCTGCGCGAAAGCGCAGGAGGCCGGCATCATGGTGGTGAACATCGACAACCGATTCGACGCTGCCGTGCTGGCCGATAAACAGGCCAGATTCCCCTTCGTCGGCCCCGACAACCGCAAAGGTTCCAGACTGGTCGGCGAGTATCTGGCCAAGCGGCTCAAGCCCGGCGACCCGGTGGCGATCATCGAAGGCGCTCCCAACGCGTTCAATGCCGTCCAACGCAAACTCGGGTTTGAAGATGCGATGAAGGCCGGCGGGATGAAGGTGGTCAGCTCGCAATCCGGCTATTGGGAGACCGACAAAGCCAACCAGGTCGTCGCCGCCCTCATCACGGAGCATCCCGGCCTCAAAGCGGTGCTTTGTGCCAACGACAGCATGGCGCTGGGCGCGGTGGCCGCGTTGCGCGCCGCCGGAAAGACGGACCAGGTTTTGGTGATTGGCTACGACAACATATCGGCCGTCCAGCAGTTGCTCAAGGAAGGCAAAATCCTGGCCACGGTCGATCAACATGCCGATCAATTGGCGGTGTTCGGCATTCAATACGCGCTGCAAATGATCCAAAACAAAGGCACGCCCGCCGACCAGGAAACGCCGGTGGACTTGATGACCGCCGATGCGCCGGGCGCAAAACCGCCACCCGCCAAGTAATGGAAACCAAAGGAAGTCTGGAACTGTCCAGAACTGCCTTGTTTTCTTCTTGGCTTTAGGCCAGACTCGCTTCATGTCAGAGATAGCAAAGTTTGTCCATCGCGGCGCGGCCCGGATTACTCCGCAGATTCTGAAAGGGGTTCATAAGAAGCTGCCGATGCTGAAAGTTGAGTTTGCCCAGATCAACGCCCCCGAATATCCGCACTTGGCGGATCAACTGGAATTCCTGGCCGAGGTGGTGGAGGATGTCGCCGAGGGCGTGTCAGATGACCTGCCTTATTTCACCTTGGCCAGCGCCGTGTTCGCTTTGGTCTATGCTCATCGCCAGTTTGACTTGATTCCCGATTCGGTGCCCGAGTTTGGCCATGCCGACGATTCAAGCGTGGTGCGCACCGTTTTGATTGAGCACGAAAAAGTGTTGTCCAGCTACGCCGCCAAACGCGGCCTTAATTGGTCCAGATTCTCGCTGGACCCTTAACCTGAATTCTGCGCGCATGGTGTAGCGTTGGTCGTCCCTAGCCAACCTTTGCGCGCAGGGACGCGCCACTCTGTTGAATGTTGAACGATTCAGCCCTTTTAACCTGGAAAAAGCACCTGCAACCACGAAATACGGGAATAACACGAAATGGGAACTACTTGGAACCAGCGGATCATTCACCCCGCAGGTGAGAAAGAGCCTTTGCCTAAGCTGTTCTGTTTTCGTGTGTTTCGTGGTTTAAACTCAGGGACTTAAGGTTCATAGCGCGTGCGCCCCGTGCGCTGTCTCACCAAACCTCCACGGGGCCTTTCGGCACGGGAACTTGATCGCGCTGGGCCGCCGAGGGTTCTTGCATGAAGGAAGCGACCAGCGGCGGCGGCGCGTAGTTAGGCTTCAATTTCCCTGTCGCATCCAGGAACTGTTCGCGCCAGCGGACGTACTCGGCCAGGATTTCAAAAAACTGGGCGCGGCTGGCCAGCGTCACCACCTTCTTGTTAAAGACATTGGCGGGGCCGAAGCGTTTCGCATACCACGGGGCCACTTTGCGGAACATCCGGCAGCCGTGCTGCTCGCCAAAAACCTCGATCATCAAGTCCAGGTGCCGGCACAGAACGCGCACCCGCTCCTCGAAACTCGGTTCGGGCGGCAACTCCCCGGTGAGCAAATAATGGGAAGTGTGCGAGAAAATCCACGGATTATAAAAGGCGCCGCGGCCAATGCTGACGCCCGCGCAGCCCGTTACTTCCAACATTTTTTCCGCAGCCTGGGGCGTGATCACGTCTCCATTCCCAACGACCGGGATGCTTTTGACGGCTTGCACGACCGCGCGAATGCCCGCCAGATTGACCGCGCCGGCAAACCCTTGCTCGCGTGTCCGCCCATGAACGAAAATGGCGCTGAGGCCCGCCTCCTCCAGCGCGCGAGCCAGGTCGGGCGCTGTCAGATTGTCGTCGTCCCAGCCGAGGCGCATCTTGGCGGTGATGGGGATTTTGACCGCCTCCACCATTCCGTGGACGAGGCGGGCGGTCTTGTCCAATTCGGTCATCATGGCGGAGCCGCCGCCGACACGGCAGACTTTGCGGACGGGACAACCCATGTTGATATCGACGGCCGAAATGCCCAGCGACTCGAGATAGGAAGCGGCGTCCCGCATTTCCTCCGGGACGGAACCGAAGAGTTGCACGGCCAGGGGCCGGTCAGCCGAGTTAGTCTCAATCAGCTTTAAAGCTTTCGGGTTCTTTTCCAGCAGCGATCGGGCATTGACCAGATCCGTCGTCGCCAGGTCCAAGCCGCCCAGTTCCCGCACGGTGAGGCGAAAAGGCAGGTTCGTGTAGCCGGCCAGAGGCGACAGGAACAAGTTCGATTTCAAGGTCAGCGATCCAATGCGCATTGCAACCGGATGATAGCTGGTTTCAGCCAGGATGGCGAGAGCCGTCGGCGCCGAGATGTGCCCCGGTTTCAAATCTCAAACTCCGTCAGCCCCGGCCGGCAACAAAACCGCACGTTGACACAAAGATAGCCAATGCCCGGATTCACGAAAGATGATGGACGAGGAGAATGTTTTTGATTGGACACTCGCTGGTCGAAAATGTTTCGGCGGCCAGCCAAAAAAAACTAGGTTGCAGTCCCACTCAAGTTGGTCCATACAATCACGCCATGTTAGCCAAGGTCTGTTCGGCGGCCGTCAACGGGATCGAGGCCTATCCTGTCGAGGTCGAAGTCAACGCGGGGTGGGGTGACACACTCATCGTCATCGTCGGTTTGCCTGATGCGGCCGTGAAGGAATCGCGCGATCGCGTCAGCACGGCCCTGGGCAATTCCGGCTTTAAATTTCCCATGGGCCGCACGACCATCAATCTGGCCCCCGCCGACGTGAAGAAGGAAGGACCCAGCTTTGATCTTCCCATTGCCATTGGCATGCTGGCCGCCAGCGAACAATTGGTCAGCGATCAACTCGAAAACTTCGTCGTGGTGGGAGAGTTGGCGCTGACCGGCGCGGTGCGGCCCGTCAAAGGGGTTTTGCCCATCGCCCTTCGGGCGCGCGCCGAGGGCAAAGTCGGCGTGCTCGTTCCGGCGGAGAACGCGCCGGAAGCGGCGGTGGTGGCGGGGCTGCAAGTCTTTCCGATCCAAAACTTGCGGGAAGCGGTCGGCTTCCTCGAAGGCGAAGTGAAAATTCGCCCGACGAAAGTGGACCTGTCCAGCGTCTTTGAACAGGCGCCGGAAGACGACCTTGATTTTGCCGAGGTCAAAGGCCAGGAATCGGTCAAGCGCGCGCTCGAAATTGCCGCGGCCGGCGGACACAACGCTCTCTTGATCGGCCCGCCGGGCACGGGAAAGTCGATGCTGGCCAAGCGGCTGGCCACGATTTTGCCGCCGCTTACTTTGGAAGAGGCGCTGGAAACAACCAAGATTCACAGCATCGTCGGCTTGCTTGCCTCCGGTCAGGCGCTGGTTACCCGCCGGCCCTTTCGCGCGCCGCACCACACCGTCAGCGACGCCGGCTTGCTGGGAGGCAATATCAATCCGACCCCTGGCGAAATTTCTATCGCGCATCATGGCGTGTTGTTCCTGGACGAACTCCCGGAATTCAAACGCAACGTCCTCGAAACGCTCCGCCAACCGCTGGAGGACGGCCGCGTCACCATCTCGCGCGCGGCGGGCACGATGACGTTTCCCTCCCAATTCATGCTCATTGCGGCGATGAACCCGACCCCGGACGGCAAAATGCCGGGGGAATCGCGCAGTTCGCCCCGGGAAATCCAGAATTACCTGGGGCGCATCTCCGGCCCGTTGTTGGATCGCATCGATCTGCATGTCGAAGTGCCGGCGGTCAAGTTTCAGGAAATTACCAGCGAACGGACCGGCGAAACATCGAGCCAAATTCGCGAGCGGGTCATCGCCGCCCGCCGGCGGCAGCAGGCACGATTTGCCGATAAGCCGCGCATCACCTGCAACGCGCGGATGGGCAGCCGCGAGTTGAAGGCGCATTGCGCGCTGGATGCGGCCACGCTGGAGATGCTCAAGTATGCCATGAACGATTTGAAACTCAGCGCCCGAGCTTACGACCGCATTCTCAAGGTCGCGCGGACCATTGCTGACCTGGCAGATTCATCCGGGATCATCGCCGACCACATCTCCGAAGCGGTCCAGTACCGTACGCTGGACCGGCAGTTGTGGACGTAATCTGAATTTCTCCCAGCACGACAAAGCCGCCACCATCAGTGTGCGGTCATCATCGCGAACTGCCTGGCGCACGGAGGCATTGCGGTCGCGAAGGGAAATGGTGATGTGCCGCGTTCACCCGGCTTTTTGGCGTGCAGTCTTCACGCGCCGCGCTACACTTCTCGAGCAATCCACACTAGCAAAGGCGAAATGCGAAGCAAAGAGCACAAGGCAGACGGCACGTTGCGGAGACCGCTTCCACGGAATCGGTTTCAGCCGCTCGACCTGCCGCTTGCCGTCATCCGGGAGAAAGCGCTCAGCGCAAAGCGGAGGATTTGACGCTTGTTGTCAAATGAGCACAGCCTTCCATGCCAAGTACTTCGCCCATGAGCTTACCAAGCGCTGCCCGTCCGACAGTATCCAAAAACTGGCCGCCACCCTCGCCGACGCTCAGGTTGACCTGAACCCCCACCAGATTGATGCCGCCCTGTTCGCGTTCCGTTCCCCGCTCTCCAAGGGTGCCCTCCTCGCAGACGAGGTTGGCTTGGGAAAGACCATCGAAGCCGGGATCCTCCTTTCGCAGAAATGGGCCGAGCGGAAGCGCAAACTTCTGGTCATCGTCCCGGCCAACCTCCGCAAGCAATGGAACCAGGAGTTGACCGACAAGTTCTTCCTGCCGTCCGCCATCCTGGAAACGCGCACGTTCAACGAGCAAATCCGCCGGGGCAACCTGAACCCGTTCAATCAGCCGGAAATCGTCATTTGCTCCTACCACTTCGCCCGCTCGAAAGACGTTTACATTCAGCAGGTCCGCTGGGACCTTATTATCATTGATGAGGCCCACCGCCTGCGGAACGTGTACAAGCCGGCCAACCGTATCGCCAACGCCCTCAAAAACGCGGTCGCCCCGTTCCCGAAGGTTCTGCTCACCGCCACGCCGCTGCAAAACTCGCTCATGGAGCTTTACGGCCTGGTCAGCATCATTGACGACTACACCTTTGGCGACCTCAAGAGCTTCAAATCGCAGTTCGCCAACGCAACCGGCCCGAAGGACTTCGCCGAACTCAAGGCCCGGATGAAACCCATCTGCCAGCGCACGCTCCGCCGGCAGGTCCTCGAATACGTCCCCTACACGAACCGCAAGGCCATCGTGCAGGAATTCTACCCCACATCCGAGGAACAGAAGCTCTACGACCTCGTTTCCGATTACCTGCAACGCCCAAACCTCTTCGCCTTGCCCCCCAGCCAGCGCCAGTTGATGACGCTCATTCTCCGCAAGCTCCTGGCCTCGTCCACCTACGCCATTTCCGCCACACTCGGCGCCCTTTCGGCCAAACTCGAAACCATCGCCGCCGAGCAGGCCCAGGCGGAACTCAATCCGGAGGAAATCGCCCCCGACTACGAAGCCATTGACCAAACCGAGGAGGAATGGACCGACGACGAGCCGCCCCCGCCCGAGCAGCGGCGATACACGCCAGAGGAACTGGCACAAATGGGCGAGGAGGTCAAGGCGCTCAAGCAATTCCAATCGCTCGCCCGGTCCATCATCAAGAATTCCAAGGGCGAAGTCCTGCTCACCGCCTTGAAACGTGGTTTCGCCGCCGCCACGGAAAAGGGCGCGCAGAAGAAGGCCATCATCTTCACCGAATCCACCCGCACCCAGGAGTACTTGCGCGCCCTGCTCGAACAGACCGAATACGCCGGACGCATTGTCCTGTTCAACGGCTCAAACACCGACGCCAAGTCGAAGGAGATTTACCGCGCCTGGCTCAGGAAGCACGACGGCACCGACCGCGTGACCGGTTCGCCCAGTGCCAACATGCGCGCCGCGCTGGTGGATTACTTCCGGGACGAGGCCATCGTCATGGTCGCCACGGAAGCCGCCGCCGAGGGCATCAACCTCCAGTTCTGTTCCCTGGTCGCGAACTACGACTTGCCGTGGAATCCGCAGCGCATCGAGCAGCGCATTGGCCGCTGCCACCGCTACGGCCAGAAGTGTGACGTGGTGGTGGTGAATTTTCTCAACAAGGCCAACGCCGCCGACCAGCGCGTCTATCAGTTGCTCGACGAGAAGTTCAGACTATTCAGCGGCGTCTTTGGCGCAAGCGATGAAGTTTTGGGCGCCATCGAGTCAGGCGTGGATTTCGAGAAGCGCATCGTCCAGATTTACCAGACCTGCCGCACCCCGGAGCAAATCGAGTTCAATTTCAACGCGCTGCAAAAGGAGTTAGAACAACAGATTGACGAAACCATGCAGCAGACCCGCCAAAAGCTGCTGGAGAATTTCGACGAGGAAGTTCACGAGAAGCTGAAAATCAAGGATCGCGAGAGCAGCGATTACCTCACGCGGTTCGACAACTGGCTTTGGCAACTCACCCGCTACTACCTCAAGCCCTACGCCCAGTTCGAGGACGGCAAGAATGCCTTCATTCTCACGCGCAATCCGTTCCCGGAGGAAAACATCCACCCCGGCCCCTACCGCAGCGGCCGGAACGTGGAAGACGCCAACCTCTACCGCGTGGGCCATCCGCTGGCCCAGCGCATCATTCAGCAATGCAAGGCGCTTGCCCCCGCGCCCGCCGAGCTCGCGTTCAGCTACACCGACTCCGGCAAGACCATCACCATCCTGGAATCGCTCGTCGGCAAGGCCGGGTGGCTTTGTCTCGCCAGCCTCACGGTTTCGTCGTTCGACACCGAAGACTGGCTGCTGTTCGCCGGCCTCACGGACGGCGGCCAGGACCTCGACCCCGACCAGTGCCAGCGCATGTTCTCTCTGGCCGGCACGGAAACCCCGCAGTTGAATCTGGCCGCGAACGGCACCGTTCGCCCGCGCCTGGAAGCGCAGTTCGCCCGGCAGCAGCAAACCATCCTCGCCGCGCTCAGCGAAAAGAACGGCCGCTTTTTCGAGTTGGAAATGGAAAAGCTCGAAGGCTGGGCGGGCGACTTGAAGGAAAGCCTCGAACACGAGCTGAAGGAAATCGACCGCGAAATCAAAGACACCAAGCGCGAGGCGCAGCTCGCCGCCAGCCTCGAAACGAAGGTTGCCCTCCACAAGCGCGTCAAAGAACTCGAAGCCCGGCGCTCCGAAAAACGCCGGGGCCTCGTCGAGGCCCAGGACGCCGTGGACGCCCGCAAAGACGCGCTCCTGACCGAAGTGGAGGCACGGTTGAAACAGACCGTCAACCGAACCAAGTTGTGCACGATTCGCTGGAAAATCGAATGATAGCCCGAAGAATTGACCGCGAAGAATGCAGAGCGGCGCCCAATATCTGCTTCCTCTTTTCTCTGCGCTCATTGCTGGTTTTGTGGTTAAATGCGTAGCAACGATGACGAAATGATATGAAAATCGACTCGATCAGACTCAAGAATTTCAAAGCCTTTCAGGACACTGAGATGCGCGACATCCCCGGAATGTGCATCCTTGTCGGCGCCAACGGCACAGGCAAATCGACTTTGTTCAGCGTGTTCGGATTCTTAAAGGACGCCCTGACTGACAACGTGCATGTAGCCCTGACAAAGCTCGGCGGGAGCCGGGGTTTTGCCGAGGTCCGCAGCCGAAACGCCAAAGGTCCAATTGAAATCGAAATCAAGTTTAGGGAAAAAGCTGATTCCCCTCTTGTCACGTACTTTCTGGCCATTTCCGAAGACAAAGGCCGCCCGATCGTTGAACACGAAATCCTCAAATACCGGCGCGGCAGCAAGGGGCGCCCGTGGCATTTTTTGGATTTCTCGCGAGGTACAGGCAAAGCCGTGACCAACGAGCCCGACAAAGTCACTGATGAGGCCGATCTGAAAAGGGAGGAACATACCCTGAAGTCGCCCGATATTCTGGCTGTCAAAGGGCTGGCCCAGTTCGAGAAGTTTCCAGCCAGCAAGGCCCTGGGCGACTTGATTGAGAATTGGCACATTTCCGACTTTCACATCCAGCGCGCGCGACCGGAACAGGAGGCGGGGTATGCCGAGCACCTCTCCCGGGAGGGAGAAAACCTCTCCCTGGTGACCGAGTATCTATACAATCATCACCGGCCCATTTTCGACCGGATTATTGAGACGCTCAAGCGGCGTGTTCCCGGCATTGCCAAAGTCGATGCCAAGACGACCGAAGAAGGCCGGGTGCTCCTGCGCTTTCAGGATGGGGCCTTCGAAGACCCCTTCCTGGCTCGTCATGTTTCGGATGGGACCATCAAGATGTTCGCGTACCTGGTTCTCCTCCACGACCCGAAGCCGCACCCATTGCTGTGTGTGGAGGAACCGGAGAATCAACTCTACCCCAAACTGCTGGGGGAACTCGCCGAGGAATTCCGCAGCTACGCCAGTCGTGGCGGGCAAGTTTTTGTCTCAACCCACTCACCCGATTTCCTGAACGCCGCCCAGTTGGACGAGGTCTTTTGGCTCGTGAAGGAACAGGGCTACAGCGCCATTCGCCGCGCGCGCGATGATCAACAGGTTGCCGACTACATGGCCGCTGGCGACCAGTTGGGCTATCTCTGGAAACAAGGATTCTTCACCGGCGCGCATCCCCAATGAGCGAGATTGTCTTCTTCCTCGAAGAACCGTCGGCGGAGGCCTTGCTGAAAACCATGCTTCCGCGGGTGCTCCCGCCGGAAACCTCGTTCCGCTGCGTGGTTTTTGAAGGCAAGCAAGACCTCGAAAAGCAACTGGTCCGCCGGATGCGCGGCTACCGCAACCCGCAGGCGCGCTTTGTTGTGCTCCGGGACCAGGACTCAGCCGACTGCAAAACCGTCAAGCATGGCCTCCGTCAGAAGTGCCTGGAAGCCGGCCGTCCCAAGGCCATCGTCCGAATCGCCTGCCGCGAGTTGGAGAGTTGGTATTGGGCGGACTTGGCAGCGGTGGAGGCAGCTTTGGACCAAAAGGGGCTGAGGCGTCTCCAAAACAAGCGTCGCTATCAGGAGCCGGACAAGCTGCAGTCCCCATCCCGTGTTTTGTCGCAGCTGGCCCCGTCCTATCAGAAAATAGGCGGATCGCGGGCCATCGGACCGCACCTGGCGCTGGATAATCCCCGTTCCCGCAGCTTCGCCCATTTCATTACTGCCATCCGCAGCCTGGCGGGTTTCGGCCCGGTTCCATTAACCGCAAAGAGACCGCAAAGGACGCAGAGAAATGAAACCCTGTCCCTCCTCCCTTTTTGCGCTCTCTGTGCTCTTTGCGGTTAAATTGCCATGTCCACGAAACCGAAACTTGAATTGACGTGGATTGGGAAGGAGAACCGGCCCCGCCTGGTGCCGCGTATCCTGCTCCAAGACCCAGAGGAGGCGTGTTACGCGGCGCACCAGATGACAGACCAGGACCGGTTGGGAAAATGGCACAACTACTCATGAGCCGACGCCCTCCCATGACATTTTCGAAGCTGCACCAAAAGGCCATTGCAGAGAAACGCCTGATAGTAAGTCTGTCGAACAGACTGCGTAGCCGCGTCTGGCAACTGTTGACCGACTACAACGACCCGCTGGGCGTGCAACGGGATCCCAACGACCGATGGATTGATAATTCAGACATTGCAACCGAAATCCTTCCCCAATTGCATCGGTTATATGGGCTTGATCATTTGACGGCCGATGGAGCAACGGGCCGCGAGATGAAAGTTAACCTCAAAGGCTTTGTTGCTGGAGGTGATCCGGCCCAGGTTTTCGACGTGATTCAACTTTGGTATGACGAGTTGCCCCCAGACAGGCAACGCTCTTTTCAGCAGGAACTCAACGAGGTGTTCGAGGAAGAGACCTTCCCTTGGTGCTTCTGCGAACGCAGCTTCTTCCAAGTTGACTCAAAGTTCCTCGAAGAAAGGGTGCAAGCGCAAGTGCATGAGCTCCTGAAAACGGAAGGCCACCTGGGGGCCATGCAGGAGTTTGTCGAGGCTCGGAACGATTTCGCCGCCAGCGATTTCAAGGGAAGCATTCTCAATTCCTGCAAAGCGTTCGAGAGCGTCATGAAAACCATCCTCGGCAAGGACGGCGGGTCGGCAGATGACTTGATAAAGGCATTGGGCAAGGCGGGCATCCTTGACGCCCTGCCCAAGGACCTCCGCAGGCCCTTCGAGACCAAGGTGCTTCAGGCTCTACCGTTCCTGCGAAACACACTCGCAGGCCACGGCCAAGGCCAGCAAGTGGTGGCTGTCTCGCGAGAACTCGCCGAGTTATGCCTTCACCTGTCTGGCGCGTTCATCCTCTTTTGTATTCGCAGGCACCTTGCCCTGAATCCGCCGCCACTTCCGCCCAGCACTACTCCCGCTCAGATAGTGGACGACGTTCCTTTTTAAGACACCCGCACTGATGGCAACCAAGCAAAAACTGGAACTCACCTGGATCGGGAAGGAGAATCGGCCCCGGTTGGAGCCGCGTATCCTCCTCCAAGACCTGGAGAAATCCTATCACGCCCCGCACCGCGTTACCGCCAAGGACATCTTCGACAACAAGCTCATCCACGGCGACAATCTGCTTGCTCTCAAAGCCCTGGAGCAGGAATTCAGCGGGACCATCAAGTGCATTTACATCGACCCGCCGTACAACACGGGCAGTGCGTTCGAGCATTACGATGACGGGGTTGAGCACTCACTCTGGCTCTCCTTGATGCGGGACCGGCTTGAGTTGCTCCGAAATTTACTCCGCGAAGATGGCTCGCTTTGGGTCAGCATCGACGACAACGAGCAGCCCTATTTACGAGTGCTCCTGGATGAAGTGTTTGGGCGGTCAAATTTTGTCGCAACCGTTATCTGGGAGAAAAGGAAGAGCAGAGAGAATCGAAGGGTATTCTCCTTCAAACACGATTACGTCGTAGTCTACGCGCGCGAGCGTGCCATATTCGAGGAGGTGAGAAATCCCATACCTCTGAACCAGGAGGTGATGGAGCGCTATCGCAATCCAGACAATGATGCGCGAGGGCCATGGCAATCGGTTGCAATCACTGCACAGGCCGGGCACGGAACAGCCGCACAATTTTACACAATCACAACTCCCAGCGGCCGTCGTCTAGATCCACCGGCTGGGAATTGTTGGCGCTTCACCCATGAACGCTTGCAGGAGTTGATCACTGAAGGACGTATCTACTTTGGTCCCACTGGCAACAACGTCCCTCGGCAGAAGAAATTTCTGCGAGAAGGCGAGGAGTCTGGGCTAACCCCGGAAACCATTTGGTATGCGGATGCTGTCGGGACTAACGATACGGCCAAGCGCCATTCGAACACATTGTTTGGCGGAAGCGGCTTTGACAGTCCAAAACCTGAAGAACTGCTGGCGCAGCTCCTTCATATTGCCACCAACCCCGGAGACTGGGTTTTGGATTCCTTCGCCGGCTCTGGCACTGCCGGCGCGGTGGCGCACAAGATGGGCCGCCGCTGGATAATGGTCGAGCTTGGTGAACACTGCCACACACACATTATCCCGCGCATGAAGAAGGTCGTTGATGGTACGGACCCGGGCGGCATTACGGGTGCCGTCGGTTGGAAAGGCGGCGGCGGCTTCCGCTACTACCGGCTCGCCCCGTCGCTCCTGAAAACGGACAAATGGGGCAATCTGGTCATCAACAAGGAGTTCAACGCCGCCATGCTCGCCGAGGCCATCTGCAAATTGGAGGGCTACACCTGCGCCCCCAGCGAAACACTCTACTGGCAGCACGGCCATTCTTCTGAAAAAAGCTTCATCTACGTGACCACCCAACATTTGACCCGCGAGCAGTTGACGCAACTGAATGATGAAGTCGGGCCAGGCCGGGCGTTGCTGATATGTTGCGGCGCGTTTCGCGGCAAACCGGAGAGCTACCCACACCTGGAAATCAAAAAAATTCCTAAGGCCGTCCTCGCCAAGTGCGAGTGGGGTCATGACGACTACAGCCTGAAAATCGAAAACCTGCCCAAAGCGCCGCCCAAACCCGGCCAGCAGGATCTCTTTGCCGAACTGGAGGCCGCACCATGAACCGCCACGTCAACGCCATTGCCGGCCGCATGAGTTTGCGCTCGCCGCAACGCGACTCCCTCGAAATCCTTGACCGCATCACGGAAATCGTTCCATTCACCAAGGCGCCGGATGTTGCCGCCGCCCTCGCGGCCATCAAATCCGAGTTCCCCAAAGTCACCGACTTTGAGCGCGAGTTTCTTTCCGTCTGCTTCGCCCTCGCAACGGGCGTCGGCAAAACGCGGCTCATGGGCGCCTTCATTTCCTACCTGCACCTGGCGCACGGCATTAACAATTTCTTCGTTCTCGCGCCCAACCTGACCATTTACGACAAACTCCGGCGGGAATTTGAAGAGCGCAATCATCCGAAGTACGTCTTCAAAGGCATCGCGGAGTTCGCCACCGAGCCGCCGGAAATCATTACCGGCGACAACTACGATCAGCGGGCGGGCGGCTTCGCGGAATTCACCCGCGTCCGCATCAACATTTTCAACATCTCGAAAATCAACGCCGAAGTGCGCGGCGGAAAGTTGCCCCGCATCCAACGCCTCTCCGAATACATCGGCCAGAGCTATTTCGATTACCTCGCCGGTCTGCCCGACCTCGTAATGTTGATGGACGAATCACACCGCTACCGCGCTTCCGCCGGCATCCGCGCTATCAATGAATTGAAGCCCAAGCTGGGGTTGGAACTCACGGCGACTCCATTCGTGGAAACCAACCAAGGCGCGCTGCCGTTCAAGAACGTCGTCTATGATTACCCGCTGGCGCGGGCCATGACCGACGGCTTCGTCAAGGAACCGGCAGTCGTCACGCAACGCAACTTCGACGCGTGCCAATTCACGCCACCGCAGATAGAACGCATCAAACTGGAGGACGGCATCCGCCTCCACGAGGCCACCAAAGTCGAGTTGGAAACCTACGCCCGGCAAAACGACTGTCGCCGGGTAAAGCCCTTCGTGCTGGTCATCGCCCGCGACACCACGCACGCCAAGGAGTTGCTTGACTTGATTGAGTCCGACAAGTTCTTCGAGAGCCGCTACAAAGGCCGCGTCCTCCAGGTGGATTCCAGCCAGACCGGCGCGCAGGAAGAGGCGATGATTGAAAAGCTTCTCAGAGTTGAAGACCCCGCCGAGGCCACGGAAATCGTCATTCACGTCAACATGCTCAAAGAGGGCTGGGACGTGAACAACCTTTACACCATCGTTCCCTTGCGCGCCGCCAAGGCGCGCATCCTGATCGAGCAATCCATCGGGCGCGGCTTGCGGTTGCCTTACGGCGTCCGCACAGGTGTTACCGCGGTGGACCGGCTCAACATCGTCGCGCACGACCGCTTTCAGGAAATCGTGGACGAGGCGAACAAGCCGGACTCCCCCGTGCGGCTTACCCAGGTCATCCTCGACCCGGCCACGGATTTGCAGCCAACCAGGACGGTCATCGCCCAGCCGACCATCCTGGCAATGCTGGCTGCGCCCCTGCCGGCACAGGCAAGCGAGAGCCCGGCGAAAGCGCCGCAGCCACTGTTCGCCACCGAACAGGAGCGCAAGATTGCCGAACTTGCACTCAAGGCCATCCAGCAGCGCGAGACGCTGCCGCAGGTGAACTACCTGCAAAAGGCGGAGGTCCAGGCAGCTATCCTCCAGGAAGTCGCTGCGGCGTACGTGGCGCCCGCTCAAACTGAAATGACCGGAATCCTCGCCAAGCCGGACATTCCCGCCATCGTCGCTAAAACCACCGACCATGTCATCTCCCAGACGATTGACATTCCGCGCATCGTCGTTGTCCCGACCGGAGACGTGACCAGTGGCTTCAATTCCTTCCCGGTGGATTGTTCCTGCATCCACCTGCAACCGGTCAGCCGCGAGTTGCTGATTCAGCACTGGCGCACGGCCAAGCAGGAGTTCCTGCAAAACCTCGCCGGGCAGGTGAAAGAAGCCCGCCCGGAAGACTACCTTGTCCGGGCGTTGATTGATTTCGACGAAATCTGCTACGACGACCACGCGGATTTGCTTTACAACCTCGCCGGCCAAGTGGTGCGGCATCTCCGCAGCTATCTGTCCGAAGCGGACTCCCTGAACGTGCTGCAATACCACCAGCAGCAACTCGCCGCGCTCATCCATGCGCAGATGCAGTTGCCGGAACACCGCTGGGAAAAGGCCTCCGGGTACAAGGCCACGGTGAGCAAAGGATTCTCGACGCTGAAAGCCAACGCCTACACCGCCAGCGCCACGGACGAAATCAAACCGTTCCGCATGACGCTGTCCGACCCGACGAACATCAAACGCTACCTGTTCGGCGGCTTTGCGAAATGCCTCTATGAAATCCAAAAGTTCGACGTGGACAGCGAGCGCCGCTTCGCCGTCATCCTGGAAGACGACGGGGATGTGCTGAAATGGTTCAAGCCGGCGCGGGGCCAGTTCCAGATTTACTACAACAAGGACCGAGCCTACGAGCCGGACTTCGTTGTCGAAACGAAAAAGGGCCTGTTCCTGTCCGAACCGAAGCGCGCAGACCAGATGCAGAACCCCGAAGTCCTGGCCAAGAAAGCCGCCGCGCTGGAATGGTGCAACTACGCCACCGACCACGCCCGGCGGCACGGCGGCAAGCAGTGGCGCTACCTGCTCATCCCCCACGACGCCATCGCGGGGAACATGACGGTGGATGGGTTGGCGTCGCGATTCACAGAGGCATAGAAAGTCGGCGGCGCTGAGGATTATTCCATGGGATATTTCAAGCCCCATTGGGCGCGGATCGCATCAAGGGTCTTCATGATCGAGAGCGTCTCGGCCAGCGGCATGATTTCGCTTTCCAGCTTTCCCTCCCGAAGACATTGCATCACGGCAGCCGCTTCGTACTGGTAACCGTTTGCAGCCGGCGGGAATTGCAGAGTTTCCTCCTCCCCGCTGTCGCGGGTCAGAGTGAGCGCGGTGGGCCGCCACCACGGGCGGTGAATGCGGACGCGACCGTTCGTGCCCATGATTACGGCTTCCTGCGGTGTCTCCACACGGATGGCCGAAGTCAGAACCGCCAACTGGCCGCCCGCGTGAGCCAAGAGCACGGCCGACTCTTCATCGACACCGGTTCGGCCCATCGACGCCAGGCCGGCGATCCTCTGAGGCGCTCCAAAAACCATCGAGGCGAGCGAGACCGGATAGACGCCGACATCGAGCAACGCGCCGCCGCCGCAAGCCGGCGCAAACAAGCGTTCTTCCTCCTGAACTTCACTGCGAAAACCAAAGTCCGCCGTCAATAAACGCGCCTCGCCAATTGCGCCGGACCGCAACAGCTCACGCAATTTCTCCATGAGCGGAAAGAAGCGGGTCCACATAGCTTCCATCAGAAAGAGTTGCTGATGCCGCGCAAAACAGATGGCCTCCTCCGCTTCGGTGGCATTGATGGCAAAGGGCTTTTCGCAAAGGACGGCCTTGCCGGCAGCCAAGGCCAGGAGGGTGTTCTCCTTATGGCAAGAGTGCGGCGTCGCCACGTAAACGACGTTAATCTCAGGATCGTTTACCAGCCCTTCGTAAGTGGCATGCGCGCGCGGAACGGAGAATTGACCGGCAAACGACACGGCCGATTCGCGCGAGCGAGAGCCAATCGCTGCCAGTTGGGCGTCCGGCAACGCTTTCAATCCGGCGGCGAATTGCCGGGCGATCATTCCGGTTCCGAGGATGCCCCAGCGAATTGGCAGGCTCATGAACCTAGAAAAAGCAGTTGGAACCACGGATTTCACGGATGACACGGATGAAGAAGAGGTTGCGTTGCAGCACGCCTTCACCCGGCGGGTGAGTGCGGAGGAGGCTCCCGCCCTTCGCGAAAGCGGTTATCATCCGTGTGATCCGTGTCATCCGTGGTTTCTCAACTGCCGGATTTAGGATGAAGGGTTGGCGCAGACTCATCGCAGGGTGTTGCATCGTCGCGTGTCCTCACACGCATACGCTTGGCTGGGGGCCTGCCCGCGCCGGGCGCCAGGCAGGCAGCCAACGCTGCAATCGGCGCGGATCTTCATGCTCTTGATCTTGTCGTTTTCCCGAAATCTCATGGCGCTTTCTGCTCCGGAAAAAACAAATCGTCTTCGGCTATGTCTGGAATGCCAACGACGAGCACGCGCACGCGGCCTGTGGCGCTGTGGACCACACCGGGCGGGATGTGGACAATGGAACCTTTGCGCACCGGATGTTCTACTTCATCGAGGGTCACGGTCCCTTCGCCTTCCAGCACGTAATAGAGTTCCGTGCTGCGTTGATGAAAATGAGCGCGCGCGCCGTCGATATCGACGGCGTGCGCCCAGGCGGCGATGTTCGCGCCTTTGTCCTGCCGGCTGATCAGCAAATGCCGCCAGCCGCAAGTGCTGCGTTCCTTGGGAGCGTCGCTTTCGTGCCGGACCAAGGTGGCCGGACCGGATTGGGCTGTATTCATCATGAATCGTCCTCCGCCCGGACGTTGCGCCGGACTTGCCGGAGGTTGTGCGGAGAGGCTAATGAAACGAAGCCCGCCGATCAATCTTTCTTCCTGGCCAAAAATTCTTGGCGCATTTCGGGCACGCTGGTTTGCTTGGGGCGCAGAGAGTATCGGTTCGCGGAATTTATTCTGAATTGGACCAGATCACTTCTTTCGTTTCGGGACCTTCTCGGCCGCTTCCCGGCAAGCGTCGGCGACCCGGCCAAGGTTCTCCAGAAATTCTTCCCGCTTTTCTTCGGGCAGGACCGACAGGATCTCCGTTTGGAACGTGAGGGCGATTCGGCGGATTTCCTTGTACTTGCGCTCACCGGCGGGCAGGAGGCGGATGCGATGGGCGCGCCGGTCCTGCTCGTGCGGTTTACATTCCACGAGTCCCGATGCTGCCATCCGCTCCAGCAACGAAGCCACGGTGTTGGGATCGCTCGTCATCAGCAGGGTCAATTCCCGCTGAGTCAACCCTTGGGAATCGCCCTCCAGCAAGGTGCGCAGGACGGTGAACTGGTCGGGCGTCACGCCGGTGTGCGCAATGCGGCGGCGGAAGGCCTGGTTCAAGCCGTACCAAGCGCGGCGCAGCAAGAGCGGCAGGCGGCGGCGGCCCGGTGAATCCAGCGGGAGCGAACTGGCTTCGGAAGAATTTTCAAGCGGCGGCATGAGTCGCTTTCGAGTGGTAGTAGAAATTATACGTGTAAGTATTATTTCGTTTGCAATCTGTTCTGTGGTGGAGAATAGTGTCGCCATTCTGGGAAGACAACATTTCGGTGCGTACGCCTTCCCGGGACGGTTTTAGTTAGACTTTGCGTTAGAAGCCCAAACAATGAAACGTTTACTATTGAGCGCCGTGGGCGCTTGTGGCCTGTTCCTTTTGAGCCGGGAACTTCCGGCCGCCCCGGCCCGTGGCTGGCTCAGTTGGCGAGGTCCGCAGCAAAATGGCGTCTCGCTGGAAAAAGGTTTGCCGGACACACTGGCGGTCAAGGACGCCCTTTGGAGAGCGGATTTTCCAGGCGCATCCACCCCGGTCATTGCCAACGGAAGACTCTACATCATGGGCTACCTGGGACAGGGGCCTGAATTGAAGGAGGGCGTGGCTTGCTTCGACGCGGAAACGGGACAGAAACTGTGGGACCAGTCCTTCAGCGATTTTCTCAGCGACACCATTTACATGCGCTATGCCACGTCCAGCCCGTCCATCGATCCGGAGACCGGCCAGGTTTATATGCAGGGGACGCAAGGCATTTTTGCCGCGTTGACGGATGAGGGAAAGCTGCTCTGGAAATATTCCCTGATGGAATCTTTCGGCCGGTTGACCTTTCCCAACAGCCGCACCGCCTCGCCGGTCATCGATGGCGATCTGGTCATCACTCGCGGCATTACGGCCAATTGGGGCACGCACGGCCCGGCGGGCGACCGGTTTTATGCCTTCGACAAAAAGACCGGCGATCTGGTCTGGACCTCCAGCCCGGCCGGCCAGCCCAAGGACAACTCCTTTTCGCTCCCGTATCTTGGCTGGCTGGACGGAAAGCGAGTGCTGTACGCGACGACGGGCGATGGCAGCGTGGTGTGCCTCAATGCGCGCACCGGGGACCCGCTCTGGCGCATTCCGATGGCCAAGGCGGGCATCAACGCCAGCATTCTGGTACACAACAACGACAAGGTTATCGCCATCTACGGCACGCCGTATGAACCCGGCCAGATGGTCGCTTTGAAGATCCCGCATGTGATGCCTCCCAGTGCGGCGGCGGGTCCGGTCATTGTCGAGCGTTCGCAAGCGGAGTTGTGGAGCATTGATCTCTCCACCTCCACCAGCTCGCCCATCCTGGCCGGCGACCGGATTTATGTGGTGACTGAAAAGGGCGACCTTTGTTCCGTGGATGTCAATCAGGGCAAGATTCTTTGGCGGCTCAAGATCGGCATTGAACAGCGCAATTCCTGTCCGCTTTACGCGGACGGCAAGATTTACGTTCCGATGCTGGACGATCCGGCCGGCAAAACCGAAGCCGGCGGAGAGGCGGGAACGACGGGGGCTTTTTACATTGTCAAACCGACGGAAACGGAAGGCCAAATCCTGGCGCACCTCGCGCTGGAGGGGCGCTGTCTTGGGACGCCCACGGCTTACAATGGGAAGGTCTATATGCAGACCACGCGCCGTCTTTATTGCTTCGGCAAGAAGGGGAACAACCCCGGACTGCCAGCCGCGCCAGCGCCCGAAAAATGGCCCGCGCCAGGCCCGCCCGCGCAATTGCAGATCATTCCGTCGGAAGTGTTGCTCCGGCCCGGCCAGGCGGCAGAGTTCCGGGTGCGCACGCTCGATGCCCATGGTTTCACGGTGGAAGAGTTCAAAGACCTGACGGCCGTCAAATGGGCGGCTTACATTCCGCCCACCGCCAGGGTTCGGGCCAGCATGAAAGCGGCTTTCAATGCTGAAGGCAAGCTGGTGGCGGCTGCCGATCCGGTTCCCTCCGCCGGCGCTTTTGAGGCGAAGCTGGGCGAATTGAAAGGCTACATGCGGGGCCGCATTTTGCCGGACCTTCCCATCCGGCAGGATTTTGAGTCGTTCACGTTGAGCGAAACCACGACCAATGCCATGGAACCGCCGACGCTCTTTGCCTATCCGCCGCTGCCCTGGATCGGAGCGCGCCTCAAATTCGAGGTGCGCGAAAAAGACGGCAACAAAGCCCTGACGAAAACCATCGACAACCGATTTTTCCAACGGGCCAGCGTGTTCATTGGAAACCCTGTCACGAAGGATTACACGATTGAAGCCGATGTCATGAGCGACGGCAACCGGCGCAAAATGTCCGATGTCGGCCTGATCAACCAGCGTTATCTGATCGTGCTCAAAGGCAACGAACAAAAACTCGAAATCAATTCGAACCTGGAACGCCTGCGCGTGCCGGCGGCGGAAGACCCGCCCAACTTCAAATGGGTGCCCAATGTCTGGTATCGTTTGAAAGCCCGGGTGGATGTGGCTCCCGATGGTTCCGGCTTGGTGCGGGCCAAGGCCTGGAAAAAGGAAGAACCGGAACCGCCGGCCTGGACGCTGGAGGTGCCCCACCAACACGCGCACGAAAGCGGTTCGCCGGGTCTGTTTGGATTCTCTCCCCAAGACATGCGCGTCTATATCGACAACGTGAGCGTCACGCCGAATTGATTTCTTACTCTTACTCTTTCTCTTAATCCGCCCCTTCTCATTCTATGACCACAACGCAGTCCAAAGTGATTCGCTTCGATCACGAAAAACTGAACGTCTATCAACGTTCGTTGTCATTCATCACGTGGCTGACCGAGTTTTTGGAGCGCGTGCCACCAAAGCTTTCGGTTCACGGCCAATTGGATCGCGCGTCCACTTCCGTTCCACTTAACATCGCCGAGGGTAACGGACGATTCACAGCGGATGACCGTTGCCGATTCTTCGACATTGCGCGTGGCTCGACGTTGGAATGCGCCGCTGCGTTGGATGTGTTGGTGGCCAAGAAGGTTTTGACTGATGCGGACATTGATCCTGGCAAAGCCGCTCTCTCTGACATGGTTTCGATGTTGGTTGGTTTGATTCGGAGCAATTCTGACACGAGGATGCATGAGGAGGTGGTGCCTTACCGCACAGAATCACAATCGGTTAGGTACGGAAGGAGTAAGAGAAAGATTACGAGAATGATTAAGACAGTGGCAGTTGCATTTGGGATCGGCGTGGCGGCGTCGGGACACGCCCAGGACTGGCCGCAATGGGGCGGCCCTGATCCCGGCCGCAACATGTATTCCCCCGCCCAAGGGCTGCCGGATCGATTTGACCCCGGCAAATTGAAAGCCGGCACCGAGGAAGTCGATCTGGCCACGGCCAAGAACGTGAAGTGGGCCGCCAAGCTCGGCTCGCAAAGCTATGGGAATGTCACGGTCGCCGGCGGCAAGGTCTTCGTCGGCACCAACAACGATTCGCCGCGCGATCCAAAACAACAGGGAGACCGCAGCATTCTGATGGTCTTTGATGAAAGGACCGGAGAATTTCTCTGGCAGTTGGTCGTCCCAAAACTGGCTTCGGGCAAAGTAAACGATTGGGAGAATCTCGGCGTGCTCTCATCGCCGACAGTGGAAGGCGACCGTGTTTACTTGGTGACCAGCCGATGCGAAGTGATCTGCCTGGATGTGAACGGCCTGGCCAACGGCAACGACGGCCCCTTCACCGATGAAGGCCAATATGTCGTCGGGCCGGGCAAACCCAAGGCCGAAATCAGCCCCAAAGACGCCGACATCATCTGGCGCTATGACATGATGGATGAACTGGGTGTGTTCCCCCATAACGCCTCGAATTGCTCCGTCGTCATTGTGGGAGACACCGTTTATACCTGCACTTCCAACGGACAAGACTGGACGCATTCCAATGTCCCGTCACCCCTGTCGCCCAGCTTCATCGCCTTGAACAAAAAGACCGGCGAATTCCGGGGGGAAGATGACGCTCACATCGGGCCGCGCATTTTTCACGGCCAATGGAGTTCGCCCTCGACCGGCCAGGCCAATGGCAAACAACTCGTCTTCTTTGGGGCCGGCGATGGCTTTTGCTATGCCTTCGATGCGCAACCGGTCGCGGAAGGCGACAGCAGCTTTCTCAAGAAGGTCTGGTGGTTCGACTGCAATCCGCCTGAGTACAAGGTCAAGGAGGGCAAGCCGATCAAATACCCGGCGGCCGAAGGGCCGAGCGAGGTCAATGCCACACCCGTTTTCTGGAAGAACCGGGTCTATGTCGCCACCGGGCAGGACCCGGAGCACGGCGAAGGGGTGGGACGCTTGCTCTGTATTGACGCGACCAAGACCGGCGACATCACCAAGACGGGCCTCATCTGGGATTTCAAGGGCATTCATCGCACCATCTCGACTGTCTCCATCACGCCCGATGGCCTGCTGTTCGTCGGCGACTTCTCCGGCTTCGTTTATTGTCTCGATGCAGAGACGGGCAAAATGTATTGGGTGCATGATATGAAGGCTCACCTATGGGGTTCGACCCTGGCGGCGGACGGAAAGGTGTACCTCGGCGATGAGGATGGCGATTTCGCTGTCATTGCCGCCAGCAAGGAGAAGAAAATACTGAGCGAGACGAATCTCGGCGCGCCCGTTTACTCCACGCCCATCGTGGCGAACGGCGTCGTTTATGTGACCAGCAACACGCACCTGTATGCCTTCTACGATGCCGCGCGCCAGGCCGTCGGCAAGGAGCAGGCGCCCAAAGTCGATTTGAATCTTAAGAAGCAATAAGATGGAGGTGCGGTTCAACGATCGGCGATTCTCGCTCTCCCCCACCGCGGGAGAGAATAGCGGAGAAAGAAGCCGCCGGCTGAGCCAGCGCATGGTGCTCAGGAACGCAGCGTTTACGCTGCAGAAAGCCGCCATAGCAGAGAGAGCGTTCTGCAGCCTGAAGGCTGCGTTCCGATCCGCTGACTCACGGACAGCTTCCACGATTCTGCAAACGCGCCTCGAGGCCATGAACTCAATCGTAGGCGTCTCGGCAGAGCGCCGCAAA
>CAYIIH010000007.1:5828-55782 GCA_964363225.1 uncultured Verrucomicrobiota bacterium | reverse complement strand
TGCCCCAAGGGCGCGCAAGTCGCTCAGATCATCGCCACGCCGAACCGTCTGACGGCCGCTCAAATGCGCGCGGCGCCCTCGCAGCCCTTCAACCCGGTGACACTTGACGCCGCGTTGGCGCACGTCGCCGGGAAACTCCGGTCCATCCTCCGCCGCTACGGTCCCGGCGCCGTCGCGTTTTACGTCTCCGGCCAGCTCACGACCGAGAGCCAATACGTCTTCAACAAACTGGCCAAGGGCGCCCTCGGCACGAACAACATCGACGCCAACTCCCGCCTCTGCATGGCCAGCGCCGTCAGCGCCTACAAAATGGCCTTTGGATCGGACGGACCGCCCGCCTGCTACGAGGACATCGATTTGGCCGAATGCTTCCTCATCGTCGGCGCGAACATGGCCGAATGCCATCCCGTGCTCTGGCAACGCATCAAAAAGCGCGCCGGTCGCAAGCGCGTCCGCATCATCGTCGTGGACCCGCGCCGCACGCCCACCGCCCAGGCGGCGCATCTGCACCTGGCCATCCGGCCCGGCACCGACGTGGCGCTGCTGAACGCGCTCCTGCACGTCACCATTGCCCAGGGGTGGACCAGCGAGCGGTTTATTCGTGATCACACCGAAGGCTGGGCAGCCGTGCGCGACGCCGCCGAAGCCTGGTCGCCCGCCCGGGCGGCGAAAGTCTGCGGCGTCGCCGAATTGGACATTCATCGCGCCGCGTTTTGGTTCGGACATTCAGCCGAAGCCTTGAGCTTGTGGGCCATGGGCGTGAACCAAAGCGCCCGTGGCGTCGCCAAAAACCTGGCCCTCATCAACCTGCACCTGGCGACCGGAAAAATCGGCCGGCCAGGCAGCGGTCCCTTCTCGCTCACCGGCCAACCCAACGCCATGGGCGGGCGCGAAGTCGGCTACATGTGCGGCCTGCTGCCCGGCTATCGCGACGTGACCAACGCCGCGCATCGCGCGGAAATCGCCGCCATCTGGGGCGTGCCCGCCGCGCGCCTCCAGTCCCAGCCGGGCCTCGACGCCGTGCGGATGTTCGAGGCGCTGGAGAGCGGACAAGTGAAGGCGCTCTGGATTGCCGGCTGCAATCCGCTTGCCACCATGCCCAACGCCGGGCAAATCGAGCGCGCCCTGCGCCGCGCCGAGTTGCTCGTCGTGCAGGATTGCTATCACCCGACCGAAACCTCGCGCTTCGCGCACGTTCTCCTGCCGGGCGCGCTGAGCCTCGAAATCGAGGGCACGATGACGAACTCCGAGCGCCGGGTGAGCCTTTTGCAGCCGTGCGTGCCCCCACCGGGCGACGCGCGGCCGGATTGGGAAATCGCCGCCCGCTGCGCCGCCCTCCTCGGCTTCGAAGAACAGTTCTCCTATGCGTGCGCGGCCGACGTTTTTGAGGAGCACAAACGCTGTTGCTCCGGCCATCCGCTGCTGCAGATGGACGGCCTCAGCTACCGCCGCCTGCAACGCCACGCCGTGCAATGGCCGTGTCCCGACACTCGCAGCCGCGGCGTCGCGCGCTGCTACCGCAAGAAGCTTTTCGCCACGCCGAGCGGCCGCGCCCGGTTTCATCCGGTGGATGACCAGCCGCCCCTGGAGGCGCTCACGCCGGAGTTTCCGCTGGCCCTCACCACCGGCCGGCTGGCCAACCACTGGCACACCCGCACCAAGACCGGCCATGTGCCCAAGCTCGATCAGGCCAATCCCGCGCCGTTCGTCAGCGTCCATCCCGACGACGCGCGGCGGCTCGAGCTGGCCGACGGCGCGCCGGTGCGGCTCGTCTCGCGGCGGGGCGCCGCGCGCACCGCGCTCCGAGTCGATGCCGCCATGTTGCCCGGCACGGTGTTCATGCCCATTCACTGGGGGCAATCGTACCGCGAAGACGGCTGCGTGAACGTCCTCACGCACGGCCGGGCCGACCCGATCTCGCTCCAGCCGGAACTCAAGCACTGCGCCGTGCGATTGGAGAAAGACGACGGCGAACCCGAATGAGAACCGAGAGTCTTCCCCCCAACGGCGCGGAGTTCACCGCCGAGCAAAAGGAATATTTGCAGGGCTTCTTCGCCGGCGTCGCCCAGCGTGGACTCATGCCGTTCGTCGGCCACAACCCGGCGGGCCAGATCACCGCCGGCGGCGCCCCCGGTGAACCCAACCTCGCCGCACGGCAAGAAGCGACGGTGTTTGGCACGCCCGCCTCCGCGCTCACCAAGCAGGAACGCTGGAAGCTGGAGGAGAATCCGCTCGACTGTTGGGACCGCCTGCTGGCCCACGCCGAAGCGGACCAGGCACCCAACGAGGAAGACACGTTTCGCTTCCGCTACTTCGGCCTGTTCTGGGTCGGGCCGGCGCAAAACGCCTTCATGCTCCGCTGCCGCATTCCGGCGGGCGAGCTCACCGCCGCGCAACTGAGCGGCCTGGCCGGCATCGCCGACGAATGGGGCCACGGCAGCGCCGACATCACTGCGCGCTCGAACATCCAGATTCGCGGCCTGGCCCCGCGCCACATCATCAAGGTGTTGATGCGCCTCCAGGAAATCGGCCTGACCGCGCGGGGTTCCGGGGTCGATAACATCCGCAACATCACGGCCTCGCCTGCGGCAGGCATCGACCCGGCGGAGTTGATCGACACGCGGCCCCTGGCGAAAGCGCTGCATCACTACATTCTGAATCACCGGGACCTCTATGGTTTGCCGCGCAAATTCAACGTTGCCTTCGACGGCGGCGGCTCGGTCAGCGTCGCGGCCGACACGAACGACCTTGGGTTCATGGCGGTGGCTATTCGTCCTCGTCCTTCGTCCTCCTCCTCCTCGTCGTCCTCGTCGTTGTCCTCGTCCTCAAATCCCGGCGAGCCGAACGCCCGGCAAAGTCCGGACGTTTTCTTTCCCCTCACCCCGGCCCTCTCCCCTTCCCAAGGAGAGAGGGAGAATCGTCGTCAGTCGGCCGGCAAATCTGGCGCGGTCGGAAACTCCAACGAACGCGCCTTGCTTTTCCCTCTTCCCCTCGGAGGTGGAGAGGGTCACGGTGAGGGGGCAGCACACGTTCCAAACGCAGTCGTCGAAATTTCGCTGCGCGACGGGTCACCGGTTCCCCTCGCCTCCGGCGTCTATTTTCGTGTCGAACTCGCGGGCATCACCGGCCATAAGCAATTCGCCAGAGACGCGGGCCTTCTCATAAAACCGTCCGAGTGCGTGGCCGTCGCGGCAGCGATGATTCGGGTCTTCAACGAACACGGCGACCGCACCGACCGCAAAAAGGCCCGGTTGAAATACCTGATCGACAAATGGGGCATCCCGAAGTTCGTCGAAGAGACGCAGAAGAAGCTTGCCTTTCCGCTGATACATTTCCCGCGTGAACATTGCCAGGCACCGCATCCGCCGATTCGTCACGGCCACCTTGGCGTTTACCGGCAAGCCCAGAAAGGGCGCAACTACATCGGCGTGGCCATTCCCGTGGGCCGCTTGACGACGCGGCAGATTCGCCGGCTGGCCGAGCTGGCGCAGCATTACGGCTCCGGCTCGGTGCGCCTGACGCCCTGGCAGAACCTCCTTATCCCTGACGTGCCGGACGGCTTCGTCGAGACCGTGAAACGCAATCTGGTGCGCATGGGCTTTCATTACTCGGCCAGCGCCATCGCGGGCGGATTGGTGGCTTGCACGGGCAACGCGGGCTGCAAATACGCCTCGACCGGCACCAAGGCGCACGCCGTGGAACTGGCCCGCCACCTCGAAAAGCGCGTCCAATTCGACCAGCCCATCAACATCCACCTCACCGGTTGCCCGAACTCCTGCGCGCAGCATTACATGGGCGACATCGGTCTGCTCGGCGTGAAGACGATGCTAAACGGTGCCTCGGTCGAGGGCTACAACGTCACGCTCGGCGGCGGCTTTGGCCTCGAGCAGGCGGTGGGCAAGGAAGTCTTCAAGGGCCTTCCGTTCTCGGCGATTCCCAGGCTGCTGGAGCGGGTGCTCAGGACGTATCTGGCGCGGTGCCACAGCGGCGAAACCCTGGCCGAATTCACCCGGCGGCATGAGCTGAAACAATTGCAGGAGATGTTCAGCGATTGAGATATGACGCCCTCTGCATCCTCGACGACTCCAACCGACTTCGTTCCCGTTTTGCCGGAGAACGCCCCCTTCACGCCGGAGCAACGCGCCTATCTGAACGGCTTTCTTGCTGGCCTCTTTTCGCGCGCGCCGGGGCTGGCGCCACACCTCGTCCACGATGCCGCGCCCGCGCAGGCGCTGCAGCCCGTCACCATTCTGTTCGGCTCGCAAACGGGCAACGCCGAAGCGCTGGCCAAGCGCCTGGCCAAAGCCGCCGGCCGGCGCGGCTTCGCGCCCACCGTCTGCGATATGGCGCAATACGAGCGCGCCGGCCTCACGCAGGAGCAAAACCTTCTCCTCATCACCAGCACCTACGGCGATGGCGAGCCGCCCGATAACGCAAGAGCCTTCTGGGAATTCCTCGGCAACAACGCCGCGCCCAAGCTGGCGAAGACGCGGTTTGCCGTGTGTGCGCTCGGCGACACAAACTACCCGATGTTTTGCGGCTTCGGCAAAGCCGTGGACGCGCGGCTTGAATCGCTCGGCGCTCGTCGCGTGCATCCGCGCGCGGATTGCGACCTGGAATTCGAGGAGCCGTTTGCGCAGTGGCTGGATGGCGCGCTCAATGCGTTGACTGCGGGAGCTGCGTCGAGCAACTCTCCGCAACCCCTCACCCCTGCTGCCGCACTTTCCGAAGGGGAGAGGGAGAATCCTCGGCAGTCGGCCGGTGTAACAAGCGCGCCTGGAAAATCCGACGATCAACCGTTGCCGTCCCCTCTTCCCCTCCGAAGGGGAGAGGGTCAGGGTGAGGGGGAACGGGGCGCCGTGCGCGGCTACTCGCGCGCGGACCCCTTCCCCGCCGCGCTCGTGACCAACCGCATACTCAACGGCCCCGGCTCCGCCAAAGAAATCCGGCACTTCGAGATCGCGCTGGACGGCTCCGGCCTGACGTACGAAGTCGGCGACGTGCTGGGCGTGATTCCGACCAACTGCGGCGACGTGGTCGAGGAAGTGTTGACCGCACTCAAGTTTTCCGGCGACGAAACAGTGCCGGGCCGCGACGGCGCCGACGTGCCGCTGCGCGAAGCGTTGCTGCGCCATTATGAGATTACCAGAATCCCGCAGCCGTTCCTGGCCGCGATAGCCGAACGCTCCGGCGACGAGTCACTGAGGAAACTCGCCGCGCCTGGCACGAACGGCGAGTTGACGAAATTCCTTTGGGGCCGCGAGATCATTGACTTGCTGCTGGCGCAGCCGGCGGCCGAGTTTAATCCTGCCGAGTTCGTCGGCCTGCTCAGGAAGTTGCAGCCCCGGCTCTACTCGATCGCGTCGAGTCCCAAGGCGCATCCGGGCCAGGTGCATCTGACGGTCAACACCGTGCGCTACGAATCGTATGGCCGCCGGCGCAAAGGCATTTGCTCGACGTTCCTCGCGGATCGCGTCACGGCCGAAATGCCGGTGCCCGTCTTTGTTCACACGAACAAAAACTTCCGCCCCCCGCCGGGCGGCGACACGCCGATGATCATGGTTGGCCCCGGCACGGGCCTGGCGCCGTTCCGTGCGTTTCTCGAAGAGCGCCGCGCCGTCGGTGCCAAGGGGCGCAACTGGCTTTTCTTCGGCGACCAGCGCGCCGCCACGGACTTCATGTATCGCGACCAATTGGAAGCCATGTTGCGCGAAGGCACGCTTACGCACCTGCACACCGCCTTTTCACGGGACCAGGCCGAAAAAATTTATGTCCAGCATCGCCTGTTGGAGAACGCCGAGGAACTGTTCGCGTGGCTCGAAGCCGGCGCGCACTTCTACGTCTGCGGCGACGCCAGCCGCATGGCCAAAGACGTGGAAGCCGCGCTGCAGCGGGTCGTCGAGCACGCGGGCAGCAAGACGCCGGACCAAGCGGCGGAGTATGTGCAAAAGATGAGATGGGACCAGCGGTACCAACGGGACGTGTATTGAGACGGTGAAAGCGTTAAAACGTTAAATGGTTAAATGGTTGAATCGTTAAATCAAGAAACGCGAGACCCAAATCCGCAAATCCGCGTCGCCCTTTTAACCATTTAACGATTCACCATTCACGACTCATCCATTTAACCGCTTCCCCGCTTCCCTACCGCCACATCCCGCCGGTCCAGCCGCATCCCGGCCGCGTGATTGCGGCAGAGACGGCAAAACCGCTCCTCTGCCAGGCTCAGCCGCCGCCCGGCCAGCGAAATGATGACCCACTCGCGCCAGACGGGTTGCGCGCCCAGGGGGCGCATCTTGAGCGTGCCGCGCGCCAGTTCCTTATCGACACTCCAGGGCGCGAGCACCGAGACGCCGAGGTTCAGCCGCACCAGTTCCTTGATGCCGGCAATGCTGCCCACTTCCATAATGGTGCTGGGCGCGATGTCGAGGCGGCGAAAGAAGTCGTCCACCAGCCGCGTCGTGGGACTGGAACGGTGGTAAAGAATGAGCGGCTGGGTCCGCAGATCGTCCCGCGAGAGAGGATGGCCATCGGCCCACGGGTGAGACGGGGCAAACACAAACATCAATTCGTCGCGGAACGCGGGACGCACCTCCAGCCCGGCGTGGCTGTCCGGCTTCACCCCCAGGGCCAGGTCCACGGTGTTGGCCCGCACCAAGTCCATCATTTCGGGGATGTCTCCCGACTTGACCAGCAGTTCAAGCCGGGGCTGCAACTTCTTCAATTCGCGAATCACGCCGGGCAGGAAGTGCTGGCAGGCCGACGCCGCCGTGCCGATGCGCAGCCGCGTCTGACCCCACTTGCCGAGGCGTTTCAGCGCCTCCCCGGCCGCCTCCAGAGCCGCCAGGGGCGCCTGGACCTGAGCCAGCAGTTGTTCGCCCGCCTGGTTGAGAAGCATCTTCCTGCCCGCCCGCTCGAACAGCCGGCAGCCCAGCTCCGTCTCCAGCGACTTAAGGCTGTGGCTGATCGCCGAAGGAGTCAGGTGCAGTTTGGCGGCAGCGGCCACCAAGCTGCCGCTCTGGGCCACCGCGCAAAACATCTTCAGCAGTCGTGTGTCCATTTCGTTTCAGTGCGCGCCGATGTCGGTGTAAATGCGGGTGTGCGCTCTGCGCCGCAACACCTCGGCCAGTGGCGTCGGGCCGTCCGGCGCCAGCGACTCCTGCAAAGCCCGCTCTTTGCCCGGCCCGGAAGCCAGCACCCATGCAGCTCGCGCCGCCGCAATCGGGCCGTAGCCGAGAGTAATGCGGCGCGACGGCGGCTTGGGCGCGGTGACCGCGCCGTAAACCCACGGAGCCGCAGACTGCTCCGGCAGCGCCTCGGGGAACAGTGATGCCACGTGGCCATCCTCGCCCATCCCCAGAAACACCAGGTCCAGGACGGGCACTCCGGTGCCGTTCCGCGGCGCCCACCGGCGCAGCGCCTCTTCCGCTTCGGCGGTAGCGGTCTGTTCCTCCACCTCGCCGCGAATGCGGTGAATGTGGTCTTTGCTCACGCGCAGCGGCTTCAGGAGGCGCTCTTGCGCCAGGCGGAAATTACTCTCGCTGTCCGCGGGCGGCACGCACCGTTCATCCGCCCAAAAGAAATGCACCGAGTCGAACGACACCCCGCCGGCCTGCGCTGTTGCCGCCACCGCCGAAAAGAATTCCCGCGCGATGCGCCCGCCCGAGAGGGCCGCCAGATGCGGCAGGCCGGCGCGATGCGCCGCTGTGACTTTCTCCAGCCAATCCGCGGCGGCGGCCTGCGCCAGGGCCGCCGCATCAGGAAAGGAACGCAGTTCAAACCCGTTCACTTGAGCGGCTGAGGGTCGCGCCACACGTGGCCGCTTTGAGCCAGCAACTCTTCGGCCGCGACCGGTCCCCACGTGCCGGCGGCATAAAACTCGCGGTTGGACAGCGGTTTTCCCTCCCAGCCCCGGCGGATCGAGTCCACGACGGTCCAGGCGGTCTCGACTTCATCGCGGCGGATGAAGAGGGTGGTGTCGCCGACCATCGCGTCCAGCAGCAGCCGCTCGTAAGCTTCCGGGGTGTAGGCCCCGAATTCAGCGTCGTAGCTGAAGTGCATCCGCACCGGTCGCACGCCGAGACTGGCGCCGGGGACCTTGCCGTTGAAGCGGAGGGAGATGCCTTCGTTGGGCTGCAACCGCAGCGTGAGGGCGTTGGGGTCCAGTTTGCCGCCGCATTGCGCGGCGAACAAAACGCTCGGCGCCGCGCGGAATTGAATCCGCACTTCGCTGGCGCTCAAGGGGAGGCGCTTGCCCGTCCGCAGGAAAAACGGCACGCCCGACCAGCGCCAGTTATCGACGAAGAGCTTCAGGGCCACGTAGGTCTCCACGTTGGAATCCGGTTTGACCTTGGTTTCCTGGCGGTAGCCGGGCTGAGGCTGTCCCTCGAGGGCGCCCGCGAAATATTGGCCGCGCGCCACTTGCTTCACGGCGTCCTCCGGTTTCAGCAGCCGGATCGATTTGAGCAATTTCACCTTTTCGTCCCGGATGGATTCGGCTTCCAGCGAGACGGGCGGTTCCATGGCCACCAGCGACACGACTTGGAGCAGATGGTTTTGCACCATGTCGCGCAGCGCCCCCGCCTCCTCGTAGTAGCCGCCGCGTTGCCCCACGCCGGCTTTTTCACCGACGGTGATTTGAACGTGGTCGATTGATTCGCGATGCCAGAGGCGCTCGAAAATCGCGTTGGAGAACCGGAACATGATGATGTTCTGCACCGTCTCCTTGCCGAGGTAATGGTCGATGCGGAAGAGCTGCCGCTCGTGGGCAAACCGTACCAACTCGCCGTTCAGCGCGTGCGCCGATTTCAGGTCGTGGCCGAAGGGCTTCTCCACCACCATCCGCTGCCAGCCGGCGGCGGGGTCTTTGTCGAGCAGGCCCGCGCCATGCAATTGCTCCGCCACGCCGCCAAACTGGCTCGGCAAGGTGGCCAGGTAAAAGAGCAGATTCCGGCGCAGTCCTTCCGCGCCAAACGAGGCGAGCAACTGCGCCAGCTTGACGTAAGCCGCCGCGTCGGTCAGATCGCCCTGGCAATAGAAGATGCGGCGGGAAAAATCGTGCCACGCCGCCGCGTCCACCGGTTGAGTGCGAGAGAACTGGTCCAGCGCCTCCCGCAACTCCGCCCGCCACGATTCATCCGTCTTCTCCCGGCGCGCGAAGCCGATGACGCGGAATTCGGGCGGCATTTGGCCCTCGCGGTACAAATGATACAACGCCGGCACAAGCTTCCGGCTCGTCAGGTCGCCACTGGCGCCAAAGATGACGATGGAGCAGGGCGCCACGGTCCGGCGGTCCAGTTCGATCCGGCATTCCATCAGCTCGTCCATATTTTGCACAAAGTCACGCGGGCAAAAAGATGGTCGAGGCCAGCCATTATATCAAACGGATTCATTGCGCGTGCGGCGCCGGGCCGGCGAAGGCGCTGCGGATTTCCGGTGGCAGCGCCAGGACAGTCTGTTTCAGCAAAGCATCTGCTGCGCCGTGGTTGCCTTCGGCCATGAGAATTGAAGCCGCGCTCAATTGAGCCCCGGCCTCACGCCATTGCAGGTGCGCAGGTTCCAGCCGTGCCAGCGGTGTGGCCGCCAGGGTACGTGAGCGCACTTGGTTCAGGAATGCCTCCAGGCGGCGTCCGACGAAGAGCGGCGTTTGGCCGCGCGGCGAGCCGGCGTGAGAGCGCGGACCGAGGATTTCAAGCCACGGTTCATTTTCGCGATTGCGCCGCGCGCGGGCAAACTGCTCTTCCTTCGCGTCCAGTGGCCCGGCCAGGAACATCCAAAACCCCGCCGGATGGACGAGCGAGGGATTGGCTTCGTCCGTCTTCAGTTCGCGGAGGCGCCGTTCCACCACGGCGGGATCGAGCGGGGTGGCGTCGAACTGGCCGATGAGCGCAACGGCCGGTTCGGTCGGCGCAAAGTCTCCGCGCCAAAGCGTCGTGTGAGGGAAGACGTCGAGAAAGGTGGCGGCGACGATATTAAACTCCTCCTCGGACAGTTGGAACATCGGCAGCCATTGGCAGAAAAGACCGCCGGGCGCCAGGGCGCGGCGCGCGGCCGCGAAGTGGTCGGAGGTATAGAGCGAGGCCTCGCCGCGGTGCCACGGCACGAACAGGTCGCCGACAATGACATCGAATTGACGCACCGAGCCGCTCAGAAAATTCCGCGCGTCCTCGGCGATGACCTCCACCCTGGGCGAACCGACGACGCTCAGGTTCGCGCCGGCAAAATGATCTCTGGCCGCCGCGATAACCTCCAGGACGATTTCGATGGCGGTGATACGCTCCACCGGATGCAGCAAAGCCGCGCCGGCGGTGATGCCGGTGCCGAGGCCGAGAAACGCGACCCGTTTCGGCGACGGATGGAGCAGCAAGGGCAGGTGCGCTTGCAGCCGTTCGTCGCCGGTCGAGGCGGTGCCGCCGAGCACATAAGAATTGTTGAGCTTGATCCGCCGGCTATCGCCGCTTTCGACGATGGCCACGATTCCGTGACTGCTTTCCTTCAGCGCCAGCAGCTTCTCTCCTTGATCTGCGCTCAGCGCCGTTCGCGGCAGCCTGGCGGGGTGGCAGAGGAAAAGCCCGCCCCCGACGAGCGCCCAGGTGGCCAGCCGCCCTGGCGAATACCGGCCGCGTCTCGAAACCGTGCCCAGACAGAACGCGCCGGCCACCATCAGGGCAAGGCCAACGAAAACCAAACTCGCCCACAGCCCCAGCCAGCCGGGCAGCAAGAAAGCGGCCACGAGCGAGCCGAAGATCGCTCCGGCGGTGTTGACGCCCAGCAGCCATCCCAGCACGCGGCCTGACGGCTTGTCGCTCGCCTGGCCGGCCATCTCCATCAGCAGCGGGAGGGCCATTCCCGCCAACAACGTTGGGACCAGCACCGTCGGCAGGGCCAGCCGGAGAATCTGCATTCCAAACGAGGTCCAGCCGCCGGTGCCGACGAGGCAGGAGAGCCCGTTGGTGAAAGAGTAAAAAAGACGCGGCGTGGCGAAGACCACCGCTCCGCCGGCAATCCACGCGATGCCCAACAATCGTCTGGGCAGAAAGCCGAGCCGTAAGAACTCGCGTGCAATGGCCGCCCCGCCCGCCAGTCCGACGAGCAGCACCGCCACCACCACCGAAAACGAGTAGATCGAGTTTTCATGCACTTGGGCGAACATCCGCGACCAGACCACTTGCAGGATGAAGAAGAGCGCGCCGGAGAGCGCCGCCAACCCCGCCAGGACGCGGCGTGAGAAGGCGTCTGGCGCCACCGGCTTCAACGGAAAGTCCTTTGCGGCCGGCGCCGTTGGAACGAGGCGCCGTTCGCCCGGATCAAGCCGCCACGCGGTGAGGCCGATCAGCAAGCTTCCCGCAATGCAAGTTCCATAGCTGGCCCGGGCGCTGAGGTTCGGAAGCCAGAAAAAGGGAACGCTGAACGCACCCACGGCGGCGCCGAGCGTGTTCGCCGCGTAGAGGCCGCCCGCGCTGATTCCGAGCCGCCGGCGTCCGGCGGCAAAGGCCTGGCCCAGCAACGGGACGGTGCCGCCCATGCAGAAGGTCGGCAGGAACAGCGCCGCGATCGCCAGCATTGTTTTGACGGCGGCAAATCCGGCGGGCGACCCGGCCAGCGCCTGGTAGAGGTGGGGATAGAGATGATCGTAGAGTCTCAACAGCGGCTCGACGAGAAACGCCCCCAAACCGGCGCCCAGCTCAAGCAATCCGTAGGCGCGCAGTGGTCTCAGCGAACGAACGGCGCAGGACCCTATCACCAGGCTGCCAACCGTAAACCCGAGAAAAACAGCGGCCAGAGTGGCGGCGACCGCCGGTGTCGTGGCGCCAAAAACGGCAGCGAAGCGGCGCATCCACAGGACTTCATAGACGAGCGCCAGCGCTCCGGAAAAAAACAGCAACGCGTGAAGAGCAAACCCGAGCCATGCGGGACCATCGGCTGCGGGTGGGACGGCGACTGTTTTGGGTTTGCGGGCAGCCTTCACGGAACGATTTACCTTAAGCGAAAGATGGCTGGCTGCATGGCTTCACCTTTCCATCGTCAGCGCGGCTCGTTCAAGGAAAATGCGGCGAAAAGCCTGCAAAAGCTCGACTCTGCTTTCGGTTTCGGGTGTCACTCTTGCGCCGATGATGCCATCCGAACGCGACAAAACCTGCTCATACCAACAAGTCGCCCGGTGCCAGGCAGCAATCTACCACTGAAACACGGCATTACGCCCCAAATCCATTCTCTTGCAGCCGGTTTTTGTCAGAATGAGGGCGCCTAAACAACAACTGAACATCATCTAACCAATATGTCCATGCGACCAACCGCCATATCCAACCGGTTTAAACTCCTTCTGGGTTCACTCTCCATTCTGATCGGTGTCGTCGGTTTCAAGAGCGACGCGCTGGGGCAGGGGTGAGTGGGCGCGCGTTGTGGAGCGCCCAGTTTGGGCGCGCTAGGCAACAGTTATCTGGAGCCGGGAGGTTGGCAACTCTCGGTGGCTCATCGCTGGCTCCACTCGGATCGCCACTTCATCGGCGGCGTCGAACAAAAGCAAAGGGAGCAGCAAGGCAGCCAAATAATCAACGACGTCCACACCGTGGACTTCACGACCACGTACGGGATTACCCCGCGCTTTTCCTTGGGCCTGACACTGCCGTTCATTTATGCCAGACGATCCGGCGCCCTTGATCGCGCTAATGATCACGATATCACAGCGGCCGGCTTGGGCGACGTGCGGCTGGCGACCACGGTCTGGGTGCTCGACCCGGTAAAGCACGTGGACGGAAATTTTGCTTTCGGTGGCGGTATCAAGGCCCCCACGGGCGATTATGAAGCAAGGGACATCCGTTACCGAAGCCGTACCATTGGCGGAATACCCACCGTAGTGGCGGAGGAGGGCTACGTGGATCGTTCCATCCAACCGGGCGATGGCGGCTGGGGAGTTCTCCTTGAGGCGCAGGGCTTTCAGAAAGTGTTCGATAAGACCTTCGCCTATGCGAGCGCGACGTATCTGATCAATCCGCGGGAAAAAATCCCGAGCACGCAAAACTCTGTGTGGGACGCGTATTTGCTCCGCATCGGCCTGAGTTACGCCATTTGGCCCTCCAAGGGATTGGCGTTGAGCCTCGGTGGCCGGATGGAAGGGGTGCCCTCGACGGACTGGTTCGGCGGCAGTTCCGGCGGTCGGCGACCAGGCTATTCGATTGGTATCGAGCCGGGTATTACCTGGACGCACGGCAAGTTCAGCATCAACGTCACGGCGCCAGTGGCCCTCGAGAATAACCGGGAGCGTAACTTCGCGGGGACCCCTGGAGATGCCGCGTTCGCGGATTACCTAATTATAAGCAGCATTGCGTATCGCTTTTAGCGTGCTTCTGAATTGGTTCTCCTGCATCGGCAGCGTGGGATTTTTCCCCGCTGCCGATTTTGTCTTCCTGGCCGCGCGACCGTCCGTCACTTCCGCAGCCTTGACCTGAAGGAGTCTTGAAACTTCCACTCGCCTTGCGCGGCGGCTTTTGACTATTCTGCCCGCCCGGTCGCAAAACCGTTGTGCTCTGTGCGCGCTTTTGCGGCCGAGCCGCCGTTGTCGCGATGCAACGGTTTAACGATTTAACGCATGACCAGCAGCCAAATCCGCCAGTCGTTTCTCGACTTCTTCCAGTCGAAGCAGCATACGATTGTGCCCTCGTCCAGCCTCATGCCGGACGCGCCCAACCTGCTCTTCACCAACGCCGGCATGAACCAGTTCGTGCCCATCTTCCTCGGCCAGCAGAAGGCCGACGTGGGCAAAAGGTCTGGTGCCATCCCCGCCCTTGACACCCGCGCCGCCGACACCCAGAAATGCATCCGCGCCGGCGGCAAACACAACGACCTCGAAGACGTCGGCCTCGACACCTATCACCACACCTTCTTCGAGATGCTGGGGAACTGGAGCTTTGGAGATTACTTCAAAAAGGAAGCGATCGCATGGGCCTGGGAACTCGTCACGGAGGTCTGGAAATTTCCCAAGAACCGCCTTTATGCCACGGTCTATAAACCTGGTGAAGGTGAACCTGCCGAGTTTGATCAGGAAGCTTACGATTACTGGGAGCGGCTCTTCACCGCGGCGGGACTCGATCCGAAGGTCCACATTTGCTGCGGCGGCAAGAAAGACAATTTTTGGATGATGGGCGACACCGGCCCGTGCGGGCCCTGCTCGGAGTTGCACGTGGACCTGACGCCCAACGGCGATACCAACGGCAGCCTCGTCAACAAAGGCGACGCCCGCTGCATCGAGATTTGGAACCTCGTCTTCATCCAGTTTAACGCGGACGCCGGCGGCGCCTTCTCGCCGCTGCCCTCGAAGCACGTCGATACCGGCATGGGCTTCGAGCGCGTCACGGCCATCCTGCAATGCACGCGCGACGAGAAGGGCGATCCCTTCAAGAAATTCAGTGGCATCTCCAATTACGAAACGGACGTCTTCCGTCCAATCTTCGACAAGCTGGAGAAGCTGAGCAGCAAGAAATACACTTCGACACTGCCAGACTCATCCGTCATCCAGCATCCAGCATCCAGCATCCAGACCGACATCGCCTTCCGCGTCATCGCCGATCACATCCGCACGCTGGGCTTTGCGATCGCCGACGGCATCCAGCCCGGCAACACCGACCGCAACTACGTCCTGCGCCGAATCCTGCGCCGCGCGGTGCGCTACGGCCGCACCCTCGGCTTCCACGAACCGTTCTTCTACAAACTGGTGGACGTGCTAGCCGACACGATGGGCGACGTCTTTCCTGAAATCCGCGCCAAGAAAAAGCACCTGCAGGAAGTCATCCAGCGGGAGGAGGAGGCGTTTAACAAGACGTTGGATAAAGGAATTGAAATCTTCAACGAAGAGGTTTCTGAGATGCAGGAGTATGCAGATTACATCGTGAACGCGCCATCGCGAGTGCAAGCGGTCGAAAAGAAGCTCGACGAGATGTGTGCGTACGAACCTTCCAAGGCCCAATGTGACGACCTACTCAGTCAATTGTTGGAATTGACGAGAGCCGTCGGCGGAGAGCCCGGCGATTGGGAAGGATTTCGCGTGGTTGACGATGAAGGGGCTTCGAAATACGCGAATTGGAACGGACGTTGGCGAGGACTGACTTGGGGCTTGTACGACGTGGCGAACGAGTGGGCCCTTGGGAACTTTGACCGAGATTTTCTGTGTGCAAACATCCACCGATTTAAGGATGGACTCGCAAGAATAGTGGTCGAAGCACAACGCGAAGCATCTTTAAGTCGTGTGTTTCCGAGCGAGATCGCGTTCAAGCTCTACGACACCTACGGTTTCCCGCTCGACCTCACCGAGTTGATGGCCCGCGAGCGCGGTTTGACCGTGGACGTTGCCGGCTTCAACAAGTTGATGGAAGAACAGCGCGCCCGCGCCCGGGCCGCGCAGAAGAAAGAAGTCATTTCCCTCTCGCAAATCGAGACCACCACGCCGACGCAGTTCATCGGCTACGACAAGCTGGAGACGCCCGCGCACGTGCTCGAAGTCGTCAGTCTCAAGGACAAGACTGCCGTCATCCTCGACACCAGCGCCTGCTACGCCGAGATGGGCGGGCAGGTCGGCGACACCGGCGAACTCGAGCACGGCAGCCAGCTCTGGCGCATCGTCAACACCCAGAAGAGCGGCAACACCTGGCTGCATCTCATTGAAGAAGGGAGCGCGGGCGTCCCGTGCGCATCCGTTGGCGTCGCGCCGACGGACTCTGCTGCGCGGGACGCGCGGCAGAGCGACCGGGACGGTCGCGCTCCCCGATTGGAACTATTGCTGCCCATTCCCGGTTCCTCGGTGACATTGTCTGTTGATCCAGAGCGCCGCCACGCCGTCGAACGCCACCACACCGTCACGCACCTTTTCCACTGGGCGCTGCACGAAATCGTCAGCCGCGATGCTGCGCAGAAAGGCTCCTACGTCGGTCCGGACAAACTGACCTTCGACTTCAACAGCGCCCCGCTCACGCCGCAACAGGTGGCCGACATCGAGAAACTCGTCAACGAACACATCCTCGAAAACGCCGGCGTCACCTGGATCGAGGTCCCTTACGCCGATGTGAAGTCCCGCAAAGATGTGATGCAATTCTTCGGCGACAAATACGGCGACACCGTCCGCGTCGTCCAAATCGGTGGCCGCCCGCAAGCCCTTGATGGTTACAGCATGGAGCTGTGCGGCGGTACTCACACCCGCGCGACGGGCGAGATCGGTTTGTTTCGCATCGTGGCGGAGAGCGCCATTGCCGCCGGCGTGCGCCGCATTGAAGCTGTTGCCGGTTTGGAAGCCTATTGGAAAGCGAACGAAGAACTGCAGCTCATCAAGACGCTCTCCGGCAAAGTCAATTCGCCCATCGGCGAGCTGGAGAAAAAGATCGAGTCGCTCCTGGCCCAGCAGAAGGAATTGGAGAAGCAACTTCGGGTGGCGCAGCAGAAAGAAGCCGCGAATACGGCGCGTTCGTTGCTCGCCAAGGCGCAGACGATGGAAAACCAGCCGGCGGCGGCACAGCCACAGTTGCGGGCGATCATCGAAAACTTGGGCGTGGCCGACGGCGATTATCTGCAAGCCGTGGCGGATAGTTTGAAGGGCCAATTCAAAGGCGTCGTGGTGTTGGGCGGAGTGGCCAACAACGCAGTGGCGCTCGTGGCCACCGTGGCACTGGAATTCACCTCCAAGATTCAGGCCGGCAAGATTCTCCAAGCTATCGCCCCGATCGTCGGCGGCAAGGGCGGCGGCCGGCCGGACAACGCCCGCGGCGGCGGCAAGGATGTCTCGAAGCTCGACGCAGCTCTGGCCAGGGCCAGGGAACTGCTCTGACGCCTGAAGCTCTTCCAGCCTGCCATTCTTCCTTCGATGTCGCGTGCCCCCTCAGGATTCGTGTGCAGAATCTGTCACAATTGTAACAGATTTTGCACACTCATTGCTGCGCATCCGGGCCAGCGCGATGAAAGCCGCCTGGCGTTGATTCCATGCATCACGTCCAAGGTAGCCTTGCGGCAGCATTGTTCCAGGCAACAGCGGATCGAACGATATGGCCGTGAGCCAGGCATCGCGCTCGGCCGCAAGCCATTGCCGCAAGAGAACGGGCGTGATTTGTGGCCGGCCCGCCAACTCACGTCCCTCGGCTGCGAGTTCGATGGCGCGCTGATAATGGCGGTTGATGGCCGCAAGGTCCCACGCACCTGTTACGATCTTGGCGTCCGAGTCAGGGGCCACTGGCGTGCCTTCGATGATGGTGAAGGATTCGGGAGTAAGTTTCAGGCGTTCGAGTGGCAGGCAAGTTTCGTCCACTGCATCCGGCGAAACCCACACGCTATTTTGGAGATAGCCAAAGCGCTCCACGCGCAACCAGCGCCAGAGCCGTGCGCGCAGTTGATGGTTGCGCGACGGGAGGTCGAACAGCAGCAGACGCCACTTCCCATCCCAAGCGCGGCGCCATCGCTGCACTGGATCGACGCCGCCGCACGCCGCCGCCCTACCTTGCTCTGTGAGATGATAGGTCCAGGCGCTGTTGCTGCCGCGTCGCGCAAGCAGCCTGGCACGTTCGAGTTGCCGGAGTTGGGGCCGCAGCCGGTTCTGATAGTTCCAGGATTCAAAGGACTGAAGGATGTTATGCGGACTGGGCCGCGCCAGCAAATCGAGTCCCCAGAAGAGCAAGGCCAGGAGGTCTTCGGATTTCGACATGGTTTTCATGAACAGGGTTGTGCAATATTTGTAACAATTGTTACAGATTCTGCACACCGAGGCAATCGAGTTTTGTGGCCGCAGGCTGACTTCAGCGCTCGAATTCCGCTTCTATCTTCAGCAACCCGGCCTGCGAGGTCGCCTGCGGCACCGGGCCATGGAAGCGTCCTCGCACCCTCGCGACATAGAAAAGCAGCAGCGCGATAAAAGCTCCACCGAAAATCCAGCCGGTGAGGTCATTGGGTGGGAGGACAAACAACACCGTGATGAACGCAATCCAAACGAGCGCCACCAGGTTCACCGCCACGCTCCAGTTGCCGAGGCTCCACGGGCCGTTGGCTCGCGGCGTCCAAACGCCTTGGCGGATGGCGCGCAGCTTCAGCAGCAATGGAATGCCGTAAGAGAGATAAAGGCCGATCGTGCTGACGCCCGTCACAGCCGGATACAGCTTCGAAAAACTGAGCTGTCTGGGGAACAGAGCGACCAGCGCGAGGATCAGGCAGGGCAAGAGGAAGGAGAGACCTGCCGCCAGCCAGACGGCGGCCGCCGGAGTGCGGTACCGCCGGCTGACCCTGGCCCAGACCGAGGAGAGCGGCACGCCCTGGTCGCGCGCAAAGGCGAAGATCATGCGCGAGGTGGAAGTGATGCAGGAGAGTCCGCAAAACCACATGGCCAGGGTGACGACCCACAGCACCACGCAGCCGAAGGCCTCGCCCAGCGCCTGTTCCATGATGTAAATGAACGGATTGCCCGCCGCGGCCGTGGCGTTGAGGTCCTTGATGGCCAGCGTGACAAAGGCGAGCATGATGTAGCCAAAGAATCCGGACACCGCCACCGACAGGTAGATGCCCCAAGGGGCGCTGACGCGGGCGTTCTTCGTTTCCTCGATGGTATGCGCGGAGGCGTCGTAGCCGGTGTAAGTCCATTGCGCCTGCAGCAGGCCGCCGAGGAACGCGAACCAAAATGGGTGGTCCTGCACCGTGGTAAACGTCTTCGTGAACAGCCAGGCTGCCGGCTGTTTCGGCGCGAAGAAAGCCAGCGCCAGCACGACAATGGCGACGCCGGCCACGTGATAAATGGCGCTGAAATCATTCAGACGCGCGACGACGCGGATGCCGACGTGATTCAGGACCGCGTGCGACAATAAGAGAACGCCGAAGACGAGGGTGAAGTTTTGCGGTGTCTCGGCGAGGCCAAGCAAAGGGGTCATGAACTGGGCGCAGCCATAATCAATGCCGGCGATGGCCGCCACCAGCCCGATCAGGTTCAGCCAGGCCGTGAGCCAGCCCCAGGCCGGTCCGCCCAGGAGCGACGCCCAATGATAAAGCGCGCCGGAGGTGGGAATGGCCGAAGCCAGCTCCGCCAAAGCCGCGGCGACAAAGAGCACAAACAACGTGACCAGCGGCCAGCCGAGGCCCATGACCACCGGGCCGCCGGCGTTGAGGCCGACGCCGTAGAGCGTGACCGCGCCGGTGAGGACGGAAATGATCGAAAACGAGATCGCGAAGTTGGAGAAGCCGCCCATGTCGCGCAACAATTGCTGGGCGTAGCCGAACTGGTGGAGCACCTGCTTGTCGGCGTCCTGGGGCGGCGGCACAGGAGGGTTCATGATTTGTTCCGGCCGAGAAAGCTTTCGTGATGGTCGGCGCGGAACTGCCGCACGCCGTGGTCGGCCTTGCGGGCCAGCAGCCAGGCGATAATGGTGACGAGCAGCAGCAAGGCTGCTCCGAGAAGGACGCCGGCGTGGTTCATGGCGTGGATGATCTGTTGTTGTGGCCGGCGGCTCGCTCGACCGGGGGAGCGGAATCGCAACGGTTCGTTTCAGTTTGCAGGCGGCTAAGTAAAGGGTTGTTCCCGGCATTTCAAGCCAAAAGCCATTTAATGTTGGCGCGGCGGGCTTGAACTCGGTAGTTTGCCAGCATGAGCGTGCTGCTGCGATTTGCGCTGCTGGCTGTCGCGCTGCCGGCGCTGGCCGGATCGGCGGTGGCGGAAAAGCCCGCCTTGCGACCGAATATCCTTTTTCTCTTCGGCGATGATCAGCGCTTTGACACCATCCACGCCTTGGGCAACCGCCAGATTCAAACGCCGAACCTCGACCGGCTGGTCCGGGACGGCTTCAGTTTCACTCACACTTTTTGCATGGGATCGTTGGTGCCGGCGGTTTGTGTGCCCAGCCGGGCGATGATGCTGACCGGGCGGAGTCTGTTCCGGGCGACGACCCAGCCCGCTTCCGGGGAAATCCCGCCTACCGCGCCGACCTGGCCGGAGGTGTTGAGGCAGGCGGGCTACTCGACGGTCGGCATCGGCAAGTGGCATAACGACCGCGCCGCCTACGCACGCAGCTTTACCGGAGGAGGACCGGTCTTCTTTGGCGGCATGACTGATCACACGAAGATGGCGGTTCATCACTTTGATCCCACAGGCGTCTATGCGAAAACGAATCAATGGACGGCGACGACGTTTTCCAGCGAACTGTTTGCCGAGGCGGCCATTCAGTTTCTACGCGTGAGCGCGGCGGAGAAGCCGTTCCTCCTTTATGTCGCCTTTACGGCGCCGCATGACCCGCGCATGCCGCCGAAGGAGTATGCTGAGCGCTATCATGCCGCGGAAATTCCGTTGCCCAAAAGTTTTCTGCCGAAGCATCCCTTCGACAATGGCGAGTTGAAGGTGCGCGATGAACAGCTTCTGCCCTGGCCGCGCCTTCCGGAGGCCGTGCCCCAGGAGATGGCCGCCTACTATGGGATGATCACTCATTTGGATGCCCAGATTGGCCGCATCTTACGCGCGCTGGAAGAAACCGGCCGCGCGGACAACACGCTCATCATTTTCGCCGCCGACAATGGGCTGGCCTTGGGCCGGCACGGTTTGTTGGGCAAGCAGAACTTGTACGAGCACAGCGTCCGGGTGCCGCTCGTCATGAGCGGTCCCGGCATACCCAAAGGCCGGAAGTCGGATGCGCTCTGCTATTTGTTCGATCTCTATCCGACGATTTGCGAGCTGTCTGGACTGGTGGTGCCGCCCGGTGTCGAGGGCAGGAGCCTGGTGCCGATACTCAAGGGCCGGCGGAAACAAGTGCGCGATGCCGTCTTTGGCGCGTATCGCGACGTGCAGCGCATGGTGCGCGGCGAGCGATGGAAGTTGATTGACTACCCCCAGATTCATCGCAGCCAGCTCTTCGACTTGAAAACGGATGCGGAGGAGATGAACGATTTGTCGGCTCAGCCGAAATACGCCGGGCGGCTGGCTGAATTGCGCGCCACGCTGGCCGATTGGCAGAAGGCGACCGGAGATCCGTTGCTGAAAGCTATGCCCGAGGCTCGGAGATGACCTCCATCAGGCGCGGTCGAGTCGGCAGGCACGGTTAGAAAAGTCCCGGGCGCGAACTGGGTTGCGACGACACGGTGCGCGACCGGCGAACCGGGGTGCTCGTCAATCTCCACCCGGCCGGCCAGGTCGTAAAGGCAGGCTGCACAGTGCCTTTCCCAACACCGCGAGAGGTGTCGGACAAGCCAATCATTGATGGACTTTCCTCACTGTTCGGCAGGATCGGTTCGCTCTCCGCAGCCGTTGTTTTCTGCGGCCAAGACGCGCCCGCGGCTGGCGACGGATGCCTGCCCGGTGGCAGTGGCGGCCGCGCTGCAAGAGCGCTGCCGAAGTTTCAACTGGTTTTCCGGCGGAGTTTTGTTAGATTCCTGTCATGGCAGCAGTCGCGGAAAAGCAACCCAAGCGTTGGACCTACGAAGAGTATTATCGGCTGGACGACGACCAACGCTACGAAATCATCGACGGCAACCTCCTTATGGCTCCAGCACCGGATACGTGGCATCAGGCATGGATCAGCGAACTACATCTTATACTTCACCACCATGTGAAAAAGGAAAAGCTCGGCAAAGTATTTCTTTCGCCGGTCGATGTGGTTTTGGATTCGGAAAACACTGTTCAGCCGGATTTGGTTTTCGTTGCGACCGCTCAAGCCGGCATCATCCAGCGCCGGGCGATATTCGGCACACCGAATCTTGTGGTCGAAATTGTTTCCCCCTCCAGCGTTCGCCGCGATCGCTACGACAAGAAAGACCTTTACGCGCGCTTCGGGGTGCAGGAATTCTGGCTGGGCGATCCGGCAAATCAATCGCTGGAAATCCTGACGCTCAAGGATGGCCGTTACGAATTGCTTTGCGAAGCAGCGCAGCGAGGGTATCTGCATTCGCTGGCGATGCCGGGCCTGGAATTCGATCTGGCCGGAATTCTTTGAGAAAACCTCGCGGGCAGTCCCGGCTGTCTTTCAAAGCCGCCTTACCACGGAATCGACTGTCATTGAGGAGATTGCGAACTGAAGAGGAAAATTTGAACGAAAAAACTTGAACGAACCTTTGACTTCGGCGTCTGACTTGTTGTAGTCTGCCACAAAAGCAACCCTTAAACAGGGTATTAAGAATGAGATCTATGAAAAAATTAATCGTCTGTCTTACGTTGGCCGCCTTTGCGTTCACGCCTGCCTTGCAGGCTGGCGAAGGCAAAACCGGTGATAAAAACAAGGCTGCTTGCAGCGAGGCTAAATCCACTTGCAGCGCCGAGAAGTCTGCTTGCAGCGCGCAGGCAGCTTCCGCCAGCAAGTCTGCTTGCTGCGCCAAGAAGCAAACTGCCTCCAAGTCTGTGAAGGGTGCGACGCGCTTAGCCATGCGTTAAACCTTCGAGTGCCTTGAATCCCCGCCGGCAATCCGGCGGGGATTTTTTTTATTTGAGTTGAATGGTTGGCTCCATCTGCCCCGGCCTTTTCTCGACCTCATCGGCAAAGATGACTTTGATGGAGTGAAAGCGGTCGTGGCGCCAGTGGTCTTCTTTGAGCAGCCAGGTGCGGACGAATTCCGCCACTGTCTTGCGGCATTCTTCGCGCACCAGGGACAGGTGCTTCGGATCGCCGGCATAATCCGAGAGCGTGGGCGTGATGCTCTTCTCCAGTTCCACCATTTGGCCGCCGGCATTGAATCGTCCCCAGCCGCGCTCGGAATACTTCTCCATCTTGTCGGTGTGAATGGCCGGGGGCAGAGTGGGGTGGACGCTGGGGGCAATGACAATGCAAGTCTGGCCGGAAACTTGCAGCCGCCAAGGTGCCGACAACTGGAGATGGTAGCGGTACGTCACCGGCACCCTGATTTCGGAAACGGTTTTGCCCAGCGCAATCTTGTCCCAAAGAATCGTCTTGCTGTCTTCCGTCCGGAAAATCTCCGTTTGGTCGGACTTGGCCAGTTCCAGATTGCCGCCGCCGGTGGAAGCGATCTCGGGAATGGCGGCCAGGAAGGTCCTGGTGATCGTTCCCTGCATGAATTTCGCGGCCATGGCTTCGGCCTTTTGCGCCGCGTAACGGCCGGCTGCGCCCCCGCGAGTCACGGTTTCATCAAAAGCGCGTTTGGCCATCCAAAGAGAAACAAGATAAGCGATGAGCGCCATCAAGCTGATGGCGATCAGGACCAGCGGCCAGCGGAATTTCACCAGCGTGCTGTCCGGGCGTTCTTTGGCATCATCCGGTTTCATAGCAGGGCACGGCGCATCAGGAATAGCGCAATCCAACTGGCGATGCAACCTGTTCTGCGGACCTGTTCTGCGTGCGGGCGAAGCTCAGGGCGGGGGGAGCGGGGACATCAATCTGCTTCCGTTCGACAAAGGAGCCGGTGAAGCGGAGTGACGTGCGCGTTTCAAAAACCAGGCGGCGGGAAAGCCGCCGGTCCGGTTCATGGGAGGACGGCACTCAAGGAGCAGGCCGGATCTCGACCTGGCTCAGCGGGTACCATCCGTCGGGCGCGCGGTCCGCGATGGCCAATTGGATGGCCGGTGAGTGTGTGACCGGATCGACGATGGCCACGGCGAGTTCGTAGCGACCAGGGTGGAGGTCGTTTGGGCAGGCCAGCGCTATGACGATCTCTTTCTTGCCGGGCAGCCAGCCGCGGATGGAAGTCAGGTTCACCGAGACGGCTTTCTGTGCCTTGTTCTCGGTGCCAAGCAAGCGCAACGCCAGGAAGTAGTTGCCATAGGGCGGCGCGACGCCGACATTTTCCCAAAGCATCGAAACCGGAAGTGACGCGCCGGGCGTCAACTGGCGATCGTGCTCCACTTTTCTCAAGACGAGCCGGTAGCCGGCATGGCGGAGGAACCGCTCGATTTCGCCGCGCGTGCCTTCGGGAATCGGCGCCGACTTGTTGTTGAGGTAGCTGGCACGATAGGCGAGCGCGAAGTCGAAGATGTGGCGAATGTCCCAGCCTTCGCGTTTCCATTTGCCCATTTCCCAGCAGCTCTCGAACGCGACGGGGGCGTTCTGCCAGGCTTCTGCCGCGCCCGTTTGCTGGACGTGTTGCGGATATAGATCGCGCATGTGATTCCAATTTTTGGAAAAGCCGCCCATGTCGCCCAGACAATCCGCGCGCCAGCCGCAGCCATTTTGGATCGCGTGCTTCATACCCTCGATATCGCCGATGAGCATGACTTTAGGCTTGGCGGGGAAGGCCTCGCGCCAGGCATCAATGATCGCCAGGCGGCTTTGAAGCGACGGCAGCGGCACGGGCTGGCCGGTGTCCAGCCGCTTCGTCCCGCTCATGTGCCATTCGCCCCAGAGGCCAACGGACCCGATGTCCACGAGATCGAGGTCGGGATGATCGCCGTAGCGCCGCCCCAGCTCGCGAATGAGGCGAAAGTGCGCCTTCTGAAACCCTGCCGCCTCGAAGTCCGGCACCCAATGTTTGGCACCGCCGTACTCGAAATCGTAGCCTTTGCAGCCTTGGTCCTTCAGCCATTGAGGCGCATCCATGAATTGCCCTGAGCCGGTGCACATGATGCGGAAAGCCAGCTTTTGCCCGGCTTTCCGCGCCCGGGCCAGCAAAGCATCCAATCTGGCAAAATCAATCGCGCCGTCTTTTGGCTCAATTTCCCGCCAGTAAAAACGAAAATAGGCGCTGCTGCTCGGAAGACCCTGCAGATTGCGATCCTCATCGGCGAACGTGTGGAATGTTTGCCATCCCATGCCGGGATTGGCGAACAACGCGTCGGTTTCCTGGGGCTCCACCTTGACGCGCGCTTCGAGCAGGAATGCTTCCAGGCCGGCGAGGTTATCGGTGTTGATCAAATCAACGCCGGCGGCCCGCAGCTCGCGCCAGGAGGCCGGGTTATCGGGGGCAGCCCAAAACCGGATGCGGCGTCCTTGCTCATGCGCCTGGCTGACGTATTGCTTCAACTTCTGCCGTTCCTCTTCCGGCAAGTCTCCCGAGCCGCGCCATTTAAAAACCAGGCCCCAGTTATCGCTGATCAAGGGAATGAAATGCTTTGCATCGGTGCCAGCCAGGTCGGCCAGCCGGCCATCCATGCCCGCGTAACGGAGCGGTTCGGCAGCCATCATCTCTTTGGGACGATTCCCGGAGATGATGACCGTCACCGCCTTGGTTTCGGTCGCGTCCGGCCGAAACTCCGTGAGCATGTCCGCATACTGCTGGAGAACGTCGCGCAGCGCGCTGTATGTTTTCTCGGCGTCGGATTTGATGTCCACCAGCAGCGTGAAGGCGGAGCCATTCGGGAAGACGCGGCCGCCGTTTTTCCTGACGCACTCGCGGAGAGGATCGAGGTAAAGAGCCTGCAACGTCCGCTGTGGCTGGACTTTGTTCCTGTCATGCGCTACGAGGAGTTGGCCATCGATGAGGTAGATGTCCGCTTCCACACTGCAAAAGCCATGGTCCAAAGCATCCAGCAAGGGGCGCGGGTGTTCGTAATCATTGTGAGCATGGGCATTCGCCAACGGCGTGGGCTGTGCCACGGCGGAAGGAGAAAGGGCGTTGAAGCCGGCCACGAAGACCGCGAATAAAGCGAATGCTTTGGGATGTTTCATGATCGTGGAAAGGATTCTCGGAATGGATTCTGTTTGCCAGACTTAATTTCGACAGACCTGCGAGCGGCAGGGCTGGTTCAAGAATGGTGCGAAAGGAGCGCGGGCAGCTTGCCCGCTGGGCGTGTCGGCGAGTTCCAAGCGAAAAATGCGGGCAAGCTGCCCGCGCTCCTTTCTTGAATCAGCCCTGTACGAACGGTCACAGCGTCAGGCAACTGGCCCACCAGAAATGCTGGCCGAAGTGAAGGCGCACCTTGGTGCTCCACGGGGCCAGAACACTCCTGAGCTGTTCCGGCGGGTAGAAACTCTTGATCACTTCATATTGGGTACCGTCAGGAAGCGTGCGCAGTCTAATGGTGTCTTCATTTCCGGGACGCGCTGCCGATTGGCCGCCGAGTCCGGGCACATCAACGTCGTCGGCCAGAAACACGATGGCGTTGGGACCCAGCTTTTTGTGCAAGCCCGCCAGGAACTCGGCCAGGCGCGCTTTCGGAACATGCGACAGAAAAAAGTTGGCCAGGCCGGCGTCGAAAGTCCCCGGCACGGTTTGCAGTTGAAAAGCGTCGGCCAAAAGGAACTCGACTTTGTCCGCCGGGAGCTTCTTCCCGCGAGCCAGGGCCAGCATTTCGCGGGAAAGGTCAACTCCGGTGACGCGGGCGGCAACGTCAGCCACAATCTGCGTCCAATAGCCGGTGCCACAAGCAACTTCCAGCACTCGCCGGCCGCAAAACAGTTCTTTGAGCGCCGCCGCGATGGCGGCCAGCTCGCTTTGGCGGACGGGGTCAGTGCTCCGGAACTTTTGCTCGTACTCCGGCGCGCGGCGGCCATAATATTCGGGCAGCGACCTCATGGTTGGTTGAAGTTGATCAAAGGCACGCTAAACGATATTGACGTCCACCTCGCCGTGTTGCCAGAGGAGGCGGCCTTCCATGCCGCCGGCGACGGTGACGGTTTGGCCGGTGATGTGGCGAGCCAAGACATCCGACGCCAGGAAGACAATGGTCTGGGCGATGTCCTGGACGCGGGCCATCTGCGGCAGGGCCATGGTCGCCGTTGCAGATCGAATCAAACCGGCATCCTGCAAACGCGATTTCGTCAAAGGGGTGATGGTCCAACCGGGACAGACGCAGTTGACGCGGCCGCCGCAATAGCGGGCTGTGTGCGGGGCGAGACGGCTGATTTCATTTTTCAGCGTGCGGGTGAGACCGTAAGCCAAGGCCGATTTGGCCGCGGCATAATCGGCGTGGCCGGCCTCGCCAAAAATCCCGGCGGTAGAACCGACCAGGACCACGTTGCCGCGCTTTTGTTTCTCCACCAGTCTGAAGAATTCGCGGCAGCAAAGAAAGACACTGGTCAAATCGGCGGCGAGGGTTTGTTGCCATTGGTTCAAGGTCATTTCGTGGAGCGGGACTGGTTGCTCCACCCAAATCCCGGCATTGGCCACCAAGGTGTCGAGGCGTCCAAAGGCCGCGCCGGCCTGGGCGAACAGGGCGGTGACTTCCTCCTCGCGCGTTAAATCGGCGCTGATGGCCACGCTGCGACTGCCGGACAATTGGCGTTGTAATCTCACCACTTCCCGTTTTCGGGTGTGATAATGCAGGACCAGCCGGGCGCCTTCTGCAGCGAAGAGCCGCACCGTGCCGGCACCAATCCCGCCGGAAGCCCCCGTGACGAGGATCACTTTGTCTTTTAGACCTGAGCGCATAATTCTTGAACGTAGTCACTAAGAGCGTGTCCGGAAATTCCAGACCGTCTGTTCGTCCTCGTTCTCGTCGTCCTCCTCGTCCTCGAAAATGAAGGCGACGTCGAGGACGAGGACGAGAACGACGACGAGGACGATACCCGAAATCGATTTTCCGCACACGCTCTAAGATCGGACATGGAACCACGGATGGCATAGTTCAGCGCGGATGCAATGGAAAAAGGAGTGTCCGGGGCTGGCCACACTCGACTCTCGACTCGCGGCCAACTCCGGCCTATCTTTGCCGCCAATGTCGTTTGTTGATCGTCCATGGGTGATTGCGGGCCGCGAATTTCGCTCCCGATTGATCTTGGGAACGGGAAAGTTTTCTTCACCGGAAGCGATGCGGGATGCGTTGGCGGCCAGCGGGGCGGAGATGGTGACGGTGGCTTTGCGCCGCGCTGATTTGAGCGGGAAAAAGGATCCGTTTGTCAACATCCTGGAGTTTATCGACCCGAAACGATACCTGGTGCTGCCCAACACGAGCGGGGCCGTGAATGCCGAGGAGGCGGTGAGGCTGGCGCGGCTGGCTTTGGCCGCCGGGCTGCCCAATTGGATCAAGCTGGAGATTCATCCCGATCCGCGCTATCTGCTGCCCGACCCGGTGGAAACGCTGAAAGCAGCCGAGATGCTGGTCAAGGAAGGCTTCGTGGTTCTGCCTTACATCAATGGCGATCCGGTGCTGGCGAAGCGGTTGCAGGATATCGGTGCCGCTACCGTCATGCCCCTGGGTTCTCCCATTGGCTCGAACCGGGGCCTGCAAACGCGGGACCAGCTTCGCATCATCATTGAACAGGCCACCGTGCCGGTGGTGGTGGATGCCGGCCTGGGAGCGCCCAGCCACGCCGCCGAGGCCATGGAAATGGGCGCCGACGCCGTACTGGTGAACACGGCTATTGCCGTAGCCGGCGATCCCAACCGGATGGCTGTTGCCTTCAAGCTGGCGGTCGAGGCCGGCCGCGCCGCCTTTGAAATTGGGCTGGGTGTGGAACAGCTTACGGCCAGTCCCACCAGTCCGCTCACCGCTTTCCTGGACTGAATGAAAAAGCCATTGTTCTCTTTTGTTTAACTTTATCTTCCACACCTGCTATGAAAACCTTGTCCTTTCAGCGCGTGAGCGAGTTGCTTGAAGCGGCGCGCCAAACTCATCTGCTGGTCCTGGGTGACGTGATGCTGGACCAGTTCATCTGGGGCCACGTGGGGCGCATTTCACCGGAAGCGCCCGTGCCGGTGGTGGAATTTGAGCGGGAAAGCTTTATGCCGGGGGGCGCGGCCAATGTCGCGCGCAATCTCACCACTTTGGGCGCTGCCGCCGACCTCTTTGGCGTCGTCGGCCAGGACGATGCAGCCGGGAATCTGAAGCGTTTGCTGACGGCGCAACAGGTGAGGTGCGACGGATTGATTGCCGACGCCACGCGCACCACCAGCATCAAGACGCGCATCATTGCCCATCAGCAGCAGGTGGTGCGGGTGGACCGCGAGACGCGTTCGCCTTTGGAGGAACACACTTCACGCAAGCTGCTGGCGGCTTTGGAGAGAAGACTCGAGGCGGTCCAAGCGGTGATCATCGGCGATTATGGCAAAGGGGTGGTGACGCAGCCGTTACTCGATGCGATCAAAACGCTCTGCCGGGTGCGCGGCATTTGGCTGGGTCTCGATCCCAAACCGGTGCATCGTCTGAACCTAACCGGGCTTTCGTTGCTGACGCCGAACCGCAAAGAAGCCTTCGAACTCGCCGGCCTGCATGACGGGATGCGCACGGCCAATCCCCTGGCGGACCCCAAACTCATGCAAGTGGTCGAGATTCTCCTGACGCAACTGCGGCCCGCCCTGCTGCAGATTACGCTGGGCGATCAAGGCATGCTGCTCTGCCCGCGCGGTGAAAAGCCCGTCCATATTCCCACCGCTGCCAGGGAAGTATTCGATGTCTCCGGCGCAGGTGATACGGTCATCGCTTCGTTCACGCTGGCCGTGGCGGCGGGAGCGTCTCCATTGGAGGCGGCCATTTTTTCCAATCATGCGGCAGGTGTGGTGGTGGGGAAGGTGGGCACGGCCACGGTCAGCCCGGAGGAATTGCTGGCCAGCTTCAAACGCCACTCATGAAGCGCGCCGTGTTTCTCGACCGCGATGGCGTGATCATCGAGGAGCGAAATTACCTGCACCGCCTTGAAGACGTTGTCATTATTCCCGGCGCCGGAGCAGCCTTGCGGCGGCTGCAGGAGGGCGGTTTTCTGTTGTTTATCGTCTCGAATCAATCCGGGGTTGGGCGGGGCTACTTCACGCTTGAGGACGTGGAAACGGTCCACCGGCATTTGCGGCGCGAGCTGGCGCGCGAGGGCGTTCGCTTCGAGAAAATCTATGTCGCGCCGGAGGCTCCGGACCAGCCGAGCCGGGGACGGAAGCCTTCCCCGCAATTCCTGTTCGACGCGCGCGATGAGTTCGATGTGGACCTGGCGCAGAGCTATATGATCGGTGACAAACTGATTGATTTGGAATGCGGCTGGAATGCAGGAGTAAAGCAGGCGTTGCTGGTCCGAACGGGCTACGGCGGGGAGTTGGAACGGAAGTCGGCTGACAAACTCGGAGGAGCGGTGATCGCGGATGATATGACGGCGGCAGCGGAGTGGATACTGACGGAAGCCCTTGACCTAGAGCGGACTTCATGACCATTCTCGGCATCATCCCGGCGCGCTACGGCTCGACCCGTTTTCCGGGCAAGCCGCTCGCGCTGATTGCGGGCAAGCCGCTTCTCCAGCACGTGGTCGAACAATGCCAGAAAGCCCGCGCGCTGAGCGACGTGATCGTGGCGACCGATGACACGCGCATCTGGGAAGTCGCGCAGCAATTCTGCCGGGCGGAAATGACCTCGGCCGATCATCCGAGCGGGTCGGATCGCATTGCCGAAGTGGCCGCGCGGTGCTCTTGCGACGCCGTCGTCAATATCCAGGGCGACGAACCGCTCATCGACCCGGCGGTCGTTGATGCGGTCGCTCTGGCCCTGGGCAAGCATGAAATGTCCACGGCCGCCACGCCGATCCGCCACGCCGACGAGTACAGCAGTCCCAATGTCGTAAAAGTCGTTGTCAACGCCGCCGGTCGCGCCTTATATTTCTCGCGTCACACCATTCCGTATGTGCGCGACGCCGCCAGTCGTTCTGTCGCAGAGCAGTTGGCGGCGTTTCCGTTTTTGAAACATTTGGGCATTTACGGATACCGGCGGGAGACGTTGTTGCGCCTGGTAAGATATCCGGTGTCGCCGCTGGAACAGGCGGAAAAGCTGGAACAGTTGCGCGCGTTGGAAAATGGGATTGATATTGCCGTGGTCCAGGTCCATTACGATAGCGTGGGTGTGGATGTGCCGGCGGACCTGGCGCGAGTCGAACAACTTTTAAAAACTTTGAACAAGTAATGGAAGGCCGGCGCCTTCCGCCTTCGCTGAAAAGGCACGTTTTCAGCCTCGAAAAATGAAATACGTTTTTGTTACCGGCGGCGTGGTCAGTTCCTTAGGCAAGGGCCTGACGGCGGCGGCCCTGGCGACACTGCTGGAGAACCGGGGGCTCAAGGTCACTCTCCAGAAATTTGATCCGTATCTCAATGTCGATCCCGGCACCATGAACCCGTATCAACACGGAGAAGTCTATGTGTTGGATGACGGCGCCGAGACGGACCTGGACCTGGGCCATTACGAACGGTTTACGCACACCAAGCTGACGCGGTTTAACAACCTGACCAGCGGGCAGGTGTACCAGACGGTTTTGGACAAGGAACGGCGCGGCGATTACCTCGGCAAAACCGTGCAGGTGATTCCGCATGTTACCGAGGTGATTCAAAACCGCATTTATCAGATTGGCGAAATTTCCAAGGCTGACGTGGTGATCACCGAGATTGGGGGCACGACCGGCGACATCGAAGGGCTTCCTTTCCTGGAGGCGATCCGGGAATTTGCGCTCGAAGCGGGGCCGGCCAATGTCGTCTTCATGCACGTCACCTACGTTCCGTACATCAAAGCGGCCGGCGAACTCAAAACCAAGCCGACGCAGCAATCCGTGGCCAAGCTGCGGGAAATCGGCATTGCGCCGCACATCCTGATTTGCCGCTGCGAGCGGCCCTTGAGCAAGGAAGTGCGGCAAAAGATCTCCCTCTTCTGCAACGTTCCCTACGAAGCGGTCATCGAAGAGAAGGACGTGGACCACAGCATTTATGAAGTGCCGCTCATGCTCCAGCGGGAACGTCTCGATGATCTGGTTTGCCAGCATTTGCGGCTGGATACGCCCCCGGCGAACATGTCGCATTGGCAGGAAATCATCCGCAAACTGGTGGCGCCGCAGCACCGGGTTCGGATTGCCGTGGTGGGGAAGTACATCGGGCTGAACGATGCCTACAAGTCCGTCTATGAAGCGGTCATTCATGGCGGCGTGGCCAATGACTGCGGCGTGGAGATTGAAAAAGTGGACTCGGAAGAGATCGAGAAACTGGGTCCGGACAAAATGCTCAAAGGGTTGGGTGGCATCCTGGTGCCAGGCGGCTTTGGCGAACGCGGCATCGAAGGCAAAATCATGGCCGCCCAATATGCCCGGGAGAAACGCATTCCTTACCTGGGCCTGTGTCTGGGCATGCAAATCGCCACCATCGAATTCGCCCGCCACGTGCTCAAACTGGAAAAGGCGCATTCAACCGAATTCGATCTGAATACGCCGCATCCGGTCATTGCCCTGCTGGACGAGCAGAAGAAAGTGACGCAGAAAGGCGGCACCATGCGCCTGGGCGCGCAACCGTGCCAACTGGTGGTTGGCTCCAGGGCGGCGCAGCTTTATGGCGCCTTTGTCGTCAATGAACGGCATCGCCATCGCTACGAATTCAACAACGCCTACCGGGAGCAATTCGAGCAGGCGGGCTTCATCTTCAGCGGCAATTCGGCCGACGGCAAGCTGGCGGAACTGATCGAGCTGAAGGATCATCCGTTCTTTATGGCCAGCCAGTTTCATCCCGAATTCCTGAGCAAGCCGAATGCGCCTCATCCCTTGTTCAAAGGCTTTATCGCTGCCTGCCACGCGCAGATTCATCATCGGCCCCTGTGACCTACGCCGAGGCCATCCGATTTCTTTACGATCTCCGTTGGTTTGGCGCCAAGCTTGGGCTGGAAAACACCTTCAAGTTGGCGGCGCTGGCGGGTAATCCGCAGGAACAACTCCGCTTCATTCATGTCGCCGGCACGAATGGCAAAGGGTCCGTCTGCGCCATGCTGGAAAGCATTTATCGAACGGCTGGATTGCGAGTGGGCTTGTTCACCTCGCCGCATCTGGTGGCGTTTGGCGAGCGGATTCAAGTCAACCGCCATTTGATTGACGAAGAGGAGGTCACCCGGCTGGTGAGTGAAGTTCAGGCCCTGCTCGGGGCGTTTCCGGCCAGTGCGCATCCGACGTTCTTTGAAGTGGTCACCGTCATGGCTTTGCGCTACTTCGCCGAGCAGCAGTGTAACTTGGTTATATGGGAAACGGGCTTGGGTGGCCGCCTGGACGCAACGAACATTGTCATTCCACTGGCGAGCGTGATCACCAATATCCAATTTGACCATGAGAAATGGCTCGGGCCGACGCTGGCCGAAATTGCTTTTGAAAAGGCCGGCATCATTAAACCGGGAATCCCCGTCATCACCGCTACCGATCAGCGGACGGCGCTGCAAGTGATTGCAGAAACGGCAAAACGACACGGTTCACCTCTGATCGTGGTGACCCGGCTGGACACGGCCAGGCCCCCGCTGGATGCCATTGCGCTGCCCCTGAGAGGCGAGCATCAACGGCTCAACGCGGCGGTGACGCTGGCCACGGTCCGGACTTTGGCCCCGGAATTGCCCGTGACGGAGGAGGCCATGGTGACTGGCCTGAGCCAAGTCGATTGGCCTGGCCGTCTGCAACTGGAAACGACGGTCTCCGGCCAAAGCGTCCTGCTGGATGGCGCGCATAACCCAGCGGGAGCCGAATCGCTCCGGGCGGTGTTGCAGACTTGTTTTCCGACGGTGAAGCCAACGTTGATTCTGGGAATTCTGCGCGACAAAGACTGTGAGGCCATCTGCCAAATCCTGGCTCCGCTGGCCAATCACATTTGTCTGGCTCCGGTCGCCAGCGATCGCACGGCCGTTCCGGAGGAACTAAAGAGCCTATGTCGAAAAGCTCATCCCGAAGCGCAAGTCGCCGTCTGCTCTGGCTTGGCTGAAGCTCTCACCTTGGCCGCAGACGCCCCATTTCTGGTCATTACGGGATCGTTGCACTTCGTTGGTGAAGCCATGGAACTGCTCCGCCTCCTGCCTGGAAAAGCAGCGGAGGAGCGGAGCTTGAATGAGTGGAAAGCCGCGCCGTAGAGTTGAATCCGTTGAGATGAAAAACTTGAATACACCCCAAACAAGCCAAGTGTGGAACCAGGCGGTTTCCAGCGCCCTGATCCTCAGCAGCCTTCTGCTGGCCGGCTGCGCTGGCCACCCAGCGCTCCGTCAGGCGGCTGAACAATCGTCAGCCTATCCCGTTACGCCCAAAGTGGACCAAGCGGACGACTATCACGGGACCAAGGTGGCGGACCCTTATCGCTGGCTGGAAGAGACGGATGCACCGCAAACCAAGGCCTGGGTCGCAGCACAAAACAAAGTCACCTTTGCCTACCTCGAACAAATCCCGGCGCGAAACCAGATCAAACAACGCCTGACGCAACTCTGGAATTACGAACGGTATGGCGTGCCCGTGAAAATCGGCGGCCGCTACTTTTTCACGCGGAATGACGGTTTGCAGAATCAAAGCGTGCTTTACACCACGCGATCTCTGGCGACGGAACCGGCTGTTTTGTTGGACCCTAACCTCCTTTCGACCGACGGCACGGTGGCGCTGAGCGGCTCCGAGGTCAGTGACGACGGAAAGCGGCTGGCCTATGGGTTGTCCACGGCAGGTTCCGACTGGCAGGAATGGAAGGTGCGCGACGTGGAGACAGGGAAGGACCTGCCCGATCATCTTAAATGGGTCAAATTTTCCGGGGCATCCTGGACCAAAGATGGGCAAGGCTTTTTCTACAGCCGCTATGATGAACCCAAAGAAACGACCCGGCTCCGGGGACTCAATTACTTTCACAAGCTCTATTATCATCGTCTCGGCACTGCCCAATCGGCCGACGAGCTGGTTTATCATCGCCCCGACCAGAAGGAGTGGGAATTCAGAGGGGAGGTGACGGAGGACGGGCGGTACCTGATTATCACCGTTTCGCACGGCACCGACACCAAGAACGCCGTTTTCTACAGGGACCTGCAAACGCCAGGCGCGCCGGTGGTGGAGTTGCTCCGTGAGTTCGATGCCGATTACCGGTTCATCAGCAATGACGGGCCGCTCTTTTGGTTCCGCACGGACTGGGAGGCACCGCGTGGCCGCGTCATGGCCATCGATATCACCAAACCCGCGCGCTCCCATTGGAAAGAAGTTGTTCCGCAATCATCCGACACCTTGAATCACGTCACGGCTGTGCACGATCAGTTCATCGCCAATTATCTGAAAGATGCGCATAGCCAGATCAGGATTTTCAACCTGGAGGGCGGTTTCGTCAGAGAAGTCGAATTGCCGGGCCTGGGCACGGCCGGCGGTTTTGGCGGCTTGCGCAAAGACCAGGAGACGTTTTATTCGTTCAGCAGCTTCATGACTCCAACCACGATTTACCGCTATGACATGGTCCTTGGCCGGAGCGCGGTTTTCCGGCAGCCCAAAGTGGATTTCCGTCCAGGCGATTACGAAACGAAGCAGGTTTTTTATCGGAGCAAAAACGGCGCGCGCATTCCGATGTTTATCACGCACAAAAAAGGCCTGAAGCAGAACGGACGCAACCCCACTTTTCTTTTTGGCTACGGTGGTTTCAACATCAGCATGACCCCCAGCTTTTCTGTGGCCAATCTGGTCTGGATGGAAATGGGGGGCGTTTATGCCCTGGCCAATCTGCGCGGGGGCGGCGAGTACGGAGAAGAATGGCATCAAGCCGGCATGAAACTCAAGAAACAGAATGTCTTCGACGATTTCATCGCGGCGACTGAATGGTTGATCGCCAACAATTACACCACGTCTGCGAAGCTCGCCATGGGCGGCGGCAGCAACGGCGGTTTGCTGGTGGGAGTGTGTCTGACGCAGCGGCCGGATTTATTTGGCGCGGCGTTGCCAGCAGTCGGCGTGATGGACATGCTCCGCTTTCACAGGTTCACCATCGGCTGGGCTTGGACTTCCGATTATGGCTCGGCGGAGAATCCGGACGAGTTCAAGGCGCTCTACGCCTATTCACCGCTGCACAATCTCAAGCCAGGGACGGCCTATCCGCCCACGCTCGTTACCACGGCGGATCATGATGATCGGGTGGTGCCGGGTCACAGTTTCAAGTTTGCCGCGGCGTTGCAGGCTGCTCAAGCCGGTCCGGCGCCGGCGCTCATTCGCATTGAGACCAAAGCCGGGCACGGCGCGGGCAAACCGACGGCAAAAGTCATCGAAGAGACGGCAGACAAATGGGCTTTTCTCGTGCGCGAGCTCAAGATGAAAATGCCGCATTACGGCCGCCGCTGAAAGCAAGTTGCGAAATGCAGGCCTTTGCCAGTATTCGAGCGGTCACCTTTGATATTGGAGGCACTCTGATTGAACCGTGGCCGTCGGTTGGGCATGTTTATGCCGAAGTGGCGGCCAGGCATGGCCTCCGCCCAGACCCCGTGCAAGTCAATCGCCAATTTGCCGCAGCCTGGGACGCAAAATCTAATTTTGATTACAGCCGCGCCGCATGGGCGGAATTGGTTGCCAAAGCATTTGTGGACGAGTCCGGTGTCCCTCGGAAGGTCCCCTTCTTTGATGAACTCTACGACCGATTCAGCCAGCCGCAGGTTTGGCGGATTTACGACGATGTGGCGCCGGCCTTGGAAAGCTTGTGCCGCCGGGGATTCAAGCTGGGCGTCATCTCCAATTGGGACGAACGTTTGCGCCCGCTCCTGCGGTTGCTGGACCTGGACCGGTTCTTTGCCACGATGATCATTTCCAATGAAATCGGCTGGCACAAACCGTCCGCGCAGATTTTCCAGGAAGCCGTTCGCCAATTGGCGGCCCCGGCGTCCTCCATTCTTCATATTGGCGACAGCGCAGGCGACGATGTGGAAGGCGCTCGGGCGGCCGGTTTCTCCGCACTGCACATCCAGCGGAGCCTGCCGGAAGCCGCGCCCGGGTGCATTCGTTCTCTGCGCCAGCTTGAAAGTTTATCAGGCCGTTCGCCATCGTCTGAATTGACGATAAGGTAAAATGACAGCCGAGGAGATATTGGCTTATACTTAATGCTCGGTCGTTGACGCTTCGCTTTTTTCCCGATTAGATAAAACCCCGTGGGTTACGCATTAAAAAGTGGCAGGTCTGGCCGTGCGGAAAACGTGCCTCAACCGACTCCTTGGCAGAGCGAAGAACTTGGCAGCAGACGGCATTTTCGTGCTGCTGATCCTGGGCCAGTCATGACGAGATATCTCGGATGAAGATCATTTGTTTGCAGTCGTCCCTTGGCAAGAAGTATGTCATGGCCGTGACGGGCTTTGCCCTTTTTGGCTTTGTCATCATGCACATGCTGGGGAACCTGCAGGTTTTCCTGGGGCCGAATCAGATCAATCGCTACGCCCAATTCCTCCAATCCAACGTGGAACTGGTTTGGGCGGCGCGTTTGGGGCTGTTATTGATGGTCACATTGCACATTGTCTCCGCTGTCCTGGTTTCCATCGAAAACAAAGCGGCTCGCCCGGAGCCGTATGGCCATTATCAGGCCGCGGCCGGCAGTTATGCTTCCCGGACCATGCTGATGAGTGGCCTCATCGTCGCCACTTTCATTGTTTACCATCTGCTGCATTACACCGTGCAGGTTCAGGCCATTAATCTCACCGGCCAGGATTTCGTCACGTTGCACGATGACCAAGGCCGTCACGATGTTTACCGGATGATGATCGTTGGATTTTCAAACCTTTGGGTATCAGGCTTTTATGTGCTGGGCATGGCGCTGCTCGCGCTTCACCTCAGCCATGGCGCCAGCAGCATGTTCCAATCGCTCGGCTGGAAAAACGGCAAATACGGGAGATGGATTGATCGGTTGGCCTGCGCGGCGGCGCTGATCATTTTTCTGGGTTACTGTTCCGTCCCTGTTGCGGTGTTAACCGGCCTCGTGAAATGAGATTCCATGAATCTTGACGCTAGAATCCCATCTGGACCGCTCGACAAGAAGTGGGACCGCCACCGTTTGGAAATGAAGCTGGTCAATCCGGCCAACAAGCGGAAGTTCGACATTATTGTGGTCGGCAGCGGCCTGGCGGGCGCTTCCGCCGCCGCGAGCCTGGCGGAGCTGGGCTACCGCGTCCAATGCTTCTGTTTCCAGGACAGTCCCCGGCGGGCGCACAGCATCGCCGCCCAGGGCGGCATCAACGCCGCCAAGAATTACCAAAATGACGGCGACAGCATTTACCGGCTGTTTTACGACACGATCAAAGGGGGCGACTTTCGGGCGCGTGAAGCCAATGTGTACCGGCTCGCGCAAGTGAGCGTCAATATCATCGATCAATGCGTGGCCCAAGGAGTGCCGTTCGCCCGCGAATATGGCGGTTTCCTGGCCAACCGCTCCTTTGGAGGAGCGCAAGTTTCGCGCACCTTTTACGCGCGCGGGCAGACCGGGCAGCAACTCTTGCTCGGCGCGTATCAGGCGCTTTGCCGCCAGATCAGCCTCGGCGCGGTTGAGATGTATCCGCGCACCGAGATGCTCGATGTGGTGCTCGTGGACGGCCACGCCAAGGGCATTATCGTCCGAGACCTGATCAGCGGCGAGATTTCCTCACATGCCGCCGATGCCGTGGTCCTCGCCACAGGGGGGTACGGCAACGTGTTCTATCTTTCCACCAATGCCCGGGGGTGCAACGTGACGGCGATTTACCGCGCGTACAAAAAAGGAGCCGCCTTTGCCAACCCCTGCTATACGCAGATTCATCCGACATGCATTCCGGTGAGCGGCGAGCACCAGTCAAAACTGACGCTCATGTCGGAATCGCTGCGCAACGACGGCCGGGTGTGGGTACCGAAGAAGAAGGGAGATGCCCGCCCGCTGCAATCCATCCCCGAAGCGGAGCGCGATTTTTTCCTGGAACGTAAATATCCCAGCTACGGCAATCTGGCGCCACGCGATATTTCTTCGCGCGCGGCCAAGGAGGTCTGCGACGAAGGCCGCGGCGTGGGGCCGGGCGGGCTGGGAGTTTACCTGGACTTTGCGGATGCCATCAAACGTCTGGGCGCTGACACGATCCGGGAGCGTTACGGCAATCTGTTCGACATGTATCAAACGATCACGGGCGAGAATGCCTATCAGACGCCGATGCGCATTTACCCGGCGGTGCATTACACCATGGGCGGCCTGTGGGTGGATTACAACCTGATGAGCAACATCCCGGGATTATTCGTGCTGGGCGAGGCCAATTTTTCGGATCATGGCGCCAATCGTTTGGGAGCGAGCGCTTTGATGCAGGGCTTGGGCGACGGCTATTTCATTTTGCCCTACACCATCGGCCATTACTTTGCTTCGGCCAAGACGGCCAAGCCTTCCAGCAGCCATCCGGAATTCAAAAAGGCCGAAGAGGAGATCAAAGCCCGCACGAACAAGCTGCTGTCGATTCGCGGCCAACGCACCGTCACGTCGTTTCACCGGGAGCTGGGCAAATTGCTCTGGGACAAATGCGGCATGGCGCGCCACGAAGCCGGCTTGAAGGAAGCTCTGCAGCGCATTCCGGCGCTGCGGCAGGAATATTGGGAGAATGTCAATGTCACCGGAGAAGGCGGCGAGCTGAATCAAGCCCTGGAACAGGCTGGCCGGGTGGCCGACTTTATGGAGTTTGCCGAGTTGCTCTGTCTCGATGCCTTGATGCGGCGGGAATCGTGTGGCGGCCATTTTCGCACCGAGTTCCAAACGCCCGATGGCGAGGCCTTGCGCAACGATGAGCATTTTTCGTTTGTCGCGGCCTGGGAATATCAAGGTCCTGATAAACCGCCCCTTTTGCAGAAAGAGCCCCTGACGTACGAAGAAGTCAAAATGGCGCAAAGGAGCTACCAATGAATCTCACCCTAAAAGTCTGGCGTCAGAAGAAAGCGGACAGCCGTGGCCGCTTTATCGAGTATCAGGCCAGGAACGTCATTCCGAACATGTCTTTTCTGGAGATGCTGGACGTGGTGAATGAAGAGTTGATGGGCCGGGGAGAGGAACCGATTGCCTTTGACTCCGACTGCCGGGAAGGCATTTGCGGAACGTGTTCGCTGGTCATCAATGGCATTCCTCACGGAGGGCGGCGTGGCACCGCCACCTGCCAGCTCCACCTGCGCCATTTCAAGGATGGCGACACCATCACGATTCAGCCGTGGCGGGCCCGCGCATTTCCGGTGGTGAAAGACCTGGTCGTGAACCGCAGCGCTTTCGACCGCATCATTCAGGCCGGCGGATTTGTCTCGGTCTCGACCGGCGGCGCGCCGGATGGCAACGCGCTGCCGATTCCAAAAGAGGCTGCGGAGTTGTCGATGGATGCCGCCGCCTGCATTGGCTGCGGCGCTTGCGTGGCGGCCTGCAAGAATGCCTCCGCCATGCTCTTCGTCGCGGCCAAGGTTTCGCACCTCGCGCTGCTGCCGCAGGGCAAGGTGGAAAAGGAACGCCGCGTCCTAAACATGGTCAAAGCCATGGATGCCGAAGGCTTCGGCAATTGCACCGTGACCGGCTCCTGCGAAGCGGCTTGTCCGAAGGAAATCAGCTTGGATTTTATCGCCCGCATGAACCGCGAATACGGCCTGGCCTTGCTCAAGAAGTGAGGCCTGATCGCAGGAGCACGCGGAGTGTTGTCGCCGCAACCTTCAGGTTGCGCCTGCGTGCAGGGTCCCAGGCCAATGAACGCAACCTATAGGTTGCGGCTACCGCTTGGGCTGCTGCAGGCGGCGTGGAGGAAGCATTCGGATCAGGCCGTCTCCAAGCCTTCTGTTTCCATGGTTTGGACCAGGTCCTTTTCGGCCAGCACCCAATCCTCCAACGTCAGAGAACCGCGATTCAGTTTATCCCGGTAGAGCTCAAACGCGTGCTGCCGGACCATGCTCTTGGTGATCCCCGGCGTGAACGGCTCGGGTTGTTCCGTTGATTGTTTCGTCGTTGTTTTCATGGCGGATTCTATTTGATCGGTACTAATTTAGGCCCTGTCGGCAGCTTTGCAACCGCTTGACTCCCGGCGGCCAACCCTCAACTCTTTCCGCACGCGCCCTGGCGCACTGATGAAGCCGGCTTTTTTGGTTTTGATGATTTTGATGAACCTGTTGTGGGCGGTGTCTTATCCGGCCTTCAAGGTGCTGGCGTCGGATCTGACTTCGGGAAACATCGTCACGCTGCGATTTGGCCTGGCCGCTGTGGTCATGGCTTTGGCCTGGCCCTGGCTGCCGGGAAATGCGCCCCGGCAAACGGATTTGGCGAAGGCCGCGGTGATGGGCTTGGTTGTCTTCTGTGTGGCCCCGCGGCTGCAAGTGGCCGCGGTCCACCGAGGGCAGGCCGGAGATGCTTCAGTGCTGATGGCGCTGGACCCTTTGATCACTTCGCTGGCCGCGGCGTTCTTCCTGGGTGAGCGCATTACCCGGCGCCGTTGGTGCGGTTTTGGCATGGGAATGGTAGGAGTCTTGTTGCTGGCGCGCGTGTGGAAACCTGACTTTAAGCCGCTGCACGGCCTGCTGACCAATCTTCTTTTTATCTCATCCTTCGTGGGCGAGACCGCGTATTCTGTCATGGGCAAACCGCTTCTGCTGCGGTCCAGCCCGGCCAAGCTGCTGGGGACGGCTTTGCTGATCGGGACCCTTGTGAATGCCTGTCTGGACGGGCCGGCAACCTTGGATGCGGCCAGGCAGTTGTCCTTCGGGAAATGGATGCTCATCGTGTACCTGGTGGTGGTTTGCACCATTGTGGGATATGCGCTCTGGTATGTCGTCATCCGAGAAACAGAGGTCAGCCTTACCGCCTTGACCGTTCTCATTCAACCGCTGGCCGGGCTGGCCATTTCGGTCCTGGCTTTGCGCGAATCCCTACATTGGGGACAACTTTGGGGAAGTCTGGCCATCGTCTGCGGATTGGCCGTGGGCTTGCGGCCCAACCAGGTTAGGCCGACCCCGCCCCAGGCGCTGAATTCCACGCCGATGGATGGTTGAGGATTTCGCGGCTCAGCAGCCACTGCTTTTTAAGAATGCTTTTTAAGAATTGCGAGCGGGGCCTTTTGTGCTAACCTCGGCGCACCTGAGAGAAATATGAAAAGCCTTATTCATCCCCTCCAATTCGGTTCCGGCAAAAATTATCTTCATGCGGTCAGCCTGGCGTTGTTGGCTGGGAGCAGCTTGCTCCTGGCGCAAGCAGCCGATGGCACAACGAAACAGCTTTTTAATGGCCGCGACATGACCGGTTGGCGCAAGCCGGCCGGCGAATGGATGGCGGCGGCCAAAGTGTCACCTGATTCCGCCGATCCGAAGAAGTTCGCCATTCAGCCGGGCGCCAGTGTGCTGGTCAATGGTCCCAACGGCCGAACGGTCAATCTCATCAGCGAGTCCGAGCACGGCGATGTCGAAGCGCACCTTGAGTTCGCGGTGCCGAAAGGGTCCAATTCCGGCATCTATTTTCAGGCGCGCTATGAGATTCAGGTTTTTGATAGCTGGGGCGTTGAGAAACCGGCCTATTCCGATTGCGGCGGCATTTATGAGCGTTGGATGACAAGGGCTTCGAGGGACACGCCCCGCGCGCCAACGCCAGCCGTCCGCCGGGAGAATGGCAAACCTTCGACGTGGTGTTTCGCGCGCCGCGTTTCGATGCTTCCGGCAAGAAGGTGGAGAACGCCCGGTTCGTCAAGGTGACGCACAATGGCCGGGTCATTCATGAAAACGTGGAACTGACCGGCCCAACCCGGGCTGCAACCTACGAGAACGATGAGAAGCCGACCGGCCCTCTCATGCTGCAAGGCGACCACGGCCCGGTGGCGTATCGGAACCTGCAGCTCAAGCCGGTGGTGATCAGATAGAATCAGTCCATCGGCATTTCTTTCGTTGCCACCTCCGGCCCGCCGCTGCCCCGCAATTCCGGCAAGAGAAGGGCCACGGTCATCGCGGGCAGAAAAAGAAAGGCGGCGTAGAGCAAGGCCGTCCTAAAATCGCCCACTTTGGTGAACAAACCGAAAAACACGGTGCCAAAGGCGGCGGCAATGCGCCCGATGTTGTAGCAGAAACCCGCGCCGGTCGTGCGGAGGAGCGTCGGAAACAACGGCGGCAAATACATCGTGAACAATCCAAAAACACCGGAAAAAAAGCCCACGGCCGGAAACCAAAACCACAACAGCGATTTGTAAGCATGCGGTTGAACAAAGCTGCCGAACATGGCCAGGAAAAAGCCCAGGCACATCAAGGCGATCGATTTTCGATATCCAAAGCAGCGGGCCAGCCATCCGGCAAAGAAGTTGCCCCCAACTGAAGCAAGGATCAAGAGGAAGAAAGCCAGGCTGACCAGTTTTTCTTTCTCAGCGACGGGCCAGGATTTGATTTCAGGCAGGTTGCGCAGGTGCTGCACATGCCAAAACATAAACGCCCACCAGGCGCTCAAGGAGGTGGCGCAGACAACAATCGTCAAGAGGGTGGTGCGCCGGACCGGGCCCCGGAAGAGTTCAGCGACGCTGGGTGCGTTGTCTTTGGCCTTGGCTTTGGCCGCATGCCATTCTTCCGGCTCCGGGACCGAGCGGCGAATCCAGAAAACCAGCAGCGCCGGAAGAATGCCCACCAAAAAAACATAGCGCGGATTGTAATGCGGATTGAAATAAGCCGCCAGGTAAACTGTGGCGCAGGCCAGCAGCACGCCGATATTGACGCCGGTTTGCAGCACCGCCGCAATCCACGGCCGCCAGCGCTTGGGCCATGTTTCCGAGAGCAAAGAGGAGCCGACGGCCCATTCGCCGCCAATGCCGAGAGCAGCGACAAACCGGAAAATCAGCAGTTGCCACCAGGTCTGCGCCAAACAGGAAAGCCCCGTGAACATGGCGTAAGTGAAAATCGTCAGGCAGAGAGCGCGGCTCCGGCCCAACACATCGCCGAGGCGCCCGAAAAAACCGCCGCCGAGCGCCCAACCAATCAAAAAGGCAGCCTGAATCCAGGAACTTTTTTCTTTGACCAGCGGGTCGGCCGGGCTGGTGACAAGGAGCAGTTGCATGACAAACGGCGCTGCCACCAGCGTGTAAAGGTGCATATCCAGCCCGTCAAAAAGCCAGCCCAGCCAGGCCGCAATGCCGGACTTCCACTGTTGCGGCGAGAGGTCGCGCAGGTGGCTGATCTCCGGTTTGTTTGAGATTTCGTCCGTGGTTTGCGTGGAAGGGAGCGAGGTTGATTTGGCTCGAGCTGCGTCAGACCGGGACATGGGCGCAGAGAATAAACGAATCCTCGAAGGGGAGCAAACGAAGTTTTCGTCAACGAGTTTTCGTCAACGAAGTTTTCGTCTCAAGGTTTACACTCAAGGTTTGCCCTGATGCAGCCTGGAGTGATGGCGGCGCGCCGGAGTTGCTGGTGGCAGGAATTTGCTTGGATGACACGGCGCGGGTGATGAGTCCGACCACAGGGGCTGGGAGTGATCCGGGTTTCGCGTCTCGCCCTTCGCTTTGCGAGTTCAGTTGTCCTGTACGGGACGTGGCCGGCCGGCACACTCCACCGGCAGGTGCTCTCCGAATTCGGGCTTCGGGCCAAAGAAAAACCGGGGATTGCTCCCTGGTTTTTTCATGTCGCAGCCCCGAAGTCAGCAATCAGCTTCCCATGTTTGACTCCGGGCGGCGCGAACGATTTCTGACGCCCATACCTCGGTTCTAAGGAGTGACTATCCGGAAGAACCGCGCCCGGCCGGTGGTGGGAGTGACATAGGGATTTGGCGCACCCGGGATCTGGGTCCAAGTGCCAGTCACCGTCGGCGCCGACTCGAGCTGTTGCGAAGCCGCGGTAGGTGACCATGAAATCGTGATCATCCCGCCGCTGATCGACACGGTCAGCATCGGCTGGCGGACCGGTTGGATGCTCAAGTAGCCGGTCAAGTCCACGCGCAGGCCGGTGGGATTCGGGGTGGCAGGCAGATTGTTGACCACGAATTCCAAGGTGTTCGTCCCCGCGACCAGCCCGCTGGTGATCGTAAACGAAGTGAAGCTGGCAAAGCCCGGGCTGGTCATGCCGCTGCTCACGCCGTTGACCAGAATGTCTGTGCCGAGGTTATCGACCGCCCACCCGCCGACCACCTTGACTTTGGACAGGTCGTAACCGGTCAGATTGAAGGTGGTCCGGTAAGTGTAGTCGCCTTCGGCGTTGCCCAGGGTGGGGTCTGCAACCACGTTCTGTCCAGACGACGGGCCGATCCACTTCGAGGTCGGGCCGTTGACCACCCAGACGCCAGCCTGAATCGGCCAGACATTTGTGATGACTAAGGCCTCCGGTCCCGGGAAGTTCGGGTCCGCACTCGCCGTCAGGGTGTAATGCGGATCAATCGCGCCATCCGGAAGCAACATGCCGTCAACGGCCACGCCGGTGCCGACGATGCCCGGGATGGGCCGCCAACACACGCAGAGGGCCGCGTTGGCGCTGAACGCGTCGCCCCATTGGTTGCTGACCTTCACCGAGTAGTCACCGGAATCGGCAGTCGTCATACCCGCGAGCGTGAGGGTCTCGTTCGTCTGACCCGGCAGATTCGCCCCGTTCTTTCTCCACTGATAATCGAGCGGGAGCGTGCCGGTCGCGCTGACGGTGAACGTGAAGGCGCCGCCTTCCGCGACCTCACCCCCTTGCGGTCCGACCGCGATGCCCGGCGGCACGCCCGGAAGGGTGCGCGCGCTGTTCTTGGTGAACTCGACGCGCAGGCCGGTGGGTCCCGCGCCGGCGTTGTTCACGGTAAAGTCGATCGTGTTGGTGCCGGGGAGGAACGTTGCGTTGCTGCTCGTGATGGTGAAGCTGGTCCATGAACCGAAGGCGAAGCTCGCCGGCACGTCCACGGTGGCGCCGTTAACAAAGACCGGCGTGCCCCAGTTGTCCGAGGCCCACCGGCCACTGATCAGCACCGTGCTCATGTCCCGCCCGGTCAGATCAAAAGTGGTCCGATAGAGATAATCCCCGCCCGCAATGTCCGCATCTCCGGCCGTGGCGCGCGGCCCGATCCATTTAGAAGTCGGGCTGTTGAGCAACCAAACGCCAGCCTGAATCGGCCAACCTTCGTTGCAGACGCGCGGCTTCGTCGAACCGCTATCCGGGTTGGCCAGCAAAGTCCAGAATGGGTCGAAGGCGCCGGCCGGCAGCGCAACATGGGCCGCATTGACGCCGGTGTTGTGGAGCGTGGCGATCGCCTCCAGCAGAGACAACCGCGCCACGGCGCTGGTCACCGAGCCGGCGTCATTGGAGACGACAACGGTGTAATCGCCTTCGTCCGCCAACCGCACGGTTGCGATGGAAAGCGTGGCGTTGGTCGCCTCGGCCATCAACTTGCCGTTAAGCCACCACTGATAACGGAGCGGCAGGGTCCCCTGGGCAATCACTCCGAAACTGACCGGCTTCCCAAGATAGACCGTCGTTGGCTGGGGCTGGCTGCTGATGGATGGCGCAGTGCCCGACGGCACGGGCAGGATGGCGACGTTGTCAATCAGCGCGGTGGTGTCGCCGCCTTGCGGGTTGCTTTTGATAAATGCCAACTCCATTTCCGCAGCGGTGGCCACAAAAACGGCGCTGGAGACCTCATGATAAGCATTGCCTCCCAACACCGGAGGCACTGCATGCGCCGGCATGATCGTGCTGCCACCGACGGTCACTTCGATGAAGGGCGCGGTGCCACTGCAGCAATTGCGGGAGTTTTCGGAGTAGTGAACGTAGTACTGCGCACCCGGCGTTAATCCACCGACTGTCTGGCTCATCGCCCCGTTCGCCTGCAGCAAGGCAACCTGGATGCCGTTGGGAATGGCGCCGTTATCGGCAAAGGGACTGCTGCCATCGGCAACCGGATTGATGCCGTGGCCGCCCAACGCATTCCAGCCGGTGATCGGGAAGTTGCCGCTGACGTAACCCGGCCAAACCGAGAAGGGGTCCGCCTCGAAGCTTGGATTGACCATGGGCAGACCCACGGTAAGCTGGGCCACCACGCTGGTAATCGAGCCCGCGCGATTGGCCACGATCACGTCATAAGCGCCGGCCAGGGCGGTGGAGACGGCCGTGATGGCATAGGTGGGGCTGGTGGCGTCCGCGATGGCCGCGCCTTTGAATCGCCACTGGAAGGCGGGCGCCGGCACACCGGCGGCAGCGACACCGAAGGTCACCGGCAGGTCAGGCGAGAGGATCGCATGGTGTGGCTGAACGGTGATGACGGGAGCCACGTCGCGGGATTTGGCTTCACGATTGCTAAAACCATACACGTGGAAGCTCACGTTCTGCGGGACCAGGGGGGCAAACTTGAGCGTGGCCGTCCCGCTGGCATCAGCGGTGTACCGATAAGAAATGCGGATGCCGTTGTTGTCGTAGAATTGGTCCTGGTTGGCCGTCAGGTAGTCGTCCCCCATGCTGAAGGTGGCCCAGCGGCTGCCCACCGAGGCATCTTCCCAGGCCAGCGTGTAGATCGTCACCACGTATTCTGTTCCTGGAGTCAATCCCTGCATAGCGATGGTTTGATAAAGGCCGGCCGGGACATTGCCGCCATAGACGAAATCCATGGCCATGATCGTGCTGCCGTCACCTGCACCTGAGAGATTGTTCACGTCACCGGCATAGAGAATCCCCAGGTAAGTCGTGGAAAACTGGCCCGCCACCGCCGGAGCGCCGCCCGCTACGCCCGTGAAGGCAACGCCATTGATCACCGCGCCGGCGCTGCTCCCGAAGTTATAGGCATGCGTGTAGAAAAAGGTGGCGTCCACGCCGGAGTCGGCATCGCCGGTCCAGGCCCCGACCGACCACTTTCCGCTGCTGGGAGTGATCTTGAAGTCATCGACCAACAGCGTTTGATCCCCATTCGCATCGTTCACCACAGCCAAGATCTGCGACGCGGCGGCGGCTTGGAAGTCGAACGCGACCGTCCAATACGAATTGGCGGCGCCGACCGCGGCTGTTGACAGGCCATCCGGGCCGCCGGGCAGGAGCACGCCCGTGCCGTCAATATAGACTTTGACATTGGGGGTATTTGCGCTTCGCGCGTTGGCCCGGAAAGTGACTTTGTAGGTCGTGCCCACAGTCAGGCCGCTGATGGTTGTGCTGAGTGTGGACGGTGTCGAGGGATCATCGACGTTCGCCTGGATGAGAGCGACGTTATTGCCGTGCGGGATCGTTCCGTTGTCGGCAAACGGGCTTCCGGCGGCCGGATTGAGCCCGACACGGGCCTCCGGAGTTCCCGTCCAGCCCGTGATCGGAGTATTGAGGCTGATGTAGCCCGGCCAGACGGTGAACGTGTCGCTCTCGAAGCTGGGATTCGGGATGGTTTGACCAAATAGGTGCAGGCTGCACATCGCCAGGAAGGCGAACGAGAGGCCGGTGCATCGTCTGAGTGCGGATCGCAGGGGGTATCTAATGGTTTTCATGTGTTGTCACTGGTTTCTACTGGTTTCGTTGGTAAATATCGGATAGGAAATTGCCTCTTTGACGCTGCGTGCGTGACGCAGAATTGCTTTTGCGTCGTTGCGTCGGTCGGGTTCATTGTGCGCAGCTTATCCCTGAGTGAATGGGTGTCAAGGTCAGGTTTTCAGCTCGGCAGGGACGGTTCTAGTACGGTGACACACAAGTTTCGACACATCGCTTGCCAGGTAGGGCGCGTCACTCCGTGCGCGCCGCAAGCTGGAATCAGGTCCCGGAACGGCGCGCACGGAGTGACGCGCCCTACCTAACATGTTGCGAAACTTCTTTGTCGGAGTACGAGTCCCTTTCTGGCAGAGCGGGGGGGCATTCATCAAGCGGGTTCTTCTGCGCAAAACCGGGAAGCGCCGATGGGGGTGGGATCAGTGGTGGGATCAGCGCTTGGCTGGAACCGTTTCTCCTTCGGTTAGCCGGAGCACGCGGTCGGCGTTTAAGTTGGTTCTTACTTCTGTCAATCCACTCGGCCAGCGCAGTTCAAGGCGATCGATGACGGCGTGAGCTCCTAAACCAAAGTGCAGGCGAAGGTCCTCCGCACTCTGATAACCGCGTCCGGCCCGCACTTCATCCACTTGGATGCGTCCACCCGCGGCAAGACGCGCGACCGTGCCAACCGCGGAACGGTTGCTGCGTGTGCCAACCAGTTTCAGGATAATCCAGTGATGGGTGGAGAAGGTTTCGTTCATCATCAGGGTTGGATGGGTCCGTGCATTCAGCACCACAATGTCCATCCGGCCATCGTTGTTGAGATCGCCGAAAACAGAACCCCGGCTGCTTTCGACCACCTGGAGCGCTTCTCCGCCTTGGGCGGTAATGTCGGCGTAGCGTCCGGAGCGCCATTGAAACAGCAGGTTGCGTTGTTTATAGCTGCTGCTGCTGTCGTACTGCTCGATAGTATCCTGCAAGTGGCCGGCGGCAATGAATACCTCCCGCACGCCATCCAGATCGAAATCGGCCCATCCACACCCCCAGGTCACCAGAGGGAGGGAGCCGGCCCCGATGCCCGTTGCGACTGTGACATCCTGGAAGAGAAGATTCCCTCGGATGACGCCGAGGTTGCGGTAGAGGGTGTTGACTTGGTTTTGGTAGTCCGTGACGATGATATCGAATCGGCCGTCGCCGTCATAATCCCCGGCATTCGCGCCCATGGTCCCTTGTTCATCGCCATATTGGTCATAGGCCACTCCCGCCAGGACGCCGATTTCCTGGAAAGTGCCGTCGCCACGATTACGAAAGAGAAAATTTTCCTGGACGTCGTTGCCCACATAGATATCCGTCCAGCCGTCGCTATCGAAATCCGAACAGACGATTCCCATGGTGTAGCCTTTGTGCCTGCCGATCCCGGAGGACTCGCTCACATCGTCAAAGGTGCCGTTTCCCTGGTTGTGGAAGAGGCGGCCCCCGAGCGGCGCATAGGTCCGCGGATCACAATAAACGGGCACATTGGCCCGCGCACAGGGCTTGAATTGCGCGGCGTCAAACCGGAGGTAATTGCCAATGTAGAGGTCCAGATACCCGTCCCGATCGTAATCCAGGAAGGCACAACCCGCTCCAACGCAATCCGCTCCGGTTGACGCACTCCTCAGACCGGCCCTTTCCGTCACGTCGGTGAAGGCGCCGTGGCCGTTGTTATGGAGCAAGCGGTGGCCACCGTAGTTGGTGAGGAAAATGTCGTCGTGTCCGTCATTGTCGTAATCGGCCACGGCACAACCCAGGGCGTAGCCGCTGTCTCCGGTCCCGCTGGGAGCGGTGACATCCGTAAACGTCCCATCGCCGTTGTTGCGATAAAGTTCATTGGAGGGGGGACGCGGCGGCGGCGGTGTGCCGGGCAGCGGCGCTCCATTCAAAAAATAGATGTCCAGGTCCCCATCGTTATCGAAGTCGATCAGTCCCAACCCGGAGGCGACCGTCTCGACGATGTACCGTTTGCCGGAGCTGCCGTCAGTGTGGACAAATCCAATGCCGCTCGATTTGGTCGCATCGCGAAAGCGAATCGGCCCGGC
>CAYIIH010000007.1:4582-5728 GCA_964363225.1 uncultured Verrucomicrobiota bacterium | reverse complement strand
GAAGCGGAGCGGGCTTGGTCGATTTGGCCGTTGGCATAACAGGCCCAAGCCAGGAGATCGTAGTTCGCGGCCGTCGGCTGAAGGGTGGCGAGGCGACGGGCCAACTCGAGCGCCCGTGGAATTTCCTGGCGTGTTCCGAGATAAAACCGGGCCAGATTGTGGAGTGGCTCCGGTTGGTTGGGATCAAGTTGGAGCGCGCGATTCAACTCCCGGACGGCCGCCGGAGCATCGTTGAGTTGCAGCAGGAGCGTGCCGAGATTGATGCGGTAGTCCGCGTGCTCAGGGCGCAACCGCACCAACAGCTCACAAGCGCTCCGGGCTTCCGCGAGTTGGCCGCGTTGAATATAGAAACCAGCCAACATCTCGTAACCCGCTGGCTCTTGAGGCGCGACGCGCACCGCCTGGCGCAGGTGTGTCTCGGCCAAAGGCCAGCGCCGCTGTTTTTGATAAAGGGCGGCCAATTCCGCGTGAAACGCGGCCGTCATGGCTCGCATCTGTTGTTCGTTATCGCGCGCGGCATTCTCGGCGTCGAGGGCTTGTTTCTCCTTTCGTTTCAACCGCTGAAAGGTCTTTAGAGTACTCTGTGCTGTATGGTGGTCATCCAGCCTGAGTTGCGCCTGAGCCAGAGCGTAGAAGGCATTGGCCGAGTCCGGATCAATCTCACAAGCTTTGGCCAGGTGGACTGCGGCGGGCTTGGCTTGGCCGCGATCCAACAGCAACCGGCCGAGCAACAGCCGGGCCTGAGCATCTTTCGGTGCCGAGGCGACGGCCTTTTCGTAGGCGTCTTGCGCGCCGTCGCGGTCCCCCAACCGATCCAGCACCAGCCCCAACCTTCGATAGCCACGCTCGATCTTTGGGTTCAATGCCAGCGCCCGACCGAAGCGCGTGCGCGCCTCTTCCAAACGATCCTGACGGATCAAGAGGTCTCCGCAAAAGGCGTGAATATCAGCCCGGTCAGGATCACGCTGCAACGCTTGCCGCGCCAACCGGTCGGCTTCATCCTGCCGGCCCAACTGGCTATAAATTCTGGCTTGGATGAACATCAGATCAGCCTGATCATTCCCGCTCACATCCAGGGCCTTGGCCGCGCTTTCCAAATAGTCCCGAGCCGAGGCCACGGAAAATTCCGGGAACACGATCCCCTCG
>CAYIIH010000007.1:0-4482 GCA_964363225.1 uncultured Verrucomicrobiota bacterium | reverse complement strand
CGCTTATAGTTTGACCCGATAGAACATGGTTCCGGTCGGCGTCACTTTGTACGGAGTGGTGGCGCCGGGCACCGTCTGAAACGTGCCGGTCAGAGTGGCCGAAGACTCCAGCGTGCCGGCCGCCCAAGTAATGACGACCTGGGCGCCTTCCAGAGCCACCTTGAGGTTTGGATCGATGAACACTTTAAACTCCTGAACGGAGAAGGAGCTGTAGAAAGCCCGTGCCAACGGCACCGTGTCGGAGTTGTCATGCGAGGTCACCGCCATGCCCAGATACAGCGTGGCCGGCAGAGGCGGGTCTGGAATCGTGTGCGCGGAATGCAGATTCCAGCTCTGTCCGTCATTGCTCCAGTAGGCCTTGAACTCATTGGAGGCCGCATCCTCGCGCACCAACCGGAGCCATGTATTCGGGTAGTTCGCGTTATCACGCAAGTTCTTGCGGAGAGCTCCGTCCAGGGAGCCGGACCCTCCGTCCTCGGTATCGCGCCACTGCCAAGTGAGCTGGTTCTGACCGTTACCATCGGAGCGTGTCGCCACGACGTCCGCATGCCGGCTGCCGCCGATAAGAAACTCGCGCGCCATGAGGGTGGCCTTCGCCCATTGATGGGTGCCGCTCAGGCTCTCCACCCGGGCTCGCATATCGAACGGTCCGGTGAACTGCTTGTACGCGAAGTGGAATCCGTCAGCCGTATCCCAGATGTCATGACCGCCGCCCGCCACGAAGTAGCCCCCGCGGCCATAAGCAAAGGAGTCACCTGGAAGAAGCGGATCGGCACCCGGACTTCCGAAATCCCCCGCCTCCAGGCCGGTCTGTTCACCGTTCACGGTCGTGCTGGCCACCGCGTTGCCCGCGGCGTCCTTCACGCCGGTCACCGTCACGGTGAAATTCGCGCTGATTGTTCCAGACAGGTTCAACTGCACGATCCGGCCGGTGTGCAGAATGGCCTCGGTGACTGTGGAGCCGCTGACCTGGTAGTTGGCGGCGGTGGTGGCACTGGTTGAATCGAGCGCCTCATCGAAGGCGATGCCGACCTGGTTATCTCCGCTGAGGGCTCCAGCCGAAAGCACCGTTGGAAGCGTGGTGTCGGCGGTAACCGTCAAGGTCGCTTCCGCACTGGTCTTCTCCACGCCCGGAATCCGAACCAAGACGCTGAACTTCGCCCCATTATCGCTCAATTGAGCCGGCGGCGTGGTGTAGCTGGCGGTATTGCTGTTTGGGATTTCGACGCCATTCTTCAGCCACTGGTAACCAATACTGGAGCTGGAGGCGGTAACGGCCACGGTGAACGTGGCCATCCGGTTCTGGACAACGTCAACACTTTGCGGTGAGGTTGTGATCTCGAGTGATGCTCCTGTTGGGTCCAGGTAGGTCTCGAAAAACTCACCGGAGATGGGCCTGAGTTGGTTGGCGGGGGTGGTATCACCCTCTTTCCGCCACGCCACCTGTGCCCAGTCGCCACCGCCGCCTTCCTTCATGAGGAACAACACCCCGTACGCCTTGCCGGCTTCCAGGGCGATGGGCGCGGCAGTGGTCGTCGCGTCAAGGGATTCGGGCTCCATGAAGGCATCGCAACAGTCCAATTCCTCCGCGACAGCAATGTCAACAAACGGATCCGGGATGGCTTCGCCGGTTTGGTTGATGTAGAGTTTGGATTCATCATCGCTGCGGGTAAAGAAGAAGTAGTTGCCCGATTCTTTGGGCACCAACCAACCGGTCACGCGCGCGCCGTAATTGTCCCCGTAGCCATTCGGCGTATCGAAGGCCGGCAGGAAACGCGTTTCGTCCACCTGGTTGTTGATGAATTTCTGGGCTGTGAAGAGGTTCGGGTCCACGTCCGTCCCGCTGATGCCCCTGAAGAACTCGATGGTTAAAAAGCCTTTGCCTCGGTACACGGCCGAGAAGGTGTATTTCGTGTTGGGAGCAATGGTATTGGCTGGGGTGGCACGGTCTTTCAGGTTGTTGAGGGTCAGGGTATAAACCGCCTTCGGAGTCAGGCCGGCTGTGGTTTTTAGCGTGACACTTTCCAAATCGGACCCCAGCGTGGCCGAACTGATCGTGACGCCTTGATCCAAGGAATAATTGCTGACCTGTTCCGCCGTGGTTTTGTCCAAAGCTTCGTCGAAACGGAGGATGAGCACGTCGGGCGGAACCTGTTTCAGGGACAAGAACACCGGGCCACTGGTGTCCGGAACATCGCCAAAGTCGGTGTATTCAGCCAAAGTTGTCTGCCCGGTGTTGTTGTTGTGCGAGGTGGTGGCCAACCCGACAAACACGGTGGCCGGATAGGCCGGACTAGGCGTGTTCTGCGCGTAGAGAGTCCAATTTTGGCCGTCGGTGCTGGCGTAAGCTTTGAAGATGTTCTCGACGCGTTTGAGCCGAATCCAGGAATTCGGGAACGTTGCCGGGATGTTTCCATTGGCTCCACCCAGAACGCCCCAGCCGGCCGTAGCGCCGGCCGTGTCAGCCCGCGTGCCCGCTTCGTAAATGTTGCGGGCATCCGGCGGCATGACAATCGCATGAAGATTCCGGCTGTCCATATCCAAGCTCTCCCGAACCGTAAAACCGGCTTTGGTGCTCGCCTCTCGCGCCACCAAACTCTTGACCCGCACGCGAAGATCAAAATCGCCCGTCCTCTGCGCATAGGTGAAGTGGAAATGATCGGCGTTGCCCCACATGTCCGAGCCGCCCGCTACGACCTCGAAGCTGCCGGAAGCGGAGCTGACGGTCGAGCCAGGTTCAAGCGGGTCGAAGCCGGCCTCGCCAACGTCCACGGCTGTGAGCGGCGCGCTGGGGATGGCGCCCGTGGCTTGCGCATTAGCTGCGATCGTGTTGCCATAGAGGTCTTTTACATTGTTCACGGTCACGGTGAACGATGGGCCCACGAGACTGCTCACGACCAGGTTCACCGTGGTGTTATTGGCCAGCAACGTGGCGGAACTTACGGTGCCACTGCTGAGCGAATAGTTTCCCGCCGTTTCGGCGGTGGCTTTGTCCACCGGTTCGCTGAAACGGACGCCAACCGCACTGCCATTCAAGGTGCCGACCGAAACGAGCGTGGGTGCTTCCACATCCACGGTGAGCGTGGCTTCCGCGCTGTTCAGGCTCTTGCCAGGAATGGACGCGACCACGCGGTACTTGGCGCCATTATCGGCGGCTGTGGCGGCGGGCGTCGTGTACGAGGCCGAAGTGGCGCCAGCGATGTTGCTGAAGTCCGCGTCGGCCGGGCCTTTCCTCTGCCATTGATAGCTCAAGGCAGCAGACGCTTCAGCCGCGAAGGTGAAAGTAGGTGTCTGGCCCACGCTGACGGTCAGGCTCTTGGGTTGCTCGTTGACGGCGATATAGCTGGTGGAGAGACTGGATTCGGCTGGCCCGGGTACGGCAGGAGCGGCCAGGCTGTTTAGCTGCAAGATCAACGCGTCCACCGCCACCCCATCTTCCCGGTGGACAAGGCGGATGGTGTAAACGCCGGGCTTGGTAATATTCCACGTGGCATTGACATTGTTGCCACTCGCATCGGTGCGTTCGAACCCGGCCGAGCCGTGCCAGGACTGGAAATTGAGATTCGCGCCTCGGGAATAACGATACCAATCTGCCAGCGTTCCACCAACTCCATCCCTCAGTTCTGGAATGACGCCATACATCGAATCACTCCCCCCATCAAAGCCATTCCAACGTAGGAAAAGTCGATACGTACCGGTAGTTGTAATGTCCACTTTATATTCCACATAGGGCTTGCTCGCGATGGCGGTGGCAGAAGTCTTGTTGCCGCTGCCATTCGGCAACAGTTGCATATATTTGTCGCCACGGGCGGTGGTAAATGGGGGATCCCCAAAATCACCCAGGAAATCAGTTCCATCTTCATCCGGCACCAGGTGCCAGTGTTGATTGGGATTGTTTTCATCCATGGGTCGCGAGTGAAAATGTTCCGCCTCGATGACCACTTGCCCGCCGACTTCCTGATAGACGGCGGCGGCGCCACTCCCGCTTGCCAGGCTGGAGATGACGAGAGAGAGATAGAAGGATTTAAGGGTTGGGTTTTGCATGTGTTATCCTCTGATCGGTTGGTTTAGGGTTGCTTCCGAGCACTCCAGGAAGCCAACGCAGCAGTCACACCGCTGCATCCGGTTTTGGTTGCCTATTCGCATGGCCAAATGGTTTTCCGAGTGCTTCATATCGGGAACTAGCCATCATGCTCGCTGCCAGAAAAAACTTTGTCACGAAGTCAATAGTACGTACTTGGAGTAGAACTTTCGATCTATTGCGACTGGAGAGACATAAGCGGCACTCAAAATGGGGGACAAGCAGGGGCAGCGCTTTTTCCTGGGCTGCTACGGCGCAGGATCCTGCTTGCCTCCGCTGTAAAGCCACGCGGCCCTTCGGACGCCCCTGGACACCGTCATCCTTACGACCACCCCACACCCGCTCACTCTCTCCCCGCGAGGAACGAGCGGGGAGAGAGCCGGAGAGAGGGGAGGCTCATA
>CAYIIH010000006.1:0-67940 GCA_964363225.1 uncultured Verrucomicrobiota bacterium | reverse complement strand
GAATCTGACTCTGTAACAGTGCCAAATATGATTTTGCAGTGCCGGTGGAAAGCCTTCCCAAACATCGAGAACCGATCCCGCACGGATGAGTGACAAAACGGTCATGGCTATCAGCAAGCAAGAAGCCGCCTTTTTCGGGTCTGGTCTCAAACATTCGCCAAACCCGAACCGCCCGCTGTGGAACCTGCTCAGTGAGGTATTGGGGCGGGGGCAGGACTATCTTCTTGTTCTGACAATCACGGTTCAGATAATCTCCGGGACACATCGCTATGGACAACATTTTTTTCGACCTCAAGCGGCTGAAGTATCTGGGAGTCGGCGCGATCATTGGCAAGGCGGTGCGCATCCGCAGACCGGAGTTATGCATTATTGGCGACTATACGATCATCGATGATTTCACTTACATTTCGCCGGTACTGGAAACAGGCCGCTACTGCCACATCGCTCCTAACGTCACCATCAGCGGCGGCGCGGGCAAGCTGACGATGGGAGATTTCTCGGGCATGTCCGCTGGCTGCACGGTCCACGTCGCCTCATCGGATTATTTGAAGGGATCGTTCGAGCTACCCTCGATCCCGCCCGAGTATCACTTAGGCGGCGTGTGCGAAGACATCCTCTTTGAGGATCATGTCCTGCTTGGTTCGAACACGGTGGTATTGCCGGGAGTACATCTGCCGGAGGGATTTGCCTCAGCGGCCCACGCGATCATCCGCAAATGGCGCTATGAGCCATGGACGTTATTCTTGGAGAAAGGTCGTGTCTTTTCGCGCGAATCCGCCAAGGTGAAGGCGCATGCCGCACGACTGCTTCAGGAACGGCACGGCACAGGCTGTTAATCATTCAAAATGAAAATACTCATCCTGGGCGGTCACGGTTTTGTGGGCAAACGACTGGCAGGAATTTTGGATTCGGGTCGCCACGAGGTGGTTTGCCGGTCCAGGCGCGACGGGTGTGACTTGGCTGACTTTGGGGCAACACGTCGGCTGCTGGCCGAAGTCCGGCCTGAAACGATATGCAACTGCGCTGCTCATGTCGGCAGTCTGCATTACGTGAGCCAGAATGCCGCTGCGGTTTTTCACGACAACGCGCTAATGGCTTTGAACCTTTACCGCGCTGCGGTTGAGGCCTGCCCGCAGGCCCGCATTATCAATCCCCTCTCCAACTGTTCTTATCCCGGAGATGCAGACGTCCATTACGAGCCGGATTGGTGGCGAGGCGAGGTGCATGATTCCGTTTTCTCCTATGGGAATACCAAGCGGATGATTTATGTCCTGGCTCGATGTTACGCCAGACAGCACGGCCTGCGCACGCTCAATTTTCTCGTGCCCAACGCCTTCGGGCCGGGCGATTACACCGATCCAAACCGCACCCATGCCCTCAACGGCATGATCATCCGGATGCTGCTGGCGCACCGGCAAAACCAGCCCGAGTTTGAGATTTGGGGCACCGGCCAGCCCTTGCGCGAGTGGGGATATATCGATGACATCGTAGCCATCCTCAAAGGCGCGCTGACGCTGGAGGCGGACCTGACCTATCCGGTCAACATCGCCCAAAACAAAGGCTATACCATTCGCGAATCAGCGGAGTTGATTGCCCAAGCGATTGGCTATCAAGGCGGCCTGATCTTCAACGCGCACTACCAGGATGGCGCCATGCGCAAGATTCTGGATGACCGCAAGTTCCGGCGCCTGTTTCCGGATTTCCAATTTATCGATCACCAAGAGGCCATTCGGAGAACAGTGGATTATTATCGGTCGGTTCTATAGTTAAGAGGGCAACGGAATCCTATGAATGTTCTTGTCATCGGCGGAGCCGGTTACGTGGGCACCTCCTTGATGCCGCAATTGTTGGAACGCGGCTACAAAGTCCGTGTTTTCGACAATTTGATGTTTGGCGGAGATGCGTTGCTCCCGTTCTTTCGCAACAGAAACTTCTCTTTTGTGAAGGGGGATGTGCGCAATGCCGTGGAGGTTCAAGCCGCGGTCAACGGACAAGATATCATTGTTCACCTGGCAGCGATTGTCGGCTATCCAGCCTGTCGCAAGGACCCAAAACTGGCCGCAGACGTCAACGTGGGCGGGACGCAGAACGTGGCTGCGGCCGCTTCCCGAAGCCAGGTTGTGCTGTTCGGCTCGACGGGGAGCAATTACGGCGCGGTGGAAGAAGTCTGCACGGAAGAAACTCCGCTTAACCCTCTCAGCCTCTATGGGCAAACCAAGACGATGGCCGAGCGCCACCTATTGGACAATTGCTCGACCGTCGCTTACCGGTTTGCCACTGCTTTTGGCGTTTCAGGCCGGTTGCGGCTGGATTTGATGATCAATGATTTCGTCTATAAGGCGCTCACCCAGCAGTACTTGGTGGTTTATGAGCGAAATTTTATGCGCACGTTCATTCATGTGTACGATATGGGGCGCGCCTTTCTGTTTGCCATCGACCACCAGCATCAGATGACCGGCCAAGTATTTAACGTTGGCTCGGAAAAGATGAATTACAGCAAGGAAGACATCTGCAGGATTATTGAAAAGCAGGTCCAATGTTATGTGCATTATGCCGATGTTGGGGAAGACGCCGACAAACGGAACTATGTTGTGTCCTACAAGAAGATAGCCGACCTGGGTTATGAAACCTCAATCACTGTGGAAGAAGGGGTGGAAGAATTGAAACGGGCGCTGGCGGCTATTAATTTCAAGACGCCCTATACAAATGTTTAGCCAACGAAGGTCCAGCGTGAGGTACATTGGGCTTGGCCCCGTTGCCTGGAAAGCGTTCTGTTTCATTGGGACCGGCTCACCCGCCTTGAACCGTTTTCGGACGGTTGACTGATGATCAATAATCAATGAGGTGCAGGTTCAATTCATCGTCAGCCAACAGGCGCTCGCCGCACAGATGATGGAGCCTAGCCGCGTGTGGGCTCAAGGTGCTGTCACTTATGCCACCGCCCTATTCACTGAGTTACGTCATTACCACTCGCAACAAGCGGGCTTTGCTGAACGATGTAATGTCGCGGCTCCTCCCGCAAGCGCAGTCTAACGAGGGAATCGTCTTTATTGACGCCGAGCCGTTTGACACACGCCTGACGGTCCGCGCCCAGGGGGGCGACCGCGAAGGCTTCACCAAAGAGCCGCGAAGCCCCATGTCATTCACAGTCACTGGCGCTTTTCCTTTCCGCAAAGCTTCTTGCGGCGGCTGCCGGTGCAGCGGCATTTCCACTGGCTGTTCTGGGCAGGCTCGTTTGCGTTCACTGAATGGCGCTCTTTTCCCGTTACGGCGGAATTGGAACGATTCGTTCAACAGCACCAGCCTTATCCCGCGTGGCGGCTGACCTTGGCCGCGCAATGGCGCCGATTGGCCACGGCCAAGGATCAGTGAGTATCCCGATGTCACCGGGTCGGCAGGCGTTTCCGCGGCCCTTGACGGACTCGATCCAGAGCTGTCCTTGCGACTTATGATGCCATCGAAAAAACTGCCGGAAGAATTGAAAAGGTTTTTGAAGCGGTTTGCCGTATTGCGCGCGCTCGCACGCACTCTGCGCCACGCCAGGGCAAAGTACGAGCGAATCCGGGCAACCTCGCCGCGCGTTTACTCCCGGCAGATCGAAGAGTATGACCGCGGCCATCGCCTCCGCAAATTGCAGATTGGATCGGGACCCAACGCGCTGGCCGGCTGGCTGAATACGGATTCTTATCCCGTGTCACGCGAATCTGTGTTTATGGATGCGACGCGCGCGTTCCCACTGGCCAGCCAAACATTCGATTACGTCTTCAGCGAACACGTGATCGAGCACCTGAGTTACGAGGAAGGTCTCTTCATGCTCCGCGAGAGTTTCCGGGTTTTGAAGCCAGCCGGCAGAATCCGCATCGCCACCCCCAATCTGAAGAACTTGATCGACCTCTACTCACCGGAAAAGACCGGACGCCAGCGTCGCTACATTAAATGGGCAATGAACGAATACTGGCCCCACCTTAATACTTCTCAGGAGTGCTTTATCATCAATAATTTCGTGCGGAATTGGGGACACAAGTTCATTTATGATCCGGCGGCGTTGCAGGGCGCTTTGGAACGTGCGGGCTTCATCGCGGTCAGTGAGCATTCGCCTGGGGAAAGCAACGACGAGCATCTATCCGGCTTGGAATCCCACGGGAAACTGATCGGAGAGGAGTTTAACGGACTGGAGACCATGGTGCTGGAGGCGAAACGCCCTTGAGATTTGCGGCTGGTTCCGCCGGGCGAACGAGACCTCTTGCCTTCGCCTCGTTGCTTCTGGCGCTTTGCCAGGCCACGCCACCATTATGCCGTCACACTCAGTTTCTTGCTGACGGGCGGCAGCGACAAAACTGGGATCCCACGATGGCGCTCTGCGTTCGGCGGATTAAGATTGAGATGGCAGGACCGTAAGACCGGAGTTCATGCAACCTTACACCGAGGATTTCTTCAAAGGCCAACAGGAAGGCTCGCGACGGTCAGCGCTGGAGATCCTTCCGCTGGTCCTGACTTTGATCCATCCGCGGCGAGTCATCGACGTTGGCTGTGGCGTGGGCACCTGGCTGGCGGCACTCAGGAACCTTGGGATTGAGGACGTTTGGGGTGTGGATGGCGATTACGTTGCGCGGAGCCTGCTGCATATCCCGGCGGAACGGTTCATTCCGCACGACCTGACGAAGCCGCTCCGCCTGGAAAACGAATTTGATCTGGCCATATCGGTCGAAGTGGCCGAACACCTGCCCGCGGCGTGTGCCGGGGATTTCATTGATTCGCTGACACGTCTGGCGCCGATTGTTTTGTTCTCCGCCGCAATTCCGTTTTCACGAGGACTGCACCATCTCAATGAACAGTGGCCGGAATATTGGGTCGCCCATTTCCAGGCGAGGGATTTCGTGGCCGTCGATTGTTTGCGGCGAAGAATCTGGCAAAACGATCTGGTGGAATGGTGGTACGCGCAAAACATCCTGCTCTTTGTCCGGCGCGACCATTTAGACCGTCATCCACCGCTCCAACGTGAATTGGAGATCAACGGCCCCGTTCCTCTGGCGCTCATCCACCCAAAAAACTTTTTGGCCACAAACCAGTACCTGGCCGCGGTATCGGATCCGAGGAATATCTCATTGCGATGGGTGCTCCGCGTTGTGCCGGTGTTGATTAAGAACGCCTTGAAACGGAGGCTGAAACGCATTTATTCGAGGTTCGCGCCCGATGGGCGTGCGTGAGCCTCTTTTTGGCGGCCATTGCCTTATCTGTTCGGACTCGCTCTTGCTCTTGAGACCTTTCCCTTATGAGAGCCTGCCGTTGCCGGCCGCAGAAACACAAGGAGAACAATCTCATGACCATAACAGCCTTAATCCAAACCCGTAACGAAGCGACCTATCTGGCCGATTGTCTGCATTCTCTAGCTTGGACCGATCAACAGGTAGTGACTGATTCCGCCAGCACCGACGGCACTCGCGAGATCGCTCTCGCTCAGGGTGCTCATTTGGTGGATTTGCCGGCAGCTACCGTCGTTGAAGAGGTCCGCAACGAGGGCATCCGCCTATGCCAGGGAAACTGGATTTTGCTTTTGGACGCGGACGAACGTGTGCCCGCCAAGCTCGCTGCCAAGTTGCGCGAACTATCCAAGACTGCGGATGCGGATGCCTACGCTTTGCCGCGCCGTAACTACTTCTTGGGTCAATGGCTCGAACATGGGTTTTGGCCGGACCACCAAACCAGGTTCTTTCGCAAAGGTACAATCACTTGGTCAAACCAAGTGCATAGTCATCCGGAAGTGAAAGGCAAATTGCGCTATCTTCCACCGGATCCGCAAATGGCTCTGGAACATCCAGGCTACGGCGATGATTTGCAGCGGTTCATCCAGAAACTGGTGCGGGCCAGCCCTGTCGATGCACAGCGTCTGCAAGCCACGGTCCAGCCAAGAATTTGGCCGTATCTGCTGCGCCGCCCTTTGGGTGAGTTTTGGGGGCGTTATATTACTTGCCAGGCTTGGCGCTACGGCATGCTCGGGGTGATCTGGAGCGTCCTGATGGCTTACTACCAATTCCTGGTCTGCGCACATTATTGGGCGCTGATCAGATTCTCCTCACCTTCTCCACCACCAGAAAGATTGCGGCAAAAAGTGCGCCAGGAGGCGATTCGGGAGGGCCTCAAATGGCTTTTGCGTTAGCCTGGGCATGAATAGCATCAAGCCGCAGTTGATGATCGTTCCAGGTACTTCGTTTCAGCCTGATCTACCGTCCGCAATGGGGAATTCTTTTCCTTGGCATTCGGCTTTCACTGGCCGAACTTACGACAGAGGCTTGCGCAGCCAGATTCTTTATATTGGAAAATGATTGCCACGCGAGAATCTCAAAAGTCTTAGTGAGTCTCTCTTGGACTTGTGATATTAGACAGTCAATCGAATCAATCGGTTTGGGCTTTGCCAGTTTAATGACTGACGGAATGGCAGGCCATATCAACTTGGTCACTGGCGCGGCCGGATTTATCGGCAGTCATCTCGTGGACTCGCTGTTGCAGGCCGGCCAGCACGTTATCGGCTTGGATAACCTTTCGCTGGGCAGCCTTGATAATCTCCGGCTGGCTCTGGCTCATGCTCGCTTCCAATTCTTGGAGGCAGATTTGAATGATGTGAAACGTTGCGAACAACTACTGGAAAGCGCCGTTCCCAGCCCCATTGAGACCATCTGGCATTTCGCGGCCAATTCGGATATCGCCGCGGGTGCCGTAGATCCGGAGGTAGATTTGCGGAACACATTCATGTCGACATTTCAAGCACTGGCCTTGGCCAGGTGTTTTGGCATCCGCAAGTTTGCCTTTGCCTCCTCCTCGGCTATTTATGGCGCTCACGCCGACGCGTTGACGGAGGAGACAGGCCCGTTGCTTCCCATTTCCAATTATGGGGCAATGAAACTGGCCTCCGAGGCTATTATCAGTGCAGCCCTGGAAACCCACTTGCTGCAGGCGTGGATATTCCGCTTCCCAAACGTGGTCGGCCCCCGCGCTACTCACGGCGTTATACATGATTTTATCGAGAAGTTGCGCCGAAACCCGTCTGAATTAACGGTCTTGGGCGATGGTCGTCAGGAAAAGCCTTATTTGCATGTTCGGGAATTAGTTGAGGCTATGTTTTTCATTTACCACCGGGCCAACGAGCAGATGAACTGTTTCAATATCGCGCCTTCCGGCGGTTCCACGACTGTCCGAGAGATTGCCGAATCCGTCGTGGCTGTTTTCGCGCCGGTGGCCGCCATTCGCTACACCGGCGGCGAAAAGGGCTGGCCTGGGGATGTTCCCAGATTCTCTTATGACATCGCCAAATTAACCGCACTGGGTTGGCGATCCCGCTGGTCCTCCGCTGAAGCGGTCCTGCGGGCAATCCGGGAATCGGCAGAAGAACTGGCGTGAGGAAACAAGCCGTCATTTTGGCTGGAGGCAAAGGTCTTCGCCTGCGCGAGTTGTTAGGTGATCTCCCCAAGCCCATGGCCATTATTGGTGGCAAACCGGTTTTGGAACATCAAGTCGAATTGGCAAAAAACCATGGGTTTGAAGAGATCCTGCTATTGACCGGTTATGCCGCCTGTAAGATCGAGAACCATTTTCAGGATGGCCGAAGGTGGGGCGTGCGGATTCGCTACCAGGTGGAAAACCAACCTCTGGGCACGGCCGGCGCGGTCATGTCCGTCCTCGAATCGCTCCCCGAAGTCTTTTTGGTTCTATACGGCGACACGATGCCGCACGTCGCGCTAAACCGGATTTGGAAGTTCCACGAGCAGCGAGATGCCGATATCACACTCCTGGTGCATCCCAACGACCATCCGCATGATTCCGACCTGATCGAATTGGACGAGGCGGGCATGGTCAAATCATTTCATCCTTATCCGCATGATCCCGCTTCTTATCATAACAATCTGGTCAACGCCGGTCTTTACGTTGTCAACAAAAGGGCTTTGCCTCCTTGGACAGGGAGGCCGGTTAAAATGGACTTCGCCACCGAGCTGTTTCCTGCCTTGCTGCGGCAAGGCAAGCGGCTGCTTGGTTACTCTAGCCGGGAATACATCAAGGACATCGGCACGCCCGCGCGTCTGGCGCAGGTGGAAGCCGACTGGCAACGAGGAAAGATCCACTCCCTCTCGTTGGACCGGCTCTGTCCGGCCATCTTTCTGGATCGTGACGGAACCTTGAACATAGAAAGAAACCGGATCACCCGTGTGGAGCAACTGCAATTGATCCCCGGAGCAGGCGAGGCGGTGCGAAGGATTAATCAAGCCGGTGTGCTGGCGGTGGTTGCAACAAACCAACCTGTGGTGGCGAGGGGCGAGGTGTCTGAAGCTCAGTTGCGTCTGATCCACAACAAACTTGAGAACCTCTTAGGCGACTGCGGCGCTTTTCTCAATGGCATCTACTGGTGCCCTCACCACCCTGACCGGGGCTTTCCCGGCGAACGACCGGAATTAAAACAGGACTGCGCTTGCCGCAAGCCCGCGCCAGGACTGATTCACCGGGCGGCGGCTGAACTGGGGATCGATCTGGCGCGTTCCTGGTTGATCGGCGATTCGACTACCGACATCCGGACCGCACGCAACGCCGGCCTCCAAGCCGCGCTGGTCCGCACGGGTTTAGCCGGTAGAGATGGCCGTTATCCTGATGTGCCCGACGGAGAGTTTTCAGATCTTCCAGAAGCGGTGGATTTCGTCCTCAACCAAATGGCGATCGTATGATCATAAGCAAAACCCCTTTGCGGATGAGTTTTGTCGGGGGGGGGCAGTGATTTGCCTGTCTTTTACCGCGAACATGGGGGTGCAGTCGTTTCGACCACGATCGACAAACACGTTTATGTAACAGTCAACGAGAAGTTCGATGACCGGATCCGCGTCAGCTACTCGAAGACCGAGGAGGTGGCATCAGTCCGCCAACTGAAACATCCCTTGGTACGGGCCGCCTTGCACAAACTCAACATAAACGGTGGCATCGAAATCACCTCGATTGCTGACATTCCGTCTCGCGGGACAGGCCTGGGTTCGTCCAGTTCGTTTACGGTTGGGCTACTGCACTCTCTGCATGCTTTCAGGCGCAATTATGTCTCTGCCGAAGAACTGGGGGCACAGAGCTGCGAAATTGAAATTGACCTCTGTGGCGAGCCCATCGGCAAGCAGGACCAATATGCCGCGGCATTCGGAGGATTCAACTTCATCGAGTTCCATCCCAACGACACGGTCAGCGTGGCCCCCATCATTTGTCGGCGAGAGACCCAGCAGCAACTCGAACAGAACTTGCTAGCCTTTTACACCGGCATCACCCGGCATACGGGCACCTTGCTGGCGAGACAGAAGGAGTCCTTAGTCCAAAACCGCCGGCAGCGAAAGGTGCTGCAACGCATGACGGAATTGGCCCACATTTTGAACATGGAATTGGAACATAATCACTTGGACGCTTTCGGCGAAATTCTTCATGAGAATTGGCAGCTCAAGAAAGGCTTGGCCAGCGACATCAGTAGTACCCAGATCGACCAATGGTATCAACAGGCGCTAAGGGCGGCAAGCTGCTCGGGGCCGGGCAGGGAGGGTTTCTCCTGTTTTACACGCCACCAGCAGCACGCGAACGGGTCATCGCCGCACTCGCTCGTCTCCGGCCATTTCACTTAAAATTTGAACGGAGTGGCAGCCGGATTATTTTCTTTCACTGACAGCCCTCATGCGACAGTCAAGATGCGCGACCTGAAGAGTGCCCCTCGCCATGCAGAGGACGGTGGATTGGTTACATCAACCGCCTGTTTTCCTGTTGGTGAGTCGAGAGGGGGAACGTGCGCCAAGCTTGACAGCCGTTGCGGCCTTTACGGACATTTACGACTCTGCTCAGAACGTCGCGAAACCTTCGCGAGAACAATCTCAATGAGTAGTCTAGCCTCATTGTTTTGGTGTATCCTTGGCTTGATTTCTCGGTGTCGAGGCTTCTGGAGCTTCCCGCTTTCATGAAGGCAAGCGAACCCCGGGTCCTGGTCATCCCGCCGTCTTACTTCGCCCAGAACCGTATCGTGGGGGGCGGTGAACGTTACACGCTGGAATACGCCCGTGCGTTATCGGTCTTGACGCCGACCACCCTGACCTTGTTCGACACGGTGGCGAAAGAGGAGACGCTGGACCGGCTGCAAATCCGCACCTTCGCCGTGCGACAGCTTGCCGAACGCAGGGGCTTTCCGGTTACCCGTGAGATTTGGCGGGCCTTCCGCGAATATGACCTCATCCACGTCATGGTCTTTCCCACGCCATTGGCCGATCTCGCCTTGCTCTCGGCGAGGTTGCGCGGGCAAATCTCGGTCCTGACCGACGTGGGCGGTGGCGGCGCCTGCTGGAGCACGCACCTGCAAAAGCTGCATCCCCGCATCAACTTGAACCGGCTGGCTCACGGACTGGCGTTGCTATCGCGGCATGCTGCCCGTTTCTTCACTGACTGGCCTCAGCCGCAAACCATTTTGTATGGAGGCGTGAACCTGAAGGAATTCACGGTCCCAGCCCGTCCGCCGGAGGGCTACGCTCTGTTTGTCGGACGCTTGCTGCCGCACAAGGGAGTGTTACCCCTGATTGAAGCCATCCTTCCGCAGACACCGCTACGGGTGGTTGGCCGACCCTATGATGAAGGTTACTTCAGGCAGTTGCAGCAAGCGGCCGCCGGTAAGCAGGTCACGTTCATTACGGATGCGGACGATGCGGAACTAAGACGCCAATACGCCGGCGCCAACGTGGTCTTGCAGCCCACGCTCCCCGCCAATGATCCAGCGCAAGACAAATCCGAATTGCTCGGTCTCGTAACTCTTGAAGCCATGGCCTGCGGCAAGCCGGTGATCGTGACCCGGACCGCTAGCTTGCCGGAACTGGTGAAGGACGGAGAAACCGGATTCATCGTGCCGCCGAACGACCGAGTGGCTCTGCAACAGCACCTCGAAAAACTTGTCGCCAATCCTGCCTTGAGCCAGACTTTGGGCATGGCCGCCCGCCGCCATATTGAACAGCACTTTACCTGGGAGCAGGTCGCCCGCCGTGGTCTTGATTTGTATTGTCACCTCGCGCGAGGACCAGGGGGAGCCCAACACGCACAGCCTTGACCACCCTCGATGACTCCTTTGCCAAGCAAATTGAACCTTGGTTGTGGTCGAAAAAAGATGTCGCACCACCTGAACGTGGATCGTGAAGCCAGTGTCGAGCCGGACCTGGTTCATGATTTAAGTGTTTATCCCTATCCCCTGCCGGACAATGCGTTCGAAGAAATCCACGCCAATGATGTGGTGGAACACTTGGAGGATGTCGTTGCTTTCATGCGAGAAGTCTGGCGGCTCGCCAAGCCGAACGCGCGTGTGTTCATCACCACCCCGCATTTTTCTTGCGCGAACGCGTTCACGGACCCGACTCACCGGTGGCAATTGGGTTATTTCTCCTTCGATTACTTCGTCGCCGGGCATCAATGGAGTTATTACGGCGGCCACGGTTTTAAGGTGCAACACCGATCTATTGTTTTCACGCCCGGCTTGATCAACAAAGTCGTGAGCCGGCTGGCCAATCGTTGGCCGGACATTTACGAGCAACGCTGGGCCTGGATTTTCCCGGCGTGGTTCCTTTACTTTGAACTCACGGTATGCAAATAAGCCCTCGGACCAGGAGTCCCCGCCCGGCAACGCCGCGCACCTCCAACTTGTTTGAACGCCGGAGTCAAAATGATGGCGCCCCGACTGGCGAGACGGAGATGGAAATACCTGCGCAGCAGCAGCACGCGAAGAGTTCGTTTTTCTGCAGTGTTTGCCGAATCACAACGTCAAAGCCCTCCGCCACCCCCCGCAATTGGCCTGGCACAATAACCACGAAACCATGAACCGCTCCTGAATCTTTTTCCAGCGATGACGCTCTCTGCTCGTGTGCCGCTGAAGCTGCTGCTGCTGTCCTCAGGGCTGGGTTATACTGCCCGCGGAATTGAAACCTGGATGGCCGAACTGGCGCTTCACCTGCCAGGCGAGATGCATGTCGAACTCTGGAGCGGAGGCCCTGCCCCATCTGCAAAAATGCGCCTCACACGCTGCCTTCACGGGCTGAACCGCGACGCGCGCTGGCTGAGAAGGCTTCCGTGGCATCGCCGCTACCTGCTGGAACAACTCTCCATCCTGCCGCAATCAGTCGCGCTCCTTCGCTGGCACCAGATGGACCTGGTTTACTGCGGCGATCCGGTGTTGAGCTGGCACTTGAAACGGTTTCGTCCGCTCCACCGCGCGAAGGTTGTTTTCATGAACGGCATGCGCCTTTCGGCCAACTGGGCCAAGGATTTTGACGGTGTCCATTTGCTGGCGCCGCCGTACCTGGATGCCGCCCGGCGGGAACTCGCCGGCAAGGAAAGTGTCGAGCGCTTTTTTGCCGTGCCTCATTTTGTCGATCTCGAACGATTCGCGCCGCCCACGCCACAGTTGAGAGCCGCCGCCCGCCAGCGGTTGGCGTTGAAAGAAGATGATTTCGTGGTGTTGACGGTCGGACCGGTGGGCCAGGTCAGCCACAAACGCCTCGAATGGCTGGCGCAGGAAGTGGCGGCAGTGGACATCCGCGCCATTCTGCTTTCAGCGGGCATGGAGGAGGACGGCGCGGAAACGGTGCGCGCCCAGGCCGGAAAAGCGCTGGGCGACCGGTTTCGTTTTCTGGGCCGTGTGGAACGAGCGGCGATGCCGGAGTTATTTCACGCGGCCGACGTTTATGCGTTGGCCTCGCTGGCGGAACCGTTTTCGATTGCCATTCTCGAAGCGCTCGCCAGCGGACTGCCGGTGGTGCATCATTCGGACGAAGTCATGCAGTGGCAGACCGGATCGGGCGGCGTCGCAGTCTCCATGACGGAAATCGGCGCGGCGGCCAAGGTGTTGCGACGACTCAAAGCAGACTTCATTTGGCAACGCGAACTGGGCGCCGCCGCGCGCAAGCTGGCTGAAGATCGCTATGCTCCCGCGCACGTCAGCCGTCAACTCGTGGAAGCCCTGCTGAAAATCTGCGGCCGAGATTTAATTGCCGAAACTTGAGCGACAACGCGCCAGCCGATTTTGTGAGCGTGGTCATTCCGACCCACAACCGCGCCCACTATATTTTGGACGCCGTGGTATCGGCTCTGAACCAAGGGCCGGAGGTGGGCGAAGTGATCGTGGTGGATGACGGCTCGACCGACAACACCCTGGCGGTGCTGCAACGAGTTTCTGATTCGCGGCTGCGCGTGCTCCGGCAGACGCAGAGCGGCCCCGTGGCCGCGCGCAACCAAGCCTGGCAACAGGCGCGCGGCCGGTGGATTCAGTTCCTGGATTCGGATGACGGCTTGGAAACCGGCGCGGTGCCGAGCCTGCTGGCCGCAGCCCGAAAAAACCCCGCGCGCATTGCCTACGGTATCGCCAGCGTCCACGCGCAAAAGCTCGAACTGCTGCCGCATTACACCTTTTGCTTCGCTCATCGCAGCGGAAACATTTTGAGCGAGTTTTGCTTTTACGCAGGCGGCACAATTCTTTCCTGTTTGCTGCCACGCCCGGCGATCGTCGAGGTCGGTGGCTTCGGCGGTTTTCCAGAAAGTGCGGATTGTGAAGATTTTGATTTTGGCCTGCGGCTCGCGCTGCGGTACGAATTCACCTATGTGTCACGCATCTGCTACAAAATCCGCATGCACGACGCCAATCGCCATCGCCCGATGCATCGGCAAGTGTGGGTTTCGTCGATGGCCTGCGTGGAGCGACGGCTTCCGTCCACACCCCGCTACTGGCTGCTGAAACAGCGCTGCAAAGCCTATTATAAGGGCTTGGTCGCTGATTATGATCTGGCGAACGGCGACGTTGCCGGCGCCGTGCGCGGTTATTGGCAATGTCTGGCCTGGTGGCCCATCAAATTCGGCGCCTGGAAAGGCTTGAGCCGCGCCCTGCAACGTAAAATGATCCGGTGAAAGCGATCTTCCGCGCGTTCCTTTCTCGACCCGAAAAAGACCGGACCCAAGTGAGCGCCCGAACATCCGACAGGCCCTGCCGCGCAGAGGCTCAGTTGCACGTCTCGACAAGCGCCGTTCCATTGCTGAAACGAGACTGCTTGGTGGCGGCCATTATTTGCACGTTTGTGGGGATGCTCGTGTCGGCCCTGCCGCATCTGCTCTGGTGGGTTAAGACCGGCAGTCCGGCGTGGATAGGCAGCTACGACGAGTTGGTGTGCTATTATCCAGTGTCCTGCCAGGCCTACCATAGTCACCCGGCCTCTTTGAGCGATCCGACTTTTGCCACCGGCGGGGCCACGATGTTTCCGTGGCTCCAGCTTGTGCCGGGAATTCTGACTGCCAAGGTTTTGGGCTGGGGCCCCTTGGGCATCGGCATGGCGTGGCGCCTCTGGGCAGGCTTCAGTGTGGCCCTCGGTTTTTTTCTGGTAAGTTATCATTTTCTAAAGAGCCCCTGGATCGCCGCTCTGGTGTCGGGGCTGTTGATGGTGGATGCTGGAATGATCTGGAGCCGGCCGATTGTCAATCACACCCGCATCTTCGCACAAATGTGGCAGGCGAATCCGCCCGAATGGTTTTTCAGCAGTTATCCGGTTTTGCTGCTGCAATGGCGTCTGATCACGCCGGGGTTGAGTTTGTTCTACTTGCTTTTCCACCTCTGGCTGGTGGCGCGGGCGCGGGAGCAACCAAGCCGCGGCCGGATCGCGCTGGCGGGCCTGAGTTTTGGCTTGCTGTTCTATGCCTACTTTTACTTCTGGACGGCGGCGGGGCTGGCGTTGGCGCTGGCGTTGCTGGTGGATTTTCCGCAGCGTAAAGTCTATTTCCATACCGGTTGGATTGGTGGTCTGGCAGGATTGCCCTTGGTGTTCTACAGCGCCTGGCTTAATCGCGTTTATGGGATGGACTGGCTGCAGCGTTATGACAAGTTCGTACCCATTCCGCGCTTCAGTGAATTGCTGATTTCCAAAGGGGCCATCCTCATGCTGGGAGTTGGACTGATCTGGGTATTACTCCGGCGCAGGGATTGGAGCTATTTGTGGGCGGTGGCGACCGCTGGATTCCTCTTGGTCAACCACCAAATCGTAACCGGCCTGCAAATCGAAAACGGCCACTGGGGTTACGTCTGGGGAATTGGCCTCTCGCTGTTTTATGTGCTGTGGCTCGCGGAGGCACTGCTTCGCTGGGGCCGTTGGTCCTCGATCATGAAGTGCGGTCTCCTGGCCTTGTGCGGGTTCCACCTCATGGCGGGCGTCTGGTTCCGCGTGCTGGAATGCACTCGCAGCCGGCAAATGCTGGAAATTCAGGCGAACTACGCCCGCTACCAGGAACAACGCACGAGTGCCCCAACACAGGAGTTGGCCCCTAACACCGTGATCGCCGGCGACCCGGCATTTGTTGACTTTGCGGGTTTGGTCGAAGACCTGCGTCCTTTGGAACGGTCAGCATCACTCAGTCCCCGAGTCACTAATGAGGAATGGGACGCGCGCGTGGCCTTAAACAGCTATCTGGAAGGGAAAGACGCGGCGGCGTTCGCGGCCGAGCAACAGGCCTATTTTCGGGATACGCGGATGGGCCCGTGGACGCGCGACCCGCAACAAAAAGACCAACGGCTCCGCAATCGGTTCGCGTTTTATCGCGAGGTTTCTTTCAAACCGGAGGCGTGGTTGAATCGGTTTGGGGTGCGCTATGTAGCACTCCGTGCCTCCGCGCCGTCACCCGCTTACCTGAGCGCCGGCTGGCGGCGCGTGCAAACCGGGCCGCACTGGGACATTTGGGAACGGACGGCGGGCAATCATTTCGCGCGCTGAGGAAATGATGAGTTAAGGGCCTTGCGACAACTTACTTCGCTTGAAATGGCGGCAAGCGGCGTTGGTCGCTGCATTGTCCGTGACCGGTTACGTTCGCGGCCGGCTCAATCTCTTTTCCGGTAGTCGCCCTGGCTGAAATACTTTTCCAGCCAGACATACATGCAGATGAAAAAGTATCGGCTGCCCATTTCCTTGATTTTCAATTTCGGAGCGCCGGTGCGCCGGTTGCGCCAGGTAATCGGGATGACCGTCCAGGAATAGCCGCGCACGATGGCCTTGAGCGGCAGTTCCACCGTCAGATTGAAGTGCGGCGAGAGGAACGGGCGGCAGCCCTCAATCACTTCACGGCGGTAGGCCTTGAACGCGTTGGTGGTGTCATTGAGCGGAATGTGGAACAGGACGCGAATGAAATAATTCGCGATGCGATTTAACAAGCGTTTGATCCGCGGATAATCAATGACGCCGCCGCCTTTGATGAACCGGCTGCCAAAAACACACTCGGCTCCTTCGTTCAACGCCTGCCAGTAGCGCACCACATCCCGGCAATCGTCCGACTCATCGGCCATCATGATGACCACCGCGTCGCCGCGCATCTGATTCAAACCCCGTGTGACCGCTCGGCCAAAGCCGTACGGCGGGCCATTCTGGAGGGGGTGGAGCACGGGCAGCCGTTCTTGGAGCGCCCTCAAGATGGGCCACGTGGTGTCGGTGCTGCCATCGTCCACCACAATGATTTCATGCGGCACGCCGCGCAGGCGCAGTTCAACGTGCAGATGCTCCACGGTCGAGGCGATGCAATCCGCTTCGTCGCGCGCGGGAATGACCACGCTGAGAAGGTTGAGTCGCGAAAGCGCCGGGGCCGGATCATTCATAGCACACCGGAAAGCTCCAGCCAGTGGGGATTCTGTTCGGCATGGCGGGCAATCTCCGTCAAGATCGTCTCCAGACTCGTCCGCGGTTCCCAGCCCCACTGGTTCCCTGCCTGCGTCGCATCGAGCACCAGCCAGGGCACGTCGAATGGCCGCCCGACCGGCTCGCGCTGGATTTCCCGGCGGCCAAAGCGCGCGGCGCACCACTCGCTGAGTTGCGCCAGCGACAGGCTTTGTTGGCTTCCGCCGGAAATATTCTGAATTCTCGACCGGGGCGCGGCGGGCTGTTCCATCTGACGCCGCAGCAACGTCACCAGATCGCGCGGATGAAAGCAGTCGCGGACCTGAAATCCTGTTCCTCCAAAGCCGAGGTATTTCAGCGGCAGTCCGCGAAGATAGCCATTGATCCAGTAGGCAAAAACGCCTTGATCCGGCCTGCCGAACTGGCCTGCGCCGGCCATCACGCCGCAACGGTTGATCCAAACCGGGAACTCGAACATCTCGCCGTATTCCAGCGCCAGCGATTCGGACGCGAGTTTGCTGTTCCCATAGAGCGAAACCGGCGGCGCGGTAGAAAACCCTTCAGAGACGCCACGCGGCGAAAATCCCTCCGGGAAAACGCCATTGGCTTTTGGGACGTAAGCCTGGTGGGCCACTTCCATTTCGAGGCCGGCGAGCGAGCGCAGCGAATAGACGCGGCTCGTGCTCAAGAGCAGGAAACCGGCGCGATGCTGCTTGCAGTATTCCAGCAGATTGACGGTGCCGAAAAGGTTATGTTCGATCAATTGCCGGCTCCCGCAGCCGTAGCCCAAACCGGCCAGGACGCTGGCGTTGGCCGCCGCATCAATGACCCAATCGGCCGGTGGCAGGCTCGTCACATCCGACGCCATCCGAATGTCGGCGTGAATCACTTTGACGCCTTGCCGTTTGAGTGGAAGGCGGTTCGCTTCCGAGCCTTCGCGCAGCAGGTTGTCCAGTCCGAGAATCTCCCAATCGGTCGCGGCCTGGCGCAACCCGGCAGCCAGCGTGCTGCCCACAAACCCGCAGATGCCGGTGATCAGGACTTTCATGTCGCAAGGCGGTTCATCTGCTTTTCGTCCATGACATCGCTCAGAACAGGTTGATCGCGGCAAGGTTCACTGGCAGGCGGCGCGAATCTCTTCCAGCGTGCGACGCAAATCGTATTGATAACGCCACGCCGGGTAGTGGCTTTGGAATTTGGCCACGTCACTGATCCACCAGCGGTGGTCACCGCTGCGGTTTTCCTCGAGGTAAGTCCAGGAAAGTTTTTGCCCGGCGATGGTTTCGCACAGCTCAATGGCTTCCAGCACGGAACAATTGGCCTGGCGGCTGCCGCCGATGTTGTACACCTCGCCGGGCCGTGGGCTTTGGAAAAACTCCCAAAAAGCGCTGACGAGATCATGGCTGTGAATGTTGTCGCGCACCTGTTTGCCGCGATAGCCAAAGACGCGATACGGTTTGCCGGTGACTGTGCACTTCATCAAATAAGCCAGGAACCCGTGCAGTTCGGTGCCGGCATGAGCGGGACCGGTCAGGCACCCGCCGCGAAACACGGCGGTTTTCATGCCAAAATAACGGCCATACTCCTGCACCAAGATGTCCGCCGCCACCTTGCTGGCGCCGAAGAGGGAATGTTGGGCCTGGTCAATGGACATCGTTTCATCGATGCCGCGAAAGAAGGGATGCTCGGGCGGCAATTCCCAGCGTTTCTCCAGTTCGACGAGCGGCAGAGTATTGGGCCGGTCGCCATAGACTTTGTTGGTGCTGGTGAACAGGAACACGGCGTCGGGACAATGGTGGCGCACTGCTTCCAACAGGTGCAACGTGCCGACCGCGTTGACGCCAAAATCCGTCAACGGTTCGCGCGCCGCCCAGTCATGAGAGGGTTGAGCGGCAGTATGCACGATGCCCTGGATCGTCCGGCCATAGCGCTGGAACAGCGCTTCCACCGCGTCACGGTTGCGGATATCGAACGATTCATGACGATAACGGGGCAACTGGGCTTGCAGCTTCAGCGCTACGGAGAGCGTGGAAGCTTCGGGTCCGAAAAAATAGGCGCGCAGGTTGTTGTCGATGCCGACAACCGCAAAGCCGCGCGCATGGAAGGCTTGGGCTGTTTCCGAGCCAATCAACCCAGCGGCACCCGTGACAATGATAACGCCCATCGCGCGATCAGCATGGCGCAAGTGCGCAGGAGAATTCAAGTTTCATTCCTGCCGGGAGGACCCGCGACTCGCGCCTTTCGTGCGCAAGCGAATTCCCGCATCCGCTTCGCCAACCCCAATCGAAAAGAATTGGGGTCACATCTCAACATTCAACATTTCGCCCTGCCTCCTAGCTGGCGACCAAGCTCTAATTGTTGAATGTTGAGATGTGACCCCATGCTTTCATGAAAGTCGCGTTCATCAACGAAAACACGCTGGGCCACGCGTCCTATCTGCTTCCTCTCGTTCAGGCCCTGGGAACCAGACCTGAACTGGGCATTCTGCCGCATTTGATCAACGCCACGCCGCTGCCGGCCCGCTTGCAGCGTTGGGCGAATTTCTCCATTCGCGGGTTGCGCCGGTGGGGGCTTGACTTTCACAATGCCCGCTGGCGGCTGACGGTAAGCCGGCATGTGCGGAATGAAGTCCAGGCCTTGCGGTCGCGCGTTACGATCGAGTCCATTGTCGTCAACACTCAGAGCGTGGCGCTGGGCCTGACGGACATTGCTTTGGAGATTCCGGTCCTGGTCTGCCTGGACGCCACGTTCGAGCAACTGGGCCGGAGCCGGTGGTTTGCTCCGAACGCGCCCAGTCGATGGTTGCTGCCGTTGACCATCGCGCCGTTGCGCGCGCGGGAGCGAAGGCTGTTCGAGCGGGCGCAATGCTTGCTGCCCTGGTCGGAGCAGGCGCGGCAATCGCTGCTTTATGATTACCAAATCTCCGAGCTAAGGACCGTCCTGCTGCCGCCTTCCGTTGCCCTTCCTTCGCGACGCGGCAGCATTGTCTCCCAGCCCAAGCATCGGCCGCAGATTCTTTTCGTAGGCGGCGATTTCCGGCGCAAAGGCGGGCCATTGCTCCTGGAATGCTATCGGAGATATTTTGCCAAAAGTTGCAGCTTGCACATCGTCACCCAGGCGGACGTCGCGCCAGAGCCGGGCGTTTACGTGCATAAAGGTCTCGCGGTGCAAAGTGAGGCCTGGAAGGAACGGTGGGAGCAAGCGGACGTGTTTGTGTTGCCTTCGACGCTGGAGACCTTTGGCATCGTCCTGCTGGAAGCGTTGGCGTTTGAAGTCCCGGTTATTGCCGCCGAGGTGGGTGCAGCGCGGGAGATTCTCGCCGGCGGCCAAGCGGGTTGGTTATTGTCACCCTGCACGGTGGAGAACCTTCGTGAGAGTATAAAGGCGGTGATCAGCAATCCAGCTCTGGCCAAGGCCAAGACGGAGTTTGGCCGTAGAAAAGTGGAAGAAGAATTCAACCTTGCCTCTCATGTCGCGCGATTGGCGGAATGTCTGCACAAGGCCAAGTCAAAGGATTAAATGGAAGAGGTGCTGCGAACAAATCCTTGATCCATGCGCATTGTTGTCTTGAGCAGAAACCTCCGACTGGTTGGAGGCATAGAAGCATATCTCAATGGGATAATTCCGGCGTTGGCCGGCCAGGGTCACGAGATGGCGCTTTGCCACGAGGTGGACGAGCCGGCCGATCGGGGTCTCATGGCCTTGCCGCCAGGGACCAGATCATGGTCCGTGGCTGGCCTGGGGGCCGATCACGCCTTGGCTGAACTGGCATCCTGGAGGCCCGACTTGATCTTCACGCACGGCCTGTTGGACACGAGTCTGGAGGCCAAGGCGCTTCGCATCGCGCCCGCCGTTTTTTTTGCGCACAGTTATTACGGGACATGCATCAGCGGCGGAAAGACCTTCAAGTATCCAGCCCCAGTCCCTTGCTCCCGCCGCTTTGGCTGGCGATGTCTGCTGCATTACTATCCCCATCATTGCGGCGGTTGGAATCCGGTGACGATGTGGCAGCTTTACTTCGCCCAGTCCAGACGGCTGAAGGTACTGTCGGCTTACCGGTTTATTCTGACCAATTCCGAGCACATGCGCTCCGAGTTTATCAATCATGGTTTCGCACCCGATCAGGTGAAGAACTGCTCCTTCTTTGTGCCGGCTCGACCTGCAACTCCGCCTCCGGCACGGATCAGCCCACCCGCAAGCCCCTGGAGACTCTTATTCTTAGGGCGCATGGATATTTTAAAAGGCGGGCACGTTTTGCTGGAGGCACTGCCGCTGGCACAAGCAGCGCTGGGGCGGCCGCTTTGCTTGACCTTTGCCGGAGATGGTCCGGAACGTTCCGCCTGGGAGACTCGCACCAAGGAAATCCACTCGCAAAATCCAAGTGTGAGAATCACCTTTGCCGGCTGGGTAAACAGCGCACAACGCGACGCTTTGTTAGCCGAGACCGACCTGTTGGTGGTGCCAAGTTTGTGGCCCGAGCCGTTTGGCCAGGTCGGTTTGGAGGCGGGATGGTTTGGCGTGCCCGTTGCCGCTTTTGACGTAGGAGGCATTTCGGACTGGCTGACCGAAGGACTTAACGGTCGCCTGGCGCCAGGGAATCCGCCGACCGCCGGTGGCCTGGCCGAGGCGATCATCTGGTCCTTGCGGGACCCTGTTGCTTACAAAGAGCTGTCTCAAGGGGCGCTCCGCACGGCGCAGCAGTTTAGCCTGGAGGCGCACTTGGCCCGATTGGCAGCGGTGTTTGAGCAAGTCTTGAAGACGGTCCGATAAAGGGTACAATCTTGAGCAGTCAACATGAATGAAGTGATCGGCCAAGGGCATTTTGCCAGGAAACAAATCTTTTGTTCCTCGAAGCTGATTTCCTGGAGTCACCGGCGGCGCTTCCAAATCGGCTTGGCCTTGGCGCGTTCTTTCGCGGGACAGACGATTCTGGACTATGGTTGCGGGGATGGAACCTTTTTGGCCCTGTTGATGGAATCGAAAGACAGGCCTGGTTGTGCGGTGGGCGCGGAGATTGACGAGCGTCTGGTAGAAGACTCGCAGAATCGATTTGCGAGCATTCCGCGTTTGAGTTTCGTCCGCTTGAAGGATCTGAAAACCGCAGAACACGCTGGCCGGTACGACGCGGTGTTCTGTATGGAGGTCTTGGAGCATGTCGTCGAAATCGAACCGCTGCTGAATGACTTTGATCGCCTGCTGGCCCCGACCGGGCAATTGCTCATCAGCGTTCCGGTTGAGATCGGTCTGCCCATCATCATCAAACAAGTGGTCCGCCGAATTGCTGGCTGGCGAGGCCTGGGAGATTATCCGGGGACTTCCCCCTATTCCGTGTCTGAGCTTTGGGCCAGTGTGTTTGCGAGAGAGCGACAGCATATAAAGCGTCCGCTCCATCGTCAGCCGGACGGATCAGCGTTTTACGATCACAAAGGATTCAACTGGAAGTTGCTTCGGAAGAAAATAGGGCAGCGGTTCAAGTTGCTCCAAACGGTGGCTTCGCCTTTGACTTGGTTGCCTCCCCGCTGGGGCAGCCAAGTGTGGTTTAAAGCTGGCCCTAAAACGCCCTCTAACCATTCCAGCCGCAAATTCAACTGATTAAGCCTCTTCAGGAATGCGGGCCTGCAAGAATCTCGGTCCGCTCCGGTAAATAGGAGTTTGTCTGTGTCACCAATCAAACAGCAGAATAGTGCGGAAGGCACCGAGTGGAGGTTTAAGAAGTGGCATCTCTGGCTTTTGATAGCCGGTCTAATCGTGCGCGTAGCCGTTTCGGGAATAATTGCCAAGAGTGATCCTTTTGGCGGTTGGGATGGCAGAGAATATCATGCGTTTTCCGGGAGTCTGCTGGCTTTTGAAGGCGACGATTACCCACGATTTTTCAATTTTGTCCGCGCACCCGGATATCCGATGATTCTCATGCCTTTTGTTATGCTCAATCCTGCGCAGGTTTGGCATGTTCAGTTGGCTCAGTCTTTACTCGGTGTTTTTTTTGCGTTTCTGCTTGGCAAGGTCGCAGCGCGTTGGGCCGGGGCGCGGGCTGGAGATTGGGCATTCTCTCTGGCCATTTTTCATCCGTTCCTGATTTATTATTGCGGTTTTATACTCACGGAAACCGTTTTTATGACGTCGCTCTGGCTGGGCGTGGCCGGGCTGCAACGATTGGCCGGAGAACGTGACTCCAGTGCGGTTCGCTGGTTAAGTTGGAGCGGAATGGCTTTGGGCTTGGCCTGTCTGGTGCGTCCGGCACTGCAGCCTTTCCTGATTGTCGCCGTGTCGTGGCTTGCAATTCAGGCCTGGCGAAAGCGGGGTTGGCGCACGGCTTGGCGTCATGGGGTTTATTTTACCGCCGTGGTCAGCGCTCTATTGCTTCCATGGCTTCTGGGAAACCTCTGGGTTCACGGCCGTTTTACGCTGGGGCCGGGATATGGTGAGGCTGTTTACTTGCAGAGCAATTCTATGGATTTTATCCAAATGTACGAGGCCAAGACTAAAGATGACTATTATCGCGCTTTCACCCGGTCGGTTTATCATCTATCAGTGACGAATGGCACGCCGCGGGAAACGTGGTTGGAAGAAGCTCGCGCTTTTCGCCGGCAACATGCCACAGAATGGCGCCGGATGCAGTGGTACAAATTCACGCATTTCTGGCGGCCGTGGTTGAATTCGCTGATTTTTCCGCGTTGGCAGGTGCTCCTTTCCATGTTTGTGACCACGCCTGCTTTTGTCCTGGCTTGTGTGGAATTATGGCGGAGGCGAGGCTCTTTTGACTCGTTTTTGAAATTGCTGCTCAGTCTGATTGCGACGGGTTATCTTGTGGGCGGAGTGCTTTTTGTTGCTTCTGTTCGGTACCGTATTCCGTTGGTGGACATGACCTTTTTGGTGTTGACTGCGTCATGGCTTGGGCAGGTCGGCAGAAAGCCACGCACCGATGAAGCGGAGCCGAAATGAACCACCGCCCTGCCAGAGTCCTGTGGATTTCCTCTGTCGGCGAGAAGGGCGGGGCAGAAGTCTATATGTTGAATCTTCTGCGCCACTTGCATCGGGACAATTTCATGCCGTCGGTGGCCCTGTTGCGCCCCGGTCCGCTGGCGCAAGATTTGCTGCAAATGGATGTGCCTACACTCACGCTTACAGCCCATCGTATGCGCAATCTTCCGGCTGTTATTATAACGGTCCTTAGTTTGGCCAGAATCATCCTGGAACAGAGAATCCACCTCGTCCACAGCAACGGATTTCGCGCCCATTTGTACGGCGGACTCGCAGCGCGGCGAGCTGGAGTGCCGGCTGTCTGGTCCGTATTCACCGTGGAAAAGCCGGCCTGGATTACCAGGGCCATTTTCCGTATTCCCGTGACTCGTGTGCTGGCGATTTGCCCGCGCACGGCCGATTATTTTGTGGCACAGGGATGCTCAACCAGCCTTCTTTGGCCCAGCATCGACACAGCCCGTCCGCAAAGCGCAACGACACGCCGTCAGCTTTCGGAGTGTTACGGCCTGCCTCTGGACGCCCGATGGATCAGCCTCGGAGCCCGGCTGCAGCGCTACAAAGGCCATGCGTTTTTTTTGCGAGCTTTGGCGGCTCTGCCGGCTGAACTCGGCAACGTCCATGGCGTCATCATCGGTGGCATGCTGTTCGGAATGGAGCCCGGTTATCTGGATGAATTGAAGGCATTGGCCATCAGTTTGAAGGTGGATTCGAGAGTCCATTTCACTGGTTTTATTCCCGACGCGGATGTCGATGGTCTTCTGGCGGCCAGTGAACTCCTCGTGCATCCGGCACTCGATGAAGATTTTGGATTGATTGTGGCTGAGGCGCAGGCTTTATGCAAACCCGTCCTGGCTTTTGCCAGTGTCGGTCCGGCCGCGATAATTCAGGACGGGCAGACGGGCCGCTTGGTGCCGATTGGTGATCAAACTGCTTTCAGCACCGCCTTGCGCGAACTGCTGGCTCAACCGGAAATGCTGCGTCGTTGGGGTGAAACGGCCCGGCCCAGCGTTATCCGGCGATTTGGAGCACCGGCAGCCGCTGCCCAATTGGAGCAAGTATATGCCGCGTGCTTGAGCCGCCCCCGTGGATTCGAGAATTGACTTAGGTGGTTCAATGCTATCCGCGCAAAACATAGTCCGCGCCTGCCTGCCGCGCCGTGTTCGCAATTGGCTGCGATCGCCGGCTCGATCCGCCCGTTGGTTGTGCGACGAAATCCAACACACGGCTGGCCTTGACCGGACGATCACCATTCGCCCCGGATGGCCGTTGCGTTGTCATCCGGCTGCGTACCGCTGCGCCTATAGCGCCCAGCATATCGATCCCGAACAAGTCGCCGAGTTCGACAGCTTCATTTCCACTTGCCAGCCAGGAATGGTTCTATTTGACGCCGGGGCCCACTTCGGACTGTTTAGTCTGGCGGCGCTGCATTACGGTGGCAGTTCGGCTAAAGTCATCGCTGTCGATCCTTCACCAACCGCGTGTCGCATGATGAGAATCCAGGCACGACTCAATGGGGTGGAGCCTCGCCTCCACGTGGTTCAGGCCTCGGTTGGTGATTGCGAAGGTTGGCAAAAAATGCTGGCGGTCGGCGTCCTCGCCGGAGGATACTTCGTCCCGGCCACCGGAGGTTACCCGGAAGCCGAACTGACCCGCACTGAAGCCCTGACCCTGGATCGTCTCGCCGCAAAATTCAACATCACGCCGACCCATGTCAAGATCGATGTCGAGGGCGGCGAAGCGGCTGTTCTGCGGGGGGGGAAGAATATTCTAGCGCCGGCGAACGCACCGTTGCTCTTTGTCGAAATGCACAATCAAATCGTTCGCCAACGGAACGCCGATCCCTCGGAGACGCTTTCGCTCCTAAGGGGATTTCGATATTGCTTGTTTAATGTGGATGGAACCCCTGTCATAGAAGAAAAACTGCTGAAATCTGATTTGGCACGAATCGTCGCCAGAAAAATTTCGGAATGATGCCCGCGATCACAGCGGTTGTTGCACTTTGCGTCTATGAGAAAGAACTCGCGAGCGCGCGTTCTGCCGGCTCCTGACGGACCAGCGAGGGAGGAGCTATCGATCCGGGAAAGAATCCTGGCGATTCTCGGTTCCGAGCCTTTGGTGAACGGAGTAGTGGCCGCAGCGATTACGGTCGGTTTCTTTCATGGCTGGCTGAAAATAAGATTCCCGCATCCAGCGACGACTTTCTTGTTCGATTGTTTGTTGTGCGCAGCATTGGCCCTGGCATTTTTGAAGCAAGAGCGTGGCCGGTCGCTCATCCCGCCGGGGCCAATTGGCTCCGCCTTGAAGGCCTTTTATCTGCTCTGTTTCGGTTATCTGCTGCTGCCGCTGCCGGATCGTCCCCCCTTTCTCATTTCGGTAGCCGCCATTCGCGGGTGGTGTTTCGCTACTCTTATGTTCAGCTTGGGTTATTGGCTCACCAAGAGCATCACCCAAGTCAAAGGTTATTTTTATGTGTTGATTTTGCTGGGACTCGTCACGGCTGGATATGGTCTGCGCCAAACTCCGGCTGAGTTTGAGAAACAGGCCGAAGAGGACGAAAACTTTGCGGAGCGTTATAATACACTTATTACCACACCGAAAAGGGCCGGCAGTTGCGGATCTTCTCCACTTTTGTCTCTTCCGGTGCCTTTGGCGGGACCATGGCCTACGTGATGATCTTTGCCATTGCCTTGATTTCAGATCCTCAGGCGCGGAGGAAAGATCGCTTGCTCCTCCTGGCTGCTGTCCTCCCCATCGCTTATGCCATGGTGCGAAGCGGCGCCCGCAGCGCCTTGGTGAGCCTGGCGTGCGGGTTCCTGGTCATCGCCTGGCAACGCCGAAATTTTCAGAATTTCGTGCTGATTCCGGCTTGCATCATACTGGCCATAAAACTCGGAACTGTGGTCACAGGAGGAGCACTGATGGAGCGCTATGGCACTTTGCTCCATTTCGATGAGATTTACGACCGCCAAGCCATTCCTATTTCGATTGGCTGGAATTACATGCTGGATGACCATGGGCTGGGCAGCGGCTTGGGAAAAAGCGGCTACAGTGTGCCGTCGTTTTTGTCGAACAAGGTTGGTTTCACCAATGCGGTATCCGCCGATGGCGATCTCGGCAGGCTCATGATCGAATTGGGGGTGCCAGGATTGATCTTTTTTGGCCGAATTATCTGGGTCGCATTCCTGACACTTTATCGGCAACTGGATCGCTTGCGCGACACACCCGTATCCACTGTGGCCCTGGCCAGCGCCGCTTGCGTATTCATGGCCATCATCTCTCTGCCCAGCGGCTCGCCTTTCCTCGGGATTCCCATGGGCGCCATGGTCTGGTTCTTCCTCGGCACGTTCATTAAGTTGGCGGATGAGTATGAAAGAGGATCATTTGCTCAACCGGCTGAAACCGCCGTGGTCATGGCGCCGCCGAAACGCTTTCTTTATTACCGGCCTCCGGCACAAACTGGGCCCCCGATTCATTCCCGCAAGTCCCCATGAAAATTGCGCTGGTCGTGCATGACTTTGACCCACGGTTCGGTCAGGGTCGGTACACAATAGAATTGGCGCGGCGGCTCGGCTCCCGATACGATGTCTCTGTTTACGCGAACCGTTTTGGTATTTTCGAACCGAACCTGACTTTTCGCAAGGTGCCTGCTTGGCGCCGCACGGCACTGACGACCATCCTGAGCTTTTCCTGGGCCGCTGAAAGGCTCTTACGCCGCCGGGATTATGACCTCATTCATGCTCAAGGCCTGACCTGCTGGCAGGCCGATGTTATCACAGCCCATATCTGTAACGCCGCCCGCTATCGGAATTCGCCACCGGAGCAGTGGCGAAAGCGGCTTTTCCCGTTCGTAGTAATGCCTTTGGAACGGCGTTTCTATCGCCAAGATCGGGCTCAGCATTTGCTTGCTATTTCTCATAAGGTCGCCGAGGAAATCTCAACTCACTATCAGTGGTCCAGAGCCAGGACCGTGGTCTATCACGGCACGGATACAGATTCGTTTTGTCCTGCCAAGAATGGTGAGGAACGAGGCCGTCTGCGAGGCTATTTCCAGTTGCCAGAAGACTCATGGATTTGGCTGTTTGTTGGAGAGGCAGACAAGGGCTTGAGCTTGGTCATCGAGCAACTTCCCTGTTTTCCCAAGGCCGTCTTGCTGGTCATTTCACACGCAAACCTCGATTCCTTTCAACGATTGGCCCGGCATTTGGTTGTGGATTCACGTGTGCGATTTCATGGACCGGAAGCAGACACCTCAACGGCCTATCGGGCTGCGGACCTTTTCGTTTACCCATCGACGTACGATGCCTTTGGGATGGTGGTGGCCGAAGCCATGGCTACGGCACTGCCCGTAGTCGTGGGAAAGGACATTGGGGCGGCGGAATGGATTATTTCGGGAGAAAACGGTCTCCTCTGCGATCCACGCCAGCCAGCCTCTTTGCGCCGGCAACTCGAATGGTTGCAGGCGAAGCCTGAAAAAGCGTGCGAGTTGGGTCGCGCCGCGCGATCGACAGTTTTGCAGTTCAGTTGGGATAAGTGCGCGGCCATGACCGCCAAGATTTATGAGGAACTCCTGGCGAATCGAAGCCGCACATGAATGAACCTCGACTGGCCATTCTGATTCACGGCGGCCCGGGAAGCATTGAAGCCTACCGCGCCCGCGGCCTGAGCCGTGCTTACCCTTCGGACAAACTGCTCTTGCTGATGCGGGAGTCAACCCGGCAGGCTGCCGCGCAACAATGGCGCCGGCAGATAAAACAGTTTTCTCCCGATCTGCTTTACGTCCTGAACCTGGCGCTGCCCGGCGCTTGGCTGGCCTTATGGTGGCGGAGAGTTCACCGATTGCCTTTCATCCTTGACACCGGCGATGTGAATTTTGAAATGGCCAGGAGCGCCGGCACGACTGCCTGGTGGAAGCGGCCTTTTCTGAAATGGTTGGAAGTCGCCAATCAACGTTGGGCGGAAACGATCGTCGTGCGTGGGACACGTCACCGCGAATATCTTCAATCCAGGAACTACCGGCGAGTAGAGGTCATTCGGGACGGCTTTTGCCAGGCCGGCGAAATCAGCTCCGCCGATGTCGCCACCTTGCGCGCCAAGCTTGGCCTTGCCGACAGATTTGTCGTTGGAGTCATGGGGTCGCTGGTCTATAGCGCGCGCCTGAACATCTGCTATGGTTGGGATTTGATTCAAGCTCTCAGCCTGTTGAAAGAACTGCCGATTCATGGATTAATCATTGGCGATGGCGATGGCCGCTCCTGGCTGGAAAAGGAAGCGCGCCGGTATGGAGTCATGGAGCGGATTACATTCTGCGGCCGAATTCCATACCCGGATGTTCCCCTTTATCTGCGAGTATTGGAGGTGGCCCTTTCCACTCAAACCAACAACCTGCCAGGCCAGGTGCGGACCACCGGGAAATTGCCGGAATACATGGCGGCGGAGCGCTTTGTCTTGGCCAGCCGAGTCGGGGAAGCGGAGCTGCTGTTGCCCGACTGCATGCTGGTGGAGTATCACGGTGAAGTGGATGCCGAGTACCCGCACCGGCTGGCTGAGCGTTTACGCGCTCTTTGTGCAAATCGCTCGCTGCTGGAGGCGCGGCATTCGCTTAAAGCCGTGGCGGAAAGGCACTGTTCGTATGCAGTGCTGAGCCAGCAGTTCAGTCGCCTCGTTGCGTCCGTGATAACCGCCCGAAGCTGAGGTTGCCCGGCAGTGCCGCCCCAATGTCACTCCGGCATGAGCCAAAAAACCAATCCGACTTGGAGGACGGCTGTCGTGGCCAAAAAGAGCCAGGTGAATAATTCCCGAGGCCCCAGGTTGATCTGCTGGCAATCGCTCAACCAGAACTGAATTCTGAGCAGGCCGATCTCGATCAGGTCGCCGTTACGGAGCAGGATCTTCTGAAAGCTTTGTCCGTTGACAGAGGCTAAAGCCTCTGGCAAGCGCGTGAGGGTAAATCCTTCAGTCCCATCCAGATTCAGTTCCAGGTGTTGGTTCCAGACGCCATCGTCCTCCAGCCGAAAGTCCGCGTCAGGAGCACGGCCCACCTGGCAAGGAAAGCCCCGGATCAATTTGCTGAAGCCCGCTTGCTTCCCCTGGAGAATCCGGAGTTGAACCATTTACCAGAATCGACGAGGCACGTAGATGTTGTCGCCTGGATAGATTGGGAGATCCAATTTGGGGTCTTGTCGGGCTTTTTCGCAATTTATGGTCTCTTTCTTCCTGGCATTGGATCGGGTCAGTTGGACCTTTTTTTTCTTGGCGAAATCGGTGAAATCACTGGCAGATTGGATGGCTTTCAGCACCGTCATCTCGCCGATGTAAAGCTGGCGGCCCGGGGCTTTGACTTCACCACCGACATAAAAGAAGCGGTCCTCGGTCTTGATATTGACGGTCAGACGCCGGTAATATTTCGGGACGTAAAGAGCCCGGATTTCATCCTCCAGTTGTCCTTTGTTTTTCCCGGCGGCCATTACTTCCTGGCTGAAGGGCAACGTGATCGTGCCATCCTCGTGAATGGTTTGGACCAACGGTTGAATCGGATTGGGCAGGTCCAGGAATTCGATCGTCAACTTGATACCGGGCTGGAGAAGGTCCGGCCCCATTCTATTGGTCGAAGCCGGACTGGCAACGACCGGTGAGAGAGTCTGGCTGCCGGTCAAAGCAGCCGGATCATTTGTTTCACCGGAAGAAGGATGCGCTGATTCGAAAGTCCCACAACCGGAGACAGCAAGGCTGATCAAGAGCAAAGCGCTCCAAACAGGCCAGAATTTGAGGATGTTCCGCGTTAAATTCATGTCATTAAATACTTAAGAGCGGCAGCGTAAACAATCAATACTTTGGTTTGAGATCGACGGAGGCCCGGTCTCCGGCCGGCTTTTTGGATTCGCCGTTGTTCTTGGCGGTCTTGTCCTCCTCATCCCGTTTGGAGTAATAATCGTAGTAGTAGCCGCTGTAGTAGTAATAGTAGGAGTCCTGAGAAATGTTGATATTGTTCAGGACCACGCCCAGGAGCAGGCCGCCCACCTTCTCCACCATTTGCTTGGCCCGGACGGTCATGACCTGCGGATATTTGCGGTACTGGATGACCAGCAAAGACATATCCACTTCGCTCGCCAAAATGGAAGCATCGCTCACTCCCATGATCGGTGGAGAATCAAAGAAGACAAAGTCGTAGCGCGCCTTGGCGGTTTGGATGAACTCGCGCATTTGCGCCGAATTCAAAACACCCAGTGAACTGCTCGGCAGCTTGCCACTCGGCATGAAATGCAGCGTGGGGATGCTGGTGGTTTGGATAACCTCCTCCAAGGAGTTCTGTCTCAACAAGTAATTAGTCAGTCCGACGGAATTGGAAACATTCAGCATTTTATGCAAGCTGGGGCGGCGCAAGTCCGAGTCCACCAGCAAAACGCGATGGCCGTTCTGGGCAAACACCACTGACAGATTGAAGATGGTCGTGGACTTGCCTTCACCGGCTCCGCCACTCACCACCGTAAGTGAGTTCAAATTCGTGTCTTTGCGGGAGAACATGACATTGGTGCGGAGCACCCGATAGGCCTCGGCATGCGGGCTGTCGGGACCCTCATCAATCAGAGAACCCACGTTCTGCGGGATGACACCCAGGACGGGCGCTTGCAAGCTCCGTTCCACATCGTCAATGGTCTTTACGCTCGTATCCAAATACTCGATGAAGAAGGCTAGGCCAAATCCCATGATCAGCCCGACAATAACGCCCAAGGAGAGATTCAACGGAATATTGGGCCGGACCGGACGCATGGCCTCTTCGGCTGCATCGATCACGGTCACCAGGGTGGTTTTAGGAAGTTTTTCATCCACCGTTTCCTGCAAAATGCGCAAGATGATGCTGTCCCGGATTCTCTGCTGAGTTTCCAGGTCGCGCTTGGCGACAAAGTAAGGACGATAATTCTTCATGTTCTCAGCATCGGCGGCTTTGGCATCCGTGAGTTTCTTAGCCAAGTCTTCAGCCACTTCTTTCCGGGTAGCGACCGTCACCTCCAGACCGTCCAAGACTCCATCCAAGCGGGTTTCAATCTGCTTGTTTAACGTGGCAATCAGAGAGACAACTCGTTCCACGTCGGGATGATCTTCCGAATAATCCTTGATGAGCATGGCGTACCTCTGCTCGGCCGTGGCGAGTTCAGAGAGATGGCGATCCAAATGCTCGTCTTTAAAAGCCGTGGGAATGGTATGCCTCAATTCCTGGCGAGATTTCTTTTTCAGCTCTTTCAGGAGCGTGTCAAACTGCACGTGGTTTCCCTCTGCAGCAATCCGGTCGCGCTCGATGTTTCGGACGGTTTCGGGTTCAAGGGTGGTCATAAAGGCGCCTTCACCGACATCGGAGATTTTGTATTGATTCCGGAGCTTGTCCACTTCCCTTTGCACGGCCTCCACCTTCTTAGTTTGTTCGTCCATTTCCGCTTGGAGGACCTTAATGCCTTCCCTGGACATTTTCCGTTTCTGTTCCAGCCGGCTTTCTTGATAGACCTCGGCGATTTTGTTGGCGATTTCGGCAGCCTCCTTCTTGTCCTCACTATAGGCTCGGATTTCAATCAGACTGGTGTTGCGAGACTGACGCAGGTCAATCTGTTTCAAAAGCATTTGGTAAGTCTCGGAGGTCTTGAGGTCTTCCTCGGTTCCGTAACGCTTGGCCCAAGCTTTGTTTAAACTCAAATCCTTGATCACAGCGTGGAGAACCCTGGTGGAGCGGATTTTCTCGAATTCCGTTTGGATGAAATAAGGGTCGAAAGTCTGTTGCTGGGGCAAATTGAGCAGGAGAGGAGCAATGTCCGGGTTATCTTTTCCCACCTCAATCCGAACCGTGCTGCAATAAGACTCCGGCAGAATGAAGGTGACCGCGGTGGTGGTCAAAACGACGAGCAGGAATACGGCGAGGATGACCGTTTTGCGAATGCGAATAATACGCCAATAGTCAAGAAAGTGAAGCTTTGATTCAGGCGCAGGGGTTGTCTTGGGAGCGTCCATAATGAATAAAAAAGGAGGCTAGACTTTATGTTCCAGCCTCCCGACTTTGCTTAAAACGTTTGATTTCAGTAACTGCCACGAATCCCGACGTACACGCGGTTGCGGGTAAAACTGCGTTGGTCAAGATCGGAATCCAGCCGGTCAAAATTATATCCCGCTTCGGCAGAAAGAAACTTGTTAATCTCGTAGGACAAATTCACGCCGACGAGCAACATATTCTCAGCCAGGTTATCTGCTTTGCCCAGTTCGAAGGCGGACTGCGAGAATTGGCCCAAGATGCTGCCATTGAGCTTGCTGGCAATCTTATGATTGAGCGAGACAAACGCCGCCGTGGTCTCGGCGTCCAGCGTCGGCGTGCCGGTCCCGATGGAATCGGCCACATCGGTTTGACTCCTGGAATGACGCAGGCCCAAGTTAATGGAGCTGCCAGGGTTGTACGTCCAGGTAATATTCCCTTCGGCATAGGGATTAACGCTGCTCTTGTTTACCGTATCGTACTCGGTGTACTGCAACCCGACTCGAGCCAAGGCGTTCAATTGTTTGGTGAACTGATGATCCGCTCCGACAAATACGTAATGCGAAGTGTTATCACGTTCATCCGGAGTATGCTTGTTGGCCAACTCGTCTTTGCTGGTGTAATCAATGATTCCGTACTGATATCCCAAGACACCAACGGTCTCCGGCACGAGCGTCCAGCGCATGTTCAGGGAGAACTGATGCTCGACACGGTCCAGGAACGCGGACTTGCTTTGCTTCCCGGTTTGTTCGAAATCGAACATATTGTTGGAGTATTCAGCCACGGCTTGCAGGTCATCGGGCATCAACCAAGCACCGAGGGTAACCTTCGCTGAATTGCGAATATTATTGCCGTCGGTGCGAAGCGGGCTGCCCGCAGTCACGGTAGCCATGCCTGGCGGGGCCAGAATCTCGGGTTCCTGGGCGACAACGAAGGAGTCACTGACGTCCAGCTTGTACCTGGGCGTGAAAGCATGACTGAGCTTGGCATTGGCTTGATGACTGTGGTCCGCGCGACTTTTCGAGCGGTCCTCAAAGAATTTCATCCCATACGTGTAGTTTAATCCGACGTACGTCTGGTCTCGCGTCAGATTGAGGGCAAAGGAAGGACTGACCTCGAATCCGAAGCTCTCGCGCTTCTTATCCCGCCACAAGGTCACGTAGTTGTCATCATAGAAGCCGCGCAAGGTGGCACTGACACTCCAAGGCTTCTGCCTTTCCGCCGACGATAATCCGGGCGCATAGGCGGCCTGCACACTTGCAGCACCCAACGCAACCAAACTGACAGACGTGATAATCTTTTTCATACGCTATTTTCCTGTTTTCAACAAATCTCCGCCCCAGTGTCTTTCTTTGAAAAGTGGACTCTTTTTACGTTTAAGCACCAAGCTTGTCAAACAATAAAATCTCAGGTCAACCCATGAAATCAAGACCTTATTTGGGCTGACCCTTCCAGCGCACGCGGTCACTTAAGAACAATTGATCGGGCAGAAAGCCTGAAGGGGCTTCTTTCAAAGGAAAACCCGTCGGCACATTGGTCCGCAACAAGCTTTCCAGGACAAATCTTCCCCAAGCCCATTCCTGGCCTTTGAGCATTTGGGAAAGAAATTGCGCATTCATGGTCAACTGGGTCAGGTAAAGGCCTTGAATGGGGTTTTGGAAATCGTTGATGGCGAAGAAGTCGCTTTTGCGCGGGTTGGCCCCCGCGTCGAGCGTCACCCAAACGCATCGCCGATGGCCGTACCAGGCGACGGCCCAGGGCATGTCGCTCATCATTAATTCGTTCTCCTGCATCCACTTGGCCGCCTCTTGAATTAACGGCGGATAATAGGGCGGATACGCAAACGGCGAAGACCGTGGCGGCAGAAGGGTGAAGGCCAAAGGCGCGCAGGCCACGAGCACAAACAGCCCGTTTGCCATCGTGCGCAATTGCGGCAAGGGCACCGCCAGTTGATCCAAAAAGACAAAATACATCGCCACTCCAAACATGAAGACCAGCGGGACCAGCAGGACGAGAAGATTCTCGGAGTTCACCTCCGGAGATTCCACGCTCAAATGGGTTCGTCCCAGGGCCTGCGCGATCACCAGCACGAGCAAACATGACAGCAGAAACACGCGCAACCGCGCCAGCGCCGGACTTCTGAACGGGACCAACAATCCCACCAGAAAAAAGGCCGAGACCCAACTCCCGCCCAGCTTTGGCAAGTCGTTTTCAACGATTTCAGACATTTGGATCAGGAACTTGCGCACGTACTGATTGAGACCGGGGTTTTTCAATTCCTGTTCAAGATTGGCTGGCATTGAACGCTCCAATCGATTGCCCGGATAGGAACTCGTTTCCTGGTAGATCGCGTAACCGGCTGTGCCGAACAACGTCCCGCCCACGTGGTAATTGCGCATCAGCCACGGCCCCATCACCACTAAGAACGCAGCCAACGCCGAAAGACAAAGCGTGGCTCTTCTCTGGCCGAAATAAAGCGCGAAAAACGCCACAACCGGCAAAATAAGCCATGCGAAAGAATAGCGAGTCAATCCCCCCAACGCAACCAGGAGCCCAGTAGCTACGGCCATCAGGATCATCCAGATATTCCCATGCTTTTCCTCGCGCGCGCTTTGTTCCATTTTCACCAGACACCAAACGATGCCGAGGAAGAGCGTGATCAGCAGCAGCGTGGAAAGTCCCGAGACGGTAAAGCGCCAGAGCAGATTCGTTCCGGCCACGACCACCGCCGAAAGCCAGGCGACGGGCGCGTCGAACAGCCGTTTGGCCAACTGAAAAACCACGTAAATCACCACAAAAAACAGCGCCTGGTTAAACAGAGCAATCAACAGTTCCGGCTGATAGCGCTTAAACGTGGTTCCGCCGGACATCTCATAACGGAACGGCAGCGATTTCATTAATCCAGCCAGCAACAGAGGATAGACCGGCGGATTGGCCAGATCGGGATGTTCCTCCTTCAGAATCGGTTCTCCGCCGCTACGCTTTTGTTGGAGCAGGGCCATGCTCAAGGGACGAATAAATCGGGTGGTGTAACCTTTGCCTTCCGACAGGTTTCGGGCCAATTGCGCCGTGTCCATGGCTTCCGGCGTGGAGAAATTCTTGAATTCGCGCAGATCGTACCAAAAGGTCAAGGCCGCCAGGGCCAGGAAAACCAAGGCCAGTTTGAGATGGCGGACCCATTCTCCTTCCTCCAGTTTATAAATCCAATCCTGCAATCCTGTCGGCAAGGTTGACATAATTTAGAGCCCTTCCAATTGATAGGTGTGTAACTTGCGATGCAGCGTGCGCCGGCTCATGCCAATTCGCTTGGCGGCCAGAGTGCGATTGCCTTTGGCTTCTTTGAGCGCGCGGACAATCAATTGTTTCTCTGCTTCCTGCACGGTCAAATTGTTCTGCGCCAGCCACGGCCGGCTGTCGGAATCAACAGCGGCGTTTCCGGCGCTCCGCAGGCCGGCGGGCAATTCCCGGAAGCCGATGGATTCCGTCTTGGCCAGCACCACCGCATGTTCAACGGCGGAGCGCAACTCCCGCACATTGCCCGGCCAAGCGTAATTGATCAATGCTTCGAGCGCTTCCGGTTCAAATTCGTTCACCCGTTTGTTATTCTCCTGGGCAAATTCCTTCAAGAAACTCCGGGCCAGCAGGGGCACATCCTCCCGCCGATCCCGCAAGGGCGGCAAGTGCAACGGCACGACGTTGAGCCGGAAAAAGAGGTCTTCGCGAAACGTGCCGGCCTTGACCATCTCCTGGAGATTCCGGTTGGTGGCCACAACCAGGCGCACGTCTGCCGTCAAGGTCTTGTTCGAGCCGACCCGTTCAAAGGTCCGTTCGCCGAGGAACCGCAGCAATTTCACCTGAATGGTGGCATCGATTTCACCGATTTCATCCAGGAACAAAGTGCCCCCCTGGGCCAGTTCCACCCGCCCGATCCGGCGTTCGTGCGCGCCGGTGAAGGCCCCTTTCTCATGCCCGAACAATTCGCTTTCCAGCAAGGCAGGAGGCAGGCCGGCGCAATGCACCGCCACCAGCGGCTGGCGCGCACGCGGACTGAACTGATGAATGGCTTTGGCGATCAACTCCTTCCCGGTGCCGCTTTCGCCCTGGAGCAGGATGGTCGCCCGGCTCGGGGCGATCTGCCGGACTTTTTCCAGGACTTCCTGCATCGGCGGCGATTCGCCAATGACATTTTCCAATCCGAACTTCTTGTTCAGTTGCAGCTTTAAAGACTCATTTTCGGTTTCGAGAGATTGGTGGCGAAGGGCCCGGTCAATGCGCAACTCCAGTTCATCGATCTGCATCTTGCCCTTGGCAATGTAGTCGTCCGCTCCCTGCTTCATGGCTTCCACCGCCAATTCCTCGGAACCATAAGCCGTCATCAGTATGCAGATGGGCGGTTTGGCCAGCGTCTTGGCACGGGCGATTAACTTCAAGCCATCTGCACGCGGCAGCCGAAAATCGCTGAGCAACACGGCAAAACTCTCCTGCTCCAAAAGCTCTATCGCCGTGTCGGCGGAGTCGGCCAGATAAACATCAAAGCGTTCCTCCAGCGCCGCTCGCAAACCCTCCCTTTGCGTCTTCTCGTCGTCCACAATGAGGAGCATCGGTTTAATCATGGGATCGAGCCTCCAGCAGCCGGGGCGGCCTTTCCTGCAACGGCAGCCAGATGCGAAACGTGGTCCCCTGCCCAACCCGGCTCTCCAGATCGATGCGGCCGCCATGGGCGCGGATGATGCGCTGCACAATCATCAAACCCAGACCCGACCCTTTCTTTTTGGTCGTAAAAAAAGGCTCAAAGATGCGCTTGATCTGGTCTTGCGGGATGCCACAACCGGTATCGGCGATACTGAGCCACACCCCTTCGGAAGAGGCCCCGGTTTGCACGGTCAGTTCACCGCCCTTCGTCATCGCTTGCATGGCATTCTTGATCACATTGACCAGCACTTGTTTCATTTGGGCCGGGTCCAGCGGGACATTGGGCAACTGTCGCGCCAGCTTTTCTGTGACGGTCTGCTCCCGGTTTTCCAATTCGGGGCGCAAGAGGTCCAGCGTTTCACGAACGACCTCATTGCAGGAGGCTAAAACCAGTTGCGGCGGGGTCGGCCGAATGGCTTGGAGGAACTGGATGAGAATGTAGTCCAGGCGGTTGATTTCGCCTTTGGCCACCGCCACGTAATTCTCCAATTTGTCCGCAATTTCATCGGCGTCCTCTTTGGCCTGCAACAGTTGAGAACGGAGCGGGCGGAATCGCGTCCCAGCCCGGCCCGGCCAGCCGGTTACCTGCTTCAGCTTTCTCAGGTTCCGTTCCATCAATTGCAGGTGAATGTGCAAGGCGTTCAAGGGGTTGCCGATTTCATGGGCCACACTGGCTGCCAGCAACGTCAGAGCCTGGATGCGCTCGCTTTCAATGGCCTCCTGTGTCTTCTGGCGGGCATCGGTCGCGTCGTGCAGAATCAGCGCCACTCCCGAACTCCCGGTATTCTCGCCGTCCAACGGCACCGCATAAAGCCGCAAAAAACGGGGGCGCGGATAGGCCACTTCGAATTCCTGGCGCACGACCCGAGGGCCGCCCGAGGCCTCGAGCGAGGACAATTGTTCCCAGTTCACTTCCGGCAGGTGGCGCGCGAGCGGCTCGCCTTCGGCCGTGCTGGCCGGCAAACCGACCAAATGCGTCACCGCCTGGTTGAAATAAATTATGCGGGCCGATTCATCCACCACCAAAATTCCATCCTCGATGGCGTTGAAAATGGTTTCGAGAAGACTGCGTTCCCGGGCCAGCCGTTGCACCACCGTTTGCAAGCCCTCCACGTCCAGCCGGCCGATTCGCCCTAGGACTTTGTCAAGAAAACTGGACTTGGGATTGGGCATAGAACCGCGGCGGGAATTCTAATCGGTCTCTGTTAAAACCAATGTTTCTTCTTGAAGTACCAACAAACCGCCCAAGTGGAAAGGACCGTGGCCAGGGCGCTCAGCAGATAGCCATACCTCCAATCCAGTTCCGGCATGTTCTTGAAATTCATGCCATACCAGGTGCCGATCATCATCATCGGAGTCGTAATCAGCGTGATCATGGTAAGCAACTTGACCACTTGCCCGGTTTGGTTTGATGACATGTTCAAGTACACCTGCAGGATCCCGGTCAAGGTGTCCGTGTAATTCTGCGCCAGCTCGGCAATGTGGAAAAGCGCATCATAAACGTCCCGGTAATAAGGGACCAGGTGTGCGCGAATCAACTTGAACTCGCCTCGGGCAAACCGGGCCAGCACCTCACGCTGAGGACCGATGATTTGCCGCAAATGCAGCACCTCCTTTTTGATCTGGATGATGCGATTGAGGGTCTCCTTTCCAGGGTCCTTGAGCGCTTGGTCTTCCATTTCGGCAATCTCCAGGGACAATTCATCCAGCGCCGGTTTGTAGTTTTCGACAATCGAATCCAACAGCGAATGGGCCAGCCGGTCGGGCGCGCGGGCAATATGCACCGTGCTTTTGACGCAGCGTTCCGCGATGGATTGAATGCCTTTGAGTGACACCTCGTGGTAGGTGACAAGAAAATTCTTGCCCAGGAAAAAATTCAGCTCGCTGGTCGCAAACACGCCGTCCTTGCGGCTGTAATCCACCGCGTGAATCACCATGAAAAGATAGGGCGCAAACCGGTCGTCCTCCTTGGGGCCATACTCCTCCACCTTGGGCGAAGGACTTACCATCACGCAGTCTTCAATCGACAACGGATGAAAATGGAACACATCTTCCAGCAGAAACTTCGTTTCCTCCGGGGTCGGTTTCTCCAAATCCACCCAAAGAAAGAGATTCGTGTCCGCCAGCAGTGTCGGCATCAAAAACATTTCGATGTCCTTGCTGTGCAGACGACCTTGCGTGGTGAATGCAAACGACCGGATCATGCGTCTCAACTTGACGAAGCTTTATTTCCGAATCGCGCCAAGTTGACGCGCATCTTAAGATGTAGCTTTTCCAAGGCAAGATCGTTTCCGCAAATTCTTCCAGAAGCAGGACAAAGTTCTTTTGGTTTCCGGCTTTCTTCATCATGTTCAACTGCCACAGCAGCAATAGCTTGCTGTCACAAGATGATCTTGCCGTTATAGGTCGTCGCCTCTCTTGACTAAGAATCTGTAAATGTGCGCGTCCCATGCCTGGAAGCCGTCCTGGAAAAGGCCCTGCTTCATTGGCACGGTTCTGTTTTCGCCGACGACCTCGACGGCCCGTTCGCCTTTCAGGCCCGTGATTTTGAAAGTGGCCCCGGTCGCTCCGTCTCTCATGCCGGCCGCAAAAAGATAGGCTGCGTCCTCATGCCGCTTCAGCATGATCGCAATTTGGACAGCCTCATTTTCCGAGGCCACGCTCGCCACATTATGCAGGGTGGGACGGTTCAACACTGGCGCCAGTTGGCTGATCTGCCGGTTGACGGTCGTGACCGCCGACAACATTTCCGGGTCGCTGAGCAGAGCCGATTCGTTGAACTTCGGTTCCCATTCGTGGACAAAGTAAATCAGCCCCCGCGAGCCATGAATGATGGACATCCACACCTCACAACGGACCTGATGAGGCGTTGCTTTCTTCTGCGTCGGGTTCTGAATGCGGGTGCATTCAATGCAGTCCCAGACGATCTTCTCTCCCCCAGCCCACTTGACCAAGCGCTCGACCCCTTGAGCCACATACCACAGCTTTCCCGAAACTTCGGGGCTTGGGTGCGCGACCGGGTAAATGTCGAAAGAAGCGATATCGCAGCCCTTTACGTATTCAAGATAGTCTTCCGGATGGTTGCGGCGGACGCCACGGCCAATCCATTGGTCCCAAGCAACGCCTTGTCCAAGATTGAGCAGCACCGGTCGCGACGGGTCCCGGCTCCGAATTCTCTTATAGTCCTCAATGATCTTGTCCGGCGGAATGGGCGGGCCGTATCCTTTGCCTTGGCCCAACGATTGGGCATTATCCGGTTCGTCGCCATGCATCCAGCCGATGATGGCCGGGTCGTCCACGTGGGCCAGAGCGACCTGGTTTTGGCTGCAAATAACCTTCATGCCGGCGGACTTGAGAGCCGCGAGTTGCACTTCGGTCGGCCCGCGCCACAGACCGACGTAGGTGTTGAAACCGGCTTCCTTGTACCGCTGCGCTTTGTTAGGGTTTTGCAGCCAGACCGCGATGGGAAAGAAACCGGCCGCGTGCGGTGGACCGTTCTTCCAGGCCGTGTAAGGGCTGGCGTCAGCCGGCTCTTTTTCCGATGCAGCAAGGCTGCCCACCCAAACCAACGGTAACAGGCCAGCCAGAAGGATGAGAATTCGTGGCATAAAGAAAGTTGTGCCTTTTCGTGGCACAATGGCTTCTCTAATCTCAGACCTTCCAAGGCGCCCGCTTCGCCGGATTCAGCCAACTATTAGCCTCGTCGTCTCCGATAAACTGCTCCTTCTTCGGATCCCATTTCAGAGGGCGCTTGTTCCAATACGCCAGGTTTCCCAAGTGGCAAACCGTGACCGAGCGGCAGCCCACTTCGACATCGCAAATTGGCCGCTGCCGGCTGCGGATGCATTTGAGGAAGTCCTGCAGGTGATTGCTGCTGCTGTAAAGTTTGATCGGGTCCGATCCAACCACGTAATTCTCGGCGATTGCCTCCGGCTCGGCTTTGAATTTGCCCCGGTCCACGCACACCTTGCCATTAGCGCCGACAAAGACCACGCCAAAGCCGTAACCTTGGAGCCCACCATGATACATCACGGTGCCGTTGGCATACTTGTAGGTGAGCTTTTTGACTTCCTTTCCATCCGGCGGAAGGATTTCAACCGGGCCGCTTTCATCCATGCCCATGCCCCATTGCGCAATGTCGAAATGGTGCGCGCCCCAATCGGTCATGCCGCCGCCGGAATACTCCCGGAAATTTCGCCAGTTCGGGAAATGAGTATGCACGCCGCGCGGGCTGAGAACGGAATGGTAGGGCCGCTGCGGGGCCGGTCCCAGCCAAAAGTTCCAATCCAGGCCCGGTTCCATCGCTTCTTCGGGCAGATCGCACCACTTGCTGGGTCCGCCCACGGAAACGTAGATTTCTTTGATCTCGCCAATCCGGCCATTGCGAACCAGTTCACAGGCCTTGAGAAATTCCTTGGAAGACCGCTGCATGCTGCCGGTCTGGAAGACGCGGTTGTTCCGGCGGACGGCGTTGACCATGGCGCGCGCCTCGTAAATCGTCAACGAAAGAGGCTTCTCGCAATAAATGTCCTTGCCGGCATCGGCTGCTGCCACGACCGGGATGGCGTGCCAATGGTCGGGCGTGGCGATGCAGACGGCGTCGATGTCGTTGCGAGCGATCAACTCCCGGAAGTCATTGTACTCGGCGCAGCCTTTGTACTCCTTGTTGGCCTGCTGGCTGTAGTAATCCTCGATGGTTTTCTTGCTGTGCTGCCGCCGTGTGGTATCGACATCGCAGACGGCCAGCACCTGCGTCTCTTTGCTATGGAGAAAACCACCCAGCAAACCGCGCCCCTGGGTGCCGACGCCAATAAAGCCCATGGCAATGCGTTCGTTGGGGCCTTTTTCGGCCGACCAGACCGCGGACGGAAGGAAACAGGGCGCCGCGAGGCTCAGGGCAGAAGTCGTTTGCAGGAACCGGCGCCGGTTAATTCGATTTTTTGGGGTCATATTCTGTGCGCTCCTATTGAGTTGTCACGGCTTAGAGTTCTCTCGGTGGTCATAATTACTAAGCCTAAAGACCTGGGGGCCAGCCGTCGTATTCACCTTATTTCCCGGCTGGCTGGCGGAGGACGCAGCCGATTGCTGCTTTGTAGAAAAGTCCGGGAATTACGCTGGAGAAGGCTGGTGCGAGGTGTGTCGTTCGGTGAATCAGGCGGTGCGTCCCGCAAAGCCTGCTGAGGGTGAGCATCCGACCCCCAGCAAGCTTTGCCATTCCACCATTAACTGCAACCTTCAACCAACCTCATTTCCAACCAAACAAAGACCTCGCGACCCGAAATCCGATTCCAGGCCCAAGCGTTGTCCATCGGTAAGAACGGTGCAATTGAGCTTGACTTGGCGCCAACCGGATTTTGGTCATCTTTTAGCATCTCTTGCCAGGCACTTGCCCGGCTCAAAGGCCACAGGGCGGCGCGGCCGAAGCCAAAAGGAGGGCGGACACGGCTAAAACAGACTGTTAACGGCGATGCCAAGAACGCTGAGCGGGCCTTGATCTTCGATGCCCTCGGTGGCTTTATCGACCTTTTGCAGGGTCATCTTGGCGTTTTTGTAGAAGCTTTCGTCATTGATCAGTTTGCCAACCGTGCCTTGGCCCTGGTTTACTTTTTGCAGGATTTCCTTCAGGTTCGTCATGGCGGTGGTGGTCTCGCGATAAAGCGTTTCATCTTTCAGGAGCTTGCCGAGCGAGCCCTGGCCCTTATCGACCTGCGCGAGGACAGTTTTGGCCTGGTCAATGGTCGATTTGATTTCGCTGGTGCTCTCGTTGAGGTTCGTAACGGCGGCGAGAGCCGAGTTGTAGAGTTGATCGTCGTTAATGAGTTTGCCGACGGTCCCTTTGCCTTGGGCGATTTGCGAGGAAATGGTTTGGGCATTGCCCAGGATGGCCGTGAGCTTGGGATTGTTCTCCTTTAGAAAATCGGTAATAGGACCGAGCAGATTGTTGAAGCTTTCGCCGCTGAAATTCTTGGTCAGGCCTTCCACCCCGCTGGCGACGCTCTCCAGCTTCACCATCAACGTGCTCAAATCCGCCTGCTCGGTCGTTACGAGCAGAGCGTCTTCGGCCACCTTGGGCGCGCCGGCCGTGCCGAAGTCAATGGCGACATAATTTTGACCGAGCAAACCGCTGAACCTGATGGAAGCTTTGCTGTCCGTTCTGACGCCAGCATCGCGGTTTAATTTCAAGGTGACTTCCACCTTGTTGTCGGCCAGCGCGATCCTTTCCACGTGGCCAATCTGGACCCCGGCCATTTTGACGGGGTCGCCGACTTTGAGTTCCTGCACGGTGTTGAAGCGGGCCCGCACGGGAAAGCTGGGCTTGAAGAACTCCCGCCCTCCAATCATTTCGAGGATGATGACGGCCACAATCAGCGCCAGGGCAAAAAAGATGCCCAGGCGGGTTTCGAGCGTGTTTTTCATGATGGTTTCTTTTCCTTTCTAAAATCTGCGTTCAGGAATTGTTGGACGAGCGGATGGGGGTTGGCTTTGATCTCCTCCGGAGTGCCAATCAAAAGTATCCTCCCTTCATGGATGATGGCCATGCGATCCGCCACGCCAAAGGCCAGGTCGCGGTCATGCGAAACCACAATGGACGTGACCTGGATGCGTTCGTTGAGATTCAGAATCTCCTCGGCAATGGTCACCGCGATCAAAGGATCGAGTTCGCTGGTCGGTTCATCATACAAAATCAATTGCGGCTCGATGACCAAGGCGCGAGCGATGGCGACCCTCTTTTTCATGCCGCCGGACAGCTCGCTCGGATAGCGCGATTCCAGCCCTTTGAGGCCCACGATGGCCAGTTTCTCCGCCACAATGCGCGCGATTTCAGCCTCGGGATGCGTGCGATGCTCGCTCAGGTAGAGGCCGACATTCTCCCCGACCGTCAGGGAATTCAGGAGCGCGCCGGACTGAAAGACCATGGCCAGGCGATGTTTGCTCATCACTTCGGGCGATTGGATCGATTCGCCTTCGATCAGAATCTCGCCTTCGTCGGGCTTTTCCAGGCCGATGAGGTGTTTGAGCAGGACCGTTTTGCCGCTGCCGCTCGGCCCCATGAGGACGAAAATTTCCCCTGGAGCGACGGCAAAATCAATGCCCTTCAGGACGGGCTCGCCACGGAAGCTCTTGCGCAAGCCCTGCACCAGGACGCTGACACCCCGATGGTTGGAGGGGAGGCCGTTCATTTCTCAAAATAAAGTAGAAAGCGGGTCAGGAAATAATCGAGGATCAAGATCAAGACCAGCGAGTTGACGACGGCTTTGGTCACGGAGCGGCCGATGCCCTGGGGGCCGCCGATGGTGTGGAGGCCTTGATGGCAGGAAACGACCCCGATGACCACGGCAAACACCAGGCTCTTGATCAAGCCATTAATGACATCGCCCAGTTCCACCACAGTACGAAGGTTGCTGAAGTACGTTTGAAAGCTGATCGCGATTTCCCGGTTAAAAACGCAAACTGCGGCCCCACCCACCCAGCCCACGAAAACCGAAAAAATCACCAGCAACGGCAGCGCGAAACTGATGGCCACCAGACGCGGCAAAACCAGGTAATGGACCGGATTGATGTTCATGGTGCGCAAGGCGTCGATCTCCTGATAAACCGCCATCGAGCCTATCTCCGCCGCCATGGCCGACCCGATGCGGCCCGAAATCAAAACCGCCATCATAACGGGCCCCAGCTCCTTGCACATGGAGAGGCCAACCAAGCCGCCGATGGAACTTGCCAGTCCGCGTTCCCGCAAAACCGGCCCGGTTTGGAGAGCGATGACCCCGCCGATGAAGATGGAAAGGATGCAGGCCATCAGCAAACTGGCGTTGCCAATCTCGAAGAGCTGTTCACACACCTTCCGCCTTTGCCGCCAGGTTTGGGGCAAGGCGAGCAGCGTCAGCCAGAACAGGAGCAAAATTTCACCAATGTTTTGGAACATAATTCGCAACGCTCCAGTCTTTCGGACCATAGCAAGGCCGTCCGCAACCACGCCTAGGGCGCATCCTTTGCCGTCGTGCCTTCATGGGCCTACAGGCGGCAAACGGCTCCAGTTTCAATTTCAAGATTTCGCATTATTCACCCGGCACCTGCGCCAGCCGGTTTTTCACTCACGGCCGGCGGATTCCGGTCTTGATTTCGCGGCCGGGGGCTGACGCTCTTTGTGCAACGGCACAAAGACCCGGCGCCAACGTTGGCCCGCCGGCCCGGATTGATACTGGATAAGGCCGAACAAGAGCGAGTATTTTTTGGCCGAGGCCGTCACTTCACGGCCGTAAAGATTCCACAAAACGGTCTGTTTTGCGGTGCCCACGCGGGGATTCTTTTCCGAACGCCATAGCGACCAAACCGGGGAGCAATTGCGTTCGATGCTTTTGTTATTGGGCAGGATCGGTTCCAGCAAAGCCAGGATTTGCAGACGTTCGTTGCCCTGATGATCCCGCCGGGCGGTGAAAAGCGGCCAGAGGTCGGTTCGTTCCAAAGCCGTGCCGGCGGCGGTATTCTTCTCGCTCAAGTCGGAATACAGGAAAAAGAGAATGCGCGTGCGTTGCCGGTCCAGAGGGGCGGCTTGGGCGCGATTGTACTTGTAGAGCGGCCAGAGGTAGAAATCGCTCTCCAGAATGGGAGTACGAGCCTGGCCAAAGAAAGGCCAGATGCGATTGGCCGTTTTGCCTTCGCCCCGCGCAAAAACCACCAAAGGCCAGGGGGCGCCCCATTCATGATATTTCTTCTCCCGGTCCACGGTGTAGGTCAAGCCCACAGGCCAAAGGTAGCTCGAGGAATCGCGTTGCGGAGAGCGCTGGAGGCTGTAAAAAGGAAGCAAAAGCTGTTGCGTCTGAGGATTATCCGTGCCCAACCCAAGTTTGTTATTAAAGTAAAATGGCCACAGCACAAAGGACTTCTCGTGTCCCCCGACAATCTCGACTTCATCAAAGCTGTTCGTCTTGGTGGAAACGGTTTTGCGTTCCTGGCCGGCTAACGGCCAGAATTGCCATCCCTGCAAGCCTTCCCCGTGCCGGCGATGAAAGAACGGGAACAAGTAATTGTCCGTGGTGACATCCCTTTTCCGAGTCTCAAGGTAGAGAGGGAACATCACGAAATGAATTTCATCGCGGAAAAAGTGGTTCTGCAAGTTGCCATAGAATGGAACCAAAGCTGTGTAATTGAGGGCCGGATCGGTGGAGCGTTGCTGGAAGTAAATCGGAAAGAAGGAAAGGCGCTTCTGGATGTTCGTCTGCTGATTCCCCCCACCGGAGTCGCTGATGATCTGCAAGAGCTGCCAGCGGTATTCCGACCCGAACCGGTCATAAGTGAACACGGGATAAAGCAGGTCAAATTCACTGCTGTCAGTGTCGGGATCGTGGTGATAGTAAAACAATGGCGGCAAGGTCATCGTCCTGGGTGGTTTCGGCTGCTCATAAGAAATCGAAGGAAGCCCCGGTTCCGGTTCCGATTCTGAACTCAGGGCGAGCGACATCTGAACGCCGGCGGCAAGGTCCTCATCAGGTTGTGCTTGAACCATCAGAGGAAGGGCAAGAACAGCATAAATGAATGTCCTAAACCGAGAACTCATAAAGATAGAGTGGCCATGAACAACGGACCTTTTCCTCTGGATCGAAAGGTTTTTCACTAGGGCAGCCCGCTGTGGCGTCTGGCAGCCCGAACAGCCCTGTGAATCCATCAAAAACCATCGAACCATTCCGAGAAGGAATCCGACTTGCGATAACGTTATCGTAAGGTTCTTCGTTCTGTTTTAGTGTAATAATGCCAGTTTTCAACGACATTATGGTTTGACTTTTGTGCGTTGTTTGTTATGATAGCGCCAATTGAGGTTTTTACCTCGGTTCCTCCCGACCCAGTGTCGACAGTGCATCGTCGCCACTGGGTTTTTTAAATGTCCAGCCCAAGCGGATCAAAAGAGCCAATAAAGCAGGCAAAAAAGTTAAGCCCGCCGTCATACAGGTTGCGACGCCAATCGACATGACCATTCCGAGGCTGGCTATACCTTGATGCTGGGCGGGAATCAAGCTGCCAAAACCCGCCACGGTTGTCAGGGCTGAGATCAGCACTGCTTTGCCGGTGCTTCTGGCCAGGATACTTGGGTTCTGTTCCTCAGCAAAACGGTTCAAGATGTGAATGCCATTCGTCACGCCAATGCCGATCACCAAAGGCAAGGTCATGATGTTGGCGGGATTGAATGGGATGCCAAGCCAACCCATTAGTCCGACCATCCAAATGCTGCCTATGGCCACGGGCAATAGCGCCAGGAACACGCTGGAAACGGTTCGGAAATGAACCAAAACCAAAATAATGATGGCGCCCAACGCATACCAGGCGGCTTTTTCATAACTCTCCTTCAGCAAAGTCGTGTATTCATAAAGTTGCACGGGGGTGCCGGTCACGTTCGGATCGACCGTCCGCAATTCACGAACAAATTCCTCCTGGTTCGACCGTTGCCAGACATTATGCTTGGGATACACCTGCAACAGATGCTTGCCCGATTGTCCGACAAACCGGTTGCGCAAGACAGACGGCAAATCCTCGACTCGCAAGCCTGACCGATTGTCTTGGTTCCTTAGCGCGTGAAAGGTCGCCTGCAAATCGGCAAACAAAGCCTGCTGGAAGGCGGCCAGCCTGGCCGCAGCCTGTTGCCTCTCTCCGTTCAACATGCCATGTCTCAGCGCGCTGATCGACTCCCGTAGCGCGCCCAATTGCTGAGCTAAAGACGGATCACCCTCCTTCAGGACCGTTTCTCTGGCCAGCCCCAGGTAGCCCTGCAAAGCCCAGAGTGTCTGGTTCAGCTCTGAAATAGTGACCGCGTTCAAGTCCATTTCGGCGAAGTGAAGGCCCGCCAATTCCTTCTTGATCTCGCCAATCTTGGCCAGCTTGGCGCTTTGATCGCCGCTCAGGAAATGGCTCATTGAATCCACACTCGCAACCGTCGTCAGATTGGTGATTCTTGATTCCAACCGGAGCGCCTCCTCCAATGAACCGGCCACTACTGCTCCAAACAAGACAGATTTCGAGGCCGAATCAATCAGCTTTCGCTCAAACTCGACCGCCGGCAGCCCTCTGGATTGCATGTTCAACAGGTTGTAATCGAAATAAACCTTGTGGAATTGGCTGAGGCAAAGCCCGCAAAGGCTCACCGTGGTCACAATCACCAGAACCGGTCTTTCCAGCCAAAGCCTCTCGATGCGCGCCCGCTTATCAATCCCAGCCGAAATCTGGTGGTCCAACACATTTTGCCTCCCCCGCAGCAATAACACTGGCAGCATCGTCATCATCGGCACCAGGCAAATCAACATCCCGCCTCCCGTGATGATGCCCATTTCCTGGATGCCCTTGAAATCGGTCAAACCCATGGCAAAAAAGGCCCCGGCGGTTGTAAAGCAACCGGTGAAGATGCCCAGGCCGGTGTTGACCATGGCTTTCTCGAGCGAGAGTTGCTCGCTCTTGCCCTGGCGCAGCTCCTCCTCGTAACGCGTGATCAGATGCACGCCAAAGTCGATGGCCAGCCCGATCAGGATCGGCAAAAAGGTGACAGTCAGAATATTCAAGTGCCCGACGGTCAACGTCGTGTAACCCATCGTGTAACCGAGGCCCACAATCAAACAAAGGGTGGCTTTGATCGGACGTCCGCTCTCCTGGTAGCTGTAAATGAAAATCAGGGCCACAACAATCAATGAAAGAATCGTCGCCACCGTCGAATCTTTCTGAGACTGGAGCATTTCGTCATATTCCAAAACTGGTTCTCCGGTGATGCCTACATTGACCCCCGGCACCTCGACTTGAGTCTGGCGCACCAATTCCCGCAATCGTTCCACCGCCCGGTTGTTCAGTGCTTCCGAGCGGGCGCGGGCATTGACCAGGTAAAGCCGTCCTTGCGCAAAGGTGACGTACTGCTGCTCTTCCGCTTCCGCCCCGGCGTCAAACAGCGCCGTGATCCCCGGCGAAGGGGGCGTGCCGGACCGTTTCAGGCTGTCGGCCGCCTGATCAACGATCCGTTTCAACGCCGGAATGGCCTTGACCAAAGACTCGTTCTCCGCGTTTTGCTCCTTCCTGGCGGTGCGAAACTGGTGATTAACCAGGCGGAAAAGCGAATTCAGATTGGTGGCCTGGCTGAATTGTTCGACAAAGGGCCGGTACTCCCGCAAGGTCTGATGCAGTTCAGCCAGGGTTTGGTCGTCCAGGAACAGCAACGCTTTGGGCCCGAGCATATTCAGGTCGCCCTTGTAAAAAACATCCACAAAAATGTCCTTTTCCAGTTCCAGCTTCGCCCCCAGCCGTTCCACAAACTGCCGGTTCTTTTCCCGACCTTCGCTTTCCACGACGGCGACCAGGTCATCCTGCGCGCCAAACTCCTTTCTAAATTTGAGGAAGTTTTGATGATACTTTTTGTCCGCTCCCACCAAGTCATTGCGGCTGGTGCTGAACTCCAGATTCTCCACCGTGTAGAAAATGGAAACGACGAGCAAGATGACCTGCGGATAAAAAAACAGCCGGGGGTATTGGTAAACCCATCCGGCCAAACGCCGGAGCCAACGCGCCGCTACCGAGTTAAAGAAGGATTCCATGCGGGGCGTTTGGGGTCGGCTGGAGGTGGATCGGACTCAGGCACATTGTAACGCTATGCGTCGGAATCTTCAAACGGCTCCACTGGAAAAGTCTGCATTGCTATGAACCTCTTTGACATCATCGTGCTCTTCCAAGGCCTCAATCAACTTGGAGACCGCCGCCGTGGCAGCCGCCTCGGGCAACGGCACCAACAGCGCCGGGAGCCACGTCACCTGGGCTGCCTCGGTCTTGATGCCTTTGGCCTCCACTTTCCTATGCACCTCTTCAAAATGCGCCGGGTCTGTGATGATTTCGTAACCTTCCGGCTCAGCCTTGAAATCCTCCGCGCCGGCGTCGAGGGCCAGTTCCATCAAGACGTCCTCGTTCGCTGCTTCCCGCGAAACGATGATCTGGCCTTTGCGTTGGAAGAACCGCGACACCGCGCCCGGCGTGGCAATCGTGCCGCCGTTCTTCAGCAGCAAACTGCGGATTTCAGCCGAGGTGCGATTGCGATTGTCGGTCGTCAACTCGACGAGCAGCGCCACCCCGTGCGGACCGTAAATCTCGTAGGTCAAATCTTCCAGGTTGCTTTCCGCCCCGCCGCCGGTCCCCCTCTGGATGGCGCGTTCGATATTGTCCGAAGGCATGTTGGCGCCGCGGCATTTGAGCAGCGCCACGCGCAAGCGGGGATTCATGGCCGCATCCCCGCCGCCCAGCTTGGTGGCAATGGTTATCTCCTTGGCCAGCTTGGAGAAAATCCGGCCCCGTTTGGCGTCGATCGCGCCCTTAAAGTGCTTGACCTTCGCCCATTTGCTATGTCCTGACATACGTGAATCTCAAATCTCAAATGCTCGCGCCGATGTTGCCCAAAACCGAGCGCGACCGCGCCATGATCCCTCGCAGAACCCCGAATGATTTGACCACGCGATAGCCCCGCAATTCAAGGAATGTCGTGGTCAATGGATGTGGTTGACTCATAAGTGACTTGGGATTGAACACGAATCGCGCGGGAAGCCAAAGTAAAATTTTGCGGAAATCCGGCATCATTTGGCCAGCTTGAAACCATTTGCGCCCGGGTACGCTTTCGTCTGACTGGGAAAGGGCAGAAGTGAGATTAACCAGCGTCAGTCGAGGTATCCGTCCCGCCGGAGGATTTCCCACACCGCGCCAAACACTCGAGGATCCTCGAGTAATCTGAGAAACTTCACCACCTCGGCCTGCGCTTCGGAAAGCGAACCCAACTCCTGCAGTGTTCCCTCGATCTCGATGCGCCTTTGCATCTCGGATTTCTCCCCCAACTTCCGGAACCAAACTTGGTAGTGCTTCTCCTCTTCGATGACGCGAACAAGCCGTGCGAGTCCCTCGTAAGCCGAGTTGACCTCGGATCGCTTCTCTTCATGTCTTAGGCCAGCCATCAACCAAACAATGCCATGATCGGTTTGCCTAGTCCATCCCGCGTCACGTAGAAAGGCCGTTTCTCAATCTCGTAAGCCAGCTTGGGCGAAATGCCCATCGCCTGGTAAATCGTCGCGTGCAGGTCTTCGATCACCACCCGGTCTTGAATCGTCTTGCAGGGGCGCTCCTCCGCCGTCAATCCGTGCAAATGGCCCTTCTTGATGCCGCCGCCAAAGAGCAACACGCAACCCGCGTCCGTGAAGTGGCGGTGCATTCCGTAATATTTGAGGTCGTTGATCACCTCGGGCACTATGACTTGATCTTTGACTTTTTTGTCCGGTTTGCCTTCGGTGATCATGTCCCGGCTGAATTCGCTGGCGAGGACAATCAGGGTGCGATTGAGCAAACCGCGCGCTTCCAAATCGAGCACCAACTGGGCGATGGGAGCGTCGATTTGCTTCTTGATGTCCACCATCCGGGTGTGCCCGTTCTCGTGCGTGTCCCAGTTCATAAACGGCACGTACTCGGTCGTCACCTCGATGAACCTGGCTCCGACTTCGGTGAGCCGCCGCGCCAGCAGGCAGCCGAGGCCGAACTTGCCGGTGTTGTAAAGGTCATACGATTCCTTTGGTTCGAGCGAAAGGTCAAAGGCCTTGGCCGCCGGCGAACTGAGCAACCGATGCGCGTTGTCCAGCGAGCGCAACAACGATTCCTTCTGGTAATCGCTGCCCCATTCGCCCATCGGACTTTTCGCGAGCAGCGTCCGGTAAAATCTGTTCCGGTTTTCAAAGCGCGCCGGGCTCATACCCGCCGGCGGGCGCACGCTTTCCGCCGCTTGTTCCGCGTTGGAAATGACGAACGGGCCATGTTCGCTGCCCAGAAAGCCGGCCGTGTGAAACGCTTTCAGCTCCTCGCCTTCTCCCAAATCAAACCGCTGGCCGACATCAATGAAAGCCGGCACCGCCGGATTCAAAGGGCCCAGCGTCCGGGCGATTACCGCGCCAATATGCGGCGTGGCCACCGTCTGCGGCGGCGCGTATCCCGTGTGCCATTGAAATTGATGGCGCGAATGCAAAATAAAACCGAGGTCCCCCGCTGTGTAACTGCGAATCAAGGTCCCGCGGTCCATCACCCGGCCTATTCTCTCCAAACCCGCCGAGAACTTGATCTGATCCACGGCCGTGTCCATGCTCGGAAAGGTGCTCAAAACCTTGTTCGAATCGAGTCCCTTCTCAAAAGCGGTGTAACGCTTTGGATCGAAGGTTTCGGTATGGGCCATGCCTCCCGCCATCCAAAGCACGATCAGCGTATCCGCCGTCGGTTTGATTTTTGGCTCCGCTTCCTTGGCCAGCAACGGGCGCGCGTAACCCGCCGCCAAAGCCGAGAGCGTGGCCGCGCTGGCGGTGCGCAGAAATTCGCGACGATTCCAAGGGCTGTTGGTTTTCATAGGCTTTGTCTCAATAGATCAGCTGAAATTCCGGCAGCATCGTCATGGCCCAAAGGAAGTCCTCCACTCCCTCCTGCTGAACCGGCGAACCGATCAATTCCTCCGCCAGACGCAATTCTTCGGCGGTGGGCGGGCGGCCCAGACCTTGCCGGTACAATCGCACGGCCAGGTCGCGCCCGCTGGAGGGCTGCTGCTTCACCCAGCGTTCGGCGCCGCGCTTGAGCTGCTCTGCCAGCGTCGCGCCGTTGGTCAATTCCAATCCTTGCAAGGTTGTGGCCGCCGAAGGCCGTGAGGTGGTGACCTGCTCGCGATTGGGGCATCCCAAAGCGGTCAGTAACGGATCGGCGTTCACGAGCGAAGCCCGGACATGGCCATATTGGGCAACGCACGTCATGGCCGGTTTCAGCTTTTGTTGCAGGTTCCAGGGAGCGGCGTCCACCTCGCCGATTTCCACGGCCGCCGCCCAGTTCGTGGCGGCAAACTCCGGCTTCTCCCACTGATCCGCTTTTGCCGCGCTCCAAAGCCAGGAATGGTCGCTCCCGAAATCCCAGGCCGACTCCGCATTTTCTGGCGTCGTTCCCCGAGAGCCGCGCACATAAGCATAAAGCCAGAAACCGGCCGGATTATCAGGCGGATCGCCTTTCTCCGGTTTTGACACCGAAGCATTGGCTGCGGCCACGGCAAAAACATTCGTTCCCTGGCTGAGGTAGGACCGGATATCGACCATCTTCGGCTTCTGCAGTTCGGAATTGGACGTGACACTTTTTCCGTTGATATAAAGGGTGAAACTGTTGTCGCACGCCGCCACCATGGCTGCCGCGGCCGGGATGTCCGAGAAGTAGACCGCCTTCCGCAGATAGATCGTTTCCGCTTCCGCCGTGCGGCTAGCATCGGCATTCTTCCATATCCATTTCGGGGAAACGGGCGGGGAGGATTCGGTCCCTGGAGTCTGGCCGGCGCTGAGATTGAAATCCGTGCTGGCCGGAAGCAGATGCCATACGCCGGTCAGCGCCGCCACCGCATCCACAAATTGCTCGGCCGACAACCGGCGCACCACGGGTCCGCCAAAAACAAAACTGCTTCCGGCCTCTTCGTTCGGCTTGACCGTGGGCAACTGGTAGGCCCTGGAAGTCAGGATGATCTCCAGAGTGTGTTTGAGGTCAAAATCATGGTCAACCAAATCCTCAGCCAGCCAATCCAGCAGGTCGGGATGCCACGCTGGATTCTCCATTTCATCCACCGGTTCGACCAGGCCGCGCCCCATCAGTCTGGCCCAAAGCCGGTTGACCACGGTGCGCGTCAGCCGTCCGTTTTCCCTTTTCGTGATGATCTCGGCGAGCTGCCGCAAGCGCTCCGCTTTGGGGGCTTTCGGGTCGATTTCGCCCAGCTCCGGATAGAGAAACTTCAGGGCAGCAGTCTTGCCGGTCGGCTTGTCGCATTGAAACATTTCTAGGGGCGCATCCGCGTAAATGCCGGCCAGCCCATAAGCGTCCGACAAAGCCCAGTCATTGATGAAACTGTCATGGCAGGAGGCGCACTTCAGGTTGACGCCCATGAACACCTGCGAAATGTTCTGCGCCACTTGCATCTGAGGTGTTTGGCTGGCATTGACCACGCCGCGCCAAACGATCCCCCGGGCGAATCCTTCCGAATATTCATTGGGATTGACCAGTTGCGCGACAAACTGATCGTAAGACAGGTTGGTGGCCAAGGCCGAATAAAGCCAGCCGGTGATCGGTTTCCTTCCGGCATCGATGTCCCCGGGGCCTTTGTAATAATTGCGCAGAAGATCGTTCCAAAAGGCGAGCCAATGCTGCGCGTAACGATGCCGGTTCTCCGCCCGGCGCTGGACCAGGGCAGCCGATTGATAAGCCACCTTCGAGCGGTCTTCAGGCCGCGCCAACAGAAACCGGACCAGCCGCTCCCGTTTGTTCGGTCTTGGGTCTGCGATGAACTGCTCCAGTTCTTCCGGCGTGGGCGGCAGACCGAGGACATCGAGATAGACCCGCCGGGCAAAAACCGGGTCGGTCACAGGTTCAGGCGGCGTGGTTTTCTGCTTTTCAAAATAGGACTGAAGCAAAACATCAATCGGATGGCTGGCGGCGGCGCGCGCTGCCGGGAGTTCGGGTCGCCGAGGCGTGAAGTTGGCCGGGCGGGGTTTGGCAAAAGTCACGCTTTCATCCCAAAGCAAACCTTGGTCAATCCAAGCTCGCAACAAACCCACTTGGATCGAAGTCAGTTTCGACCCTTTTTGGGGCATGACGTTATCGGGATCAATCCCCGCCACCAGTTCGATCAGATAGCTGTTGGTGCTTTGGCCCGGAACGACCGCAGAACCTGAATCTCCACCTTTCAAGAAGGCGGCCCGGTTTTCCAGGCTGAAACTGCCTTTGGCTTTGCCGCGCCCGTGGCATTTCACGCAGCTCGCTTCGAAGATTGGTTTGATCTCCTTGCCGAATTCGACCGGGTGGCTGGCCGGCGGCGGCAAAGTCAGGACTTGTTCGGGTGTCATCTTGGCTAAAGCCAAGGTGCATCCGCTCACAAAAAGGATGGCCGTCAGTTTGGGACAATTGAACTGCATCTAGCCTGGAATTCTATCATGAACTGCCGGAAGATACAGTGGAATTTTTCGGTCAAGAAAGACAGGGGGCCCAGGGCAAGTCTGGCTCGACCCGGGGCGCAGAGATGAAAGCCTGTCCTATGACTGCCTGGGGTGAAGCACGAAGCGCATGATCCCACGTGAACATTCCAAAACAATGCATCTCCTACAAAGGCGGGACGTGGGCGTGACCGATGACGCATGCGATTTGTGTCGGTCATTCAGGCCTCGGGAATAAACGGCGGATCGGTGCTCCTGGGCCTCCGCTCGCGGTGCGCTCTCCAGGCCAGGCTGGTTCGCTGTTTGCCCGTGGCGGCCGCTCTCCCTGTAACCGGCCAGTGCCTGCTTCCACTTCAACTCGTGCGTCAGGCGGAGGTAACCGCCAATGAACTCGTATTAGCGGCGGTGTCCAAGCGCCGCCCGCGGTTACGGCCCAAGAACTCAAGCGCATCCAAGAGTGGCTTTCCTTTCAACTATTGGTTACGGATGCGGAAGCCGCTGGGCTGGGCGACAAGCCGACGCCCGCAAGCGACCCGAAACCAGAGAGCTAAAGCCTGACGAACATGCGGCTTCCGCCCATCAGCCGAAGAGATTTCATCAAGCAATTACGACGCTTGGGCTGGCAAGGCCCACTGCCCGGCGGCAAACATGAATTCATGGTCAAAGGCACGCAAAAACTCCCCATACCGAATCCGCACGGCGGAGGGGAAATAAGCGTGGCGAAGTTGCGGGAAATACTGCGGGAGATTGGAGTCAGTCCGGAAGAATGGAACGTCGCGGACTAGCGGGCCTCGGCCAACTCGCCATGCAGCGCTGGCAAGCCGTGGCCCCGTTTCAGGGAAAGCTCAATCCACCCCGACAACGCACTTTCAAGTTCAGCCAGGGCCTCGCGTTTTGAGTCAGCGAAGACAATCAAGCCAGCGAAGCCCGGGATTTTGGCGGAATAACCTTCGCCAGCCCCCAAGTACTTGACCAGCGCACGCTTAAGCGCGGCCTTTTGATATTCACGAAGCTCGTCCACAACGAAAAGCTAACGGAATGCGCACAAAAATCAAGGTTGAAACAAACAAACAAACAAACGTTGACAGGTGCATGACAGCTCGCCTTTGAACGCTTTGTCTAGCCACAGCCCGACAAGGTCAAGTTGGCGACGGGGTAGGACGGCGCGCTGTGATTTCAGAGCAAGTCGGCTCGGAGGAGTTCGCGGTCCCCAATGTTCTTGTGATCGTGCATAGTTTAGGCGCAATCCGGCCGCCAAATCAGGACGCTACCCCTAATTCAGCCATCTTTCCCATTACTTCTCTTTCCAGAGCACCGAACGTAGGGAGAATCCGCCGGCCGATTGGCTGAGGCGTCATGGCCAGGAGCCACAGGGGCGTTATCAGTGGAGGTTCACCGGGAAACCGCTTGCTCGCCTGCCGCCTTCAGCGAAACACAGATTATTTCCTTATCATTTCGGGCGTAGAGAGAGCCGTTGGCAAAGGCCGGATGCGACCAGACCACCGCGCGGCCCGGATCACTGTTGGTCGGCTCCAGCAGATGGGCGCGGCTGATTTCCCGGTACCCTGCGGGCGTGAGCTTGGCGAGGATCAAATCGCCCTTTTCGTTGAAGAGGAAGAAACGGCGGCCGTTCTTGATCAGGAACGCATTGGCCCAGCGCGTCTCCTTGCCATCGCCGGTCGTGGCGGCCAAAGTCTCCCACACGCGCTCCCCCGTCTCCGCCTTCAAGCAGCGCAATTGGCCGTAGCTGCACACGCCATAGATGAAACCGTCTTCTAGAAACGGCGTGCACATGATGCTGTGCAACTCGTCCGTGTCCTTCTCACTCGATTTCTTGCTCTGCCAGATGACCGTCGCCGCCGGCTTTTCCGCGTCGAGCCGGAGCATCATGGATCCGTTGTAAAACGTGGTCAGAAAAAGATTCGAGTTGAGCTGGCGCGGGGTCGGGATGGTGAGGCCCGATCTGACATTGAACGGCTCCGTCCAATAAACCTGGCCGGTTTCCGGGTCCAACGAATTGATCGATTCCGGATGCCAGACGATCAATTGCCGTTTGCCGCCCGCCTCATAAATCATGGGCGGACAATAGCCCGGCTCTTTGGCCGACAGCGCCCGCCAGAGTTCCTTGCCAGTGTCTTTATCGAAGGCCACCACCGTGCTGCCCTGGCCTCCCGCCAGGCAGATGAGCTTGTTGCCCTCGAGCAAGGGGTGAGCGGCAAAACCCCACACCGGCGTCGGAATACCGTAATCCTTCTTGAACTGGCGCGACCACAGGACCTTGCCGGCAACAGCATCGAGGCAAATCAGATCCCCTTCCGCGCCGAGGGTATAGACTTTGCCGCCCTGAACCACCGGCGTCGCGCGGGGTCCGGCGGGATAACTCACGCTATAACGGCAATCGTACTCGTGCTGCCAAAGAATCTTGCCGCTGGCTTCATCCAGGCAGAGCACCCGCTCCGTGCCCGGGATAACGCCGCGATCAAAGGGATTGCCTGGGTTGCGCGCGCCTTCGGAAAGCCGGCGGTCGGTGACATAGACGCGGCCCTTGGCCACCGCCGGACCGGTGTACCCCGCGCCGATGGAGGTTCGCCAGCGCACCACCGGCCCGCCCGCTGGAAACTCTTCCAGAAGGCCCGTCTCCCGCCAGACCCCATCGCGTTGCGGGCCGAGCCACTGGGGCCAATCGTCAGCCTGGCTGGGCCGGCCAATGGCCAGCAGGCTGGCCAAGCCCAGTAAAGTTGTGCGGAAAACCGCTCTTGAATTCATGTTTGGGCGCATGGCCGGTGAATTTACAGGTCCCGCTCCGCTTCCGCCAAGCCTGAAATGCTAAATGAAGGGAGGGACACGTTCCCTGTCTGCCGTGTCGGCACAGGCAGGCACCTTGTCGCGCATTTCGCCCGAAGGCGCTCCAATTGCCCTGCCGATAAGCCATGACTATGCAGTTCGAGCGCGGCCCATTGAACCGCAGAGACGCGATGGACGCTGAGAAGAATGAAGAAAGACCAAATCAGATTCGGTCACTGAAGGCTGAATGGTTTCCGACCGACTCGAAACTCAATCTTCTCTGCACTGCAATCTGTACGAATCCTCGCGCGCCGCGAGGATTTTCGGGATTGGCGCAGGAGCGCCGACATTCTTGTCGGCCCGAATCGCACGCCGGCGCCCAAGCCGGCAAGAATGTCGCCGCTCCTCGGGTTGCGGCTTTGCCGCGCTGCGTCCATCGCGTCTCTCCGGTTTCTTTCCCGCTACCCTTGCTGCATAGAGACGAATGAGGGCGAGACTTGAGGAATGTGCAATCAGTAGTCCTCTCCCAGTGCACAAGCTCACGGCTCGTTAACGAATCGGGGTTTCTCTCTCCGAGTATCCGCCGCTTCAGGTTCACCGCGCCGGCCGGCGGTCTTCGACGGCTTTCTTGCTCTCAATTGTGTTGCCCTCCAGCGCCACCTCGCCAACTTGCTCCTCAATACGGATGCCGACGGTTTGTTTTTGTCCCGAGAGCGGACGGGTATCGCGAATGAGGTTGCTCTTGATGACGAGACTCTTGGTTTCGCCCCGGATGCGTATGCCCGCGGCGTCATTCTTCATCCCGTTATTCTCGATGAGATTATTCTCCAGCCGATTGCGATGCCCGGCCATGCCGGCGGTTTCATTTCGGAAAAAGACGCCGTCCTCCTGATTGGAACGGACCTGATTATTGCGGACCAGATTGTCGCTGTCCTTGTGCCCGATGGAAATGCCAAACCGGCCATTATTTTCCAAAAGGTTGTTCTCAAACAAGCCGTGCCGCACGCGCCAGCACAGAAAAAGCCCATCCTCCCCATTCCGGCGGGCAATGCAGTCGCGGACGACCGGGCGTTGCGAGCCGCTGCCCGGATGCAGCCCCAGCGAGGCGTTGTCTTCGCTGAGGCAACCGATCAGCGTCACATCGTTCGATTGCTGGAAGCTGATGCCGTCGCCGTTGAAATGCCGCACCTCGCAATTCTGCATGACCGTGCCAAAGCCCCGATACAGGAAGATGCCTCCGCCCCGGCAGCCATTCAAATGCACATTTTCATTCTTGTTGCCGTCGATGATAAGATTCTCCACGCGCGCCCCTTCAAGGTTGTAGCCGCTGACGACCGGGAAAACAGTGGCGGCCCTGGCCTTGTTGTTAACCATGCAATCCGCGTTCAGCGGTTTGTCGATGGAAAAGGTATTGCCGTTCTTGCCGGTGATGCGGGCGACGGTGGTATGAAACCCGCCGGAATTGGCGTCCCATATCGCCACGCCATCGCCCACGGCAAAACCGGCGGGGTCAATGACCGTCACCTGTTCCTCGCCGAAATCCCCATCGAGCGCCAGCGGCGAGGAGGCAGCCTTGGCCTTGCGCAAAATGGTTTTGCCTTTCTGCCCGCGCACCGTGACGAAAGAACGGAGATGCAACGAGTCACGCATCAGAAATTCGCCGGGGCCGATTTCCACGGTGCCGCCGCCGAGAGCGGCGATATAATCGACCGCAGCCTGCAGCGCGCGGTGGTCGGTTCCGATAATGGCGGCGTCCCGCTGCCCTACGGTGATCGAAGGACGCTCTTTCATTTTGGAATGCATGGCTCGTGGAAGCTGTTGTTCATCCGGCGGCGGCGCAAAATCGGGCGGTGGGTCCGAGGCGCCCAGCACCGCAGCGCCGGGGAGGAGAAGGCTGAAACTGAAGAGCAGGGCTGACAAGAACTGGCGCATAAGCAATAACAGGTTTGATTTTAATTTGACCGTGGCACCCTAGAAATCGCCACGGCGGGCGTCAAGGCAAACGGTGCGTCTTGAGTGGCAAGAGAGGTTGGGCTTGCAAACGTCGCCAAAGATGGTAGCAATCTGACGGTATGCCGTCCTATACGTACTTAGCGCGGGAAGCCGGCACCGGACGCGAAATTCGCAGTTCCGTGGATGCGGCCACTGAACCGGCCGCCATTGCGGCGCTCTTGAACCGTAATTTGCTGGTGGTTTCCATCCAGGAAAAAGCCGGCAAGAAGGGCAAAGCCGCCGGCGGCAGCGTGCCGCTGGCCGACCTGGTGGTTTTTACCCGGCAACTGGCGACCATGATCGACGCTGGTCTGGCCATGGTGCAATCTCTGCAAGCCCTGGCGGAGCAAACGACTAATAAAGTGATGCGCGACGTCATTCGCGATGTCTGCACCCGCGTCGAAGGCGGCGACAATTTCTCGCAGGCGCTGTTCAAACATCCGAAAGTCTTTAACAAGCTTTATGTTTGCATGGTGGACGCCGGCGAGAAGGGCGGTTTGCTCGCGGAAATCCTGTCCCGGCTGGCGACTTACCTGGAGAACACGGCCCGGCTGCGCAAGAAGGTCAAATCAGCCATGATGTATCCGACGGCCGTCACGTTTGTCGCCATCAGCATCACCATTTTCCTCCTGGTCAAGGTTGTGCCCGTGTTCGGCGAGATTTTTAGCGGGTTTGGCGCCAAATTGCCCACGCCCACTCAGTATCTGATCAACGTCAGCGAATTCCTGCAAAAGTATCTGCTTTACATCTTGCCCGTAATGGGCGGGGCGGTTTACGGCTGGTTTGCTTACGTTAAAACCAAACAAGGCCGCGAATTCTGGGACCGGACCCGCATCAAATTGCCGATCTTTGGCATTATCGCGCACAAGATCTGCCTGGCGCGGTTCACCCGGACGCTGGCCTCATTGATCCGCAGCGGCGTGCCGATCCTCGAGGTGCTCAACATTGTGGCCAACACCTGCGGCAATGTCGTCATGGAAAAAGCCATCCGCGCTGCTTCCAGCGACATCGAGCGGGGCGACGGCATTTCCACGGCCTTGGGCAAGCATCCGGTGTTTCCGACCATGATCATCCGCATGATGACGGCGGGAGAACAAACCGGCAAAATCGATTCCATGCTCGAACGCGTGGCGGATTTCTTGGATGAGGAGATTGACACCACACTTTCCGGGCTGACATCCTTGATCGAACCGCTTTTGATCGTGTTTTTGGGCGTGGTGGTTGGCGGCATCGTCATTTGCATGTTCTTGCCCATCTTCAAGATGAGTGAGATCATCAATCCGCCCGGAAAATAAATGATCGCAAGCTGCTGGTCGCCCGCCGGGCCGTAGAATGGCGTCTTGCTCCACACGAACGTTCAATGTAGCCTCTCCTCATGGCCAAAGTCCTTTTGGTAGATGACGAAATAACGATGGTCCAGATGGTGACCGAGCTGTTGCGGGCCGAAGGGCATGAGGTCTTTCCTTTTACCAACGGCAACGCCGCCATGGAAGCGCTGGAAACCGTCTCCCCCGAATTGGTCATCACCGACCTTTATCTGGACAAGACCCGCGCTTACGGACTGGACATTCTACACAAAGCCCGTTCGCTCAGCCCCCCTGCTGTCGTCATCATGATCACCGGGTTCGGCTCCATCGAAACCGCTGTGGAGGCGATGAAAAGAGGGGCTTACGATTACCTGGAAAAGCCGTTCAAGCTCGACGAACTCAAGCTGTGCATGCAGCGGGCCCTCTCCTACAACGAAGCCGTTTCGGAAAACGTTTACCTGCGCAAACAGCTCAAAAAGAGGTACCAATTCAACCAGATCATCGGCACCTCGCTTAAGATGCAGGCGGTGTTCAAGATGATCGAGCGTGTGGCCGATACGGACAGCACCATCCTGATCCTGGGCGAAAGCGGCACCGGCAAGGAACTGGTGGCCAAAGCGTTGCATTATAACAGCCGCCGGCAATTCGCGCCCTTTGTCCCGGTCAATTGCAGCGCCTTGCCCGAGAACCTCCTCGAATCGGAATTGTTCGGCCATCGCAAGGGCGCCTTTACCGGGGCCATCAACGATAAAAAGGGCCTCTTTCAGGAAGCCGATGGCGGGAGCATCTTTCTGGATGAAGTCGGCTCCATGTCACCCATGCTGCAAAGCCGTTTGCTGCGCGTTCTGCAGGAAAAGGAAGTGCGCCGCGTGGGCGACAATATGCCGGTCTATGTCAATGTCCGCGTGTTGGCCGCCACCAACGAACCGCTCGAAGAGAGACTGAAACAAGGCACCTTCCGCGAGGACCTTTACTACCGGCTCAATGTCATCCCCATTCCCTTGCCGCCGCTGCGCGAGCGGACGGATGATATTCCCTTGCTCATCTCCCATTTTCTGAGGGACAAAGTTCATCCGCGCAACGGCAAGCCCTACCAGATGACCCGGCAATCGGTCGAAGTGCTCTGTGCCCACAATTGGCCGGGCAATGTGCGGGAACTCGAAAACGCCATCGAACGGGCTTGCGCCTTGTGTGAGGATAACATCCTCCAAGTGACCGATCTCCCCCCCGCTCTGCTTCGGTACGCGAGTCGCGAGTCGGGTGAGACAGTGCTGGAAACACGAGATGGCAGTCCGCCCAGCTCGCTGGTCGTGCTGTCGGACGCCCTCTACCCGCTCACCTTTACCGAGGCCCAAACCGTCCGGCTCAATTCGGAACCGGCGTCCCCGCAACAGTTGGGACCGCTCAAGTCTTACCTCAGAGACCAGGAATTGGGCTATTTGAACCGCGCCCTCTCCTTCACGGGCGGTGACAAGGACAAAGCGGCCCAGTTGCTGGGTATCAGTCTGGCAACCTTGTATCGGAAGCTTTCCGAAGTGGAAGAAGGCTAAGGGTTTATCGGCCCATTACTCCACCGCCCGTTTTTTGTTTCCATTTCGCAGGCGGGTTTCTAGGATGTCCGGCCAATCGCTTTGCAGCGACAGTCAAGACAGTTGATTCAGTATCGAAATTGAATTTATGCCACTGACACATACCAAAGAACTCTTTGCCAAAGCCCTCAAAGGCAAATACGCCCTCGGCGCTTTCAACGTCAATAACATGGAACTGCTCCAGGCCATCGTCGAAGCCTGTGAAGAGGAAAAAGCGCCCGTCATGCTGCAAATCTCCAAAGGCGCGCGCCAATACGCCAACCCGGTCTATCTGAAAAAACTGATCGAAGCGGCCGTCAGCCTCTCCAATATTCCCATTGCCGTCCATTTGGACCACGGCGATTCCTTCGAGCTCTGCAAAGAATGCATTGATGAGGGGTTCACCAGCGTGATGATCGACGGCAGCCACCTTCCTTTTGAGAAGAACGCGGAGGTGTGCAAAAAGGTCGTCGATTACGCCCACAAACACAACTGCGTGGTCGAAGGCGAATTAGGCATGCTCGTGGGCGCCCAACATGACGATGGTGAAGAGGGCGGCGGCTATTCTAAAGGCGGCGTCTATACGCATCCTGATGAAGCCGTGCAGTTTGTCAAAGCCACCGGCGTGGATTCATTGGCGGTCGCCATCGGCAATTCCCATGGCGCCTACAAATTCAAAGGGCAGCAACATCTGGATTTGAACCGCCTCAAAGCCATCAAAAAGGCTCTCCTCGACGCCGGCATGGGCGATTATCCGCTGGTTCTCCATGGCGCCTCCAGCGTGCCCAAAGAGCTGGTCCAGGAAATCAATAAATACGGCGGCAAGCTGGGCGAGGACACCGCGGGTGTTCCCGAAGCCGATATCGAAGTGGCGCGGCGCGGCGGTTGCACCAAGGTCAATATCGACACCGACCTGCGCCTCGCCTTCACGGCCGCCATCCGCAAGGTCCTATTCGAGTCGCCCAAGGAATTTGACCCTCGCAAATACCTGAGCCCGGCGCGAGTCAAGGTCAAGGAACTGGTCCGGCACAAGGTCAAGAACGTGCTCTGCTGCGCCGGACACGCCTTTGATTAATCCGGCAATGGCTTGCCTTTGGTCTCCGGCGCGAGCCAGATCAGCGCCATGCCCAACAGATAGACCAGCGTCACGATGGCTCCCGCTTGGGCATAGCTCGGTTAAACTCAGGATTTAAGGTTGACAGGCGTTGCCGGCCGTCCCACCGATCCGGAAAAGAGACGACTCGGATGACTTTTCGATGAACAGCCGTGGCGGGTTCACTCACTCATCAAAGCAGAAACCCCTCCGCACGAGTGCGGAGGGGTTTGCCGGGACTGAATCTATTAGTCTCCCAAGAAACCTGTGCGGTTACGGGGTATGGACAACGCGGAAGAACTGTTGTGCATTTTCCCGCAGCGGGGTCGTGTAGCTGATCGCGGCACCCGTGCCTGGGATCGGGTTGCCCAGGTTTTGCCAACCGTCGCTCAGTGACGAAACAGCCTGAATCTGGTACGTCTTGCCCACTTCCGTGTCAAACGCCACCTCCGCAGCAGTGAAGATCTGGATGGTATCGGTACTTCCACCCAGGCTGCTGCCATTCGCCCACACCACCCCACCGGGGATTGTGCTGCCGGCCACTGTCGGATCAAGACCTAAGCTGTATTTCAGCCAGTTGGGGATGCCATCGCCAGCCGGAGTGGCCTTGGGCGCGGCGTTCGGGTTGGCCGCCGAGCCGAAGTATTGAATTTGCCACGCATCGGGCAGGCTGTCATTGTTGGCGTCGCCGGTCAGGTCGGCGATGGACGCCTTGAGCAGACCGACCGCGTAGGGGGCGTTGTGGACACCCTTGCTCAAGTCATTGTTGACAAACTGCCAGTTCCAAGCGGCTTTCAGGAACTTCGCCGGCCAGTTCGTTTTGACGGTAGTGCGGCCGACTGACTTTACCAAGCCATCCGCGATGTAATTCCCATCCGCCTGGTAAGTCGCGCTAGGCGTCAGGGTGGAGAGTCTGTTGAGCAGATGCTGCACTTCAGTTTGGACGCCATCAGTGATACCGTCGCCGTCGTAATCCTGCCGCACCATATCGAACGAATCGATCTCGCCGTGACATTTGACGCAGACCCCCACCATGTGAACCGTGTTGGTCACGCCACCGCTGACGACATCGTAACTCATTTTCATGGTATGGCCGCCGGCTTTGGTAAAAGCCGGATCGGTGGAGGCCACGGTTTGCATGTGGCAACCGACACAAGTGTTGGTGACCGCAGAGCGGTGGGCCGCACTGGGAATTTCTTTGCCATAAGTGTAGCCATTGACGCCCTCGAGCATATCAGCCGCCGGATTGTCGTGTGGACCAAAGCTGGAGCCGCCATTCCAAGTAGCTTGTCCCACTGGATATTTTTCAATGCTGTTGGAAACCGAGCCAGTGCGGCTTTGATGGCAATTCATGCAGAAGCCCCCGGCGCCAGCGTTTGTGACAGTGGTGCCGTTATCGAGCGTGATTTCATGCCCAGCGCGCAATTGATGCGGGTTGGCAGCATCGTGCGGATCATGACAGGCCGCGCAGGTGATTGCTTCGTAAACCGTGTTGGTGGCGTACGGGGTGGGGTCGCCCAGATGCCCGATGTAACCGGCAAAGCCTCCCGCCGTATGGCAGCGGACGCAGGCGGCTCGGGCCGGGCCGGAAGGGCTTCGCGGCGCAATCGCGTGCCCGGAGTTGTTCCACTCGGCGTTTCTCCAGTGTTTGCTCAAGCTGTCGTGGCATTGGCCGCAATTGCCCGCAGCGAAGCTTTTGGAGATTAGATTGGTTTTGCCGAGTGAGAACGCGTGTTGGCTGCCTGGCCCGTGACAGTTCTCACACTGGATATTGGCCACGTTCTTCAGCGCCGCAGGCATGGCCGCCCAGTTGCCGTTGGTCAAAACGGCCGGGAAGGTCCACCCAAGCTGCTTGGCGACGTCGTCAAAACCGCCGTTAACCGCATTGGTATTGGCATCGTAGCCGACGGTGTGACACGTGATGCAACTCGACCTGCTGTAACCGCCATCGTGACCATCAATGTGTCTGGTGACCATGGTGGCGTGAAGGGTGTCCGACCAGGGCGTCACCTTATCCGGCGCGATGATGCCTCCGCTGTGGCAGAGAGCGCACGCGTTAATGCCCATATAGGTGCCGGCCGTAATGTTCTGCGTGACGTTGGTCGTTCCGCTGCCGGTTGTGTCGATGGTGGCCACCACCGTATATTGCCCCACGAGGTCCGGGCGCAGGAGTGTGCGCCCCGCCACTCGCGTGGTCAGACGGTCTGCCATCTTGTAGGTCGGCACATTGGCTCCCAGCGGGCTGGTGGCCAGCTCGGCCACGGACCCTATTGGCTTGTTGGTTAAGACCCAGGTCACGCCGACAACGTTCGAAGGGGCAATGGCGATGTTCACCAAGGCCTCCAGATAGGCCGGCTGGCCGAGGCCCACCGTGTTCAGACCACTGGCACCTTGGAGGCCGGTTAGCTGGTAGTCTTTGATGTCTTGCGGAGTGAGCGAGCGCACGGCGATCTGGCCTTGCAAGGCTGGGGCCGCAGCTCTCACCGTTGTCGCGGCGCCCACGGCCATCAGCACAACTGCCATAAGGCAGGTGGGCGCTTTTTTGATTGCAGTATTTATTTTCATAGTTGCACTGTTGAGTTAATGAGGATTTACGATTACGCGTAGTTGGTCTGAGACTGGAACCATCGACACGGTGGTGACCAAGTTGGTTTTGAGAATTCCCGGCTGCAGGACAAGAATTGACTGCGACAGCATTCTGCAAAGTTGACCAGTTATTCTCATTATTTCCACACACGAAAATAAGGGGGCCTTGGCAATCGGCGCTTCACGAAAATTGGCAATTTCTCTCCGTTTCTTGCTCAGTAAAAATAATGGATAATAGCCTCGTATATTAACGTAACTAAACCAATCTCTATTGCTTACTGGTTTGCCTTGATAAGGCAAGAGAGGGCCAACTGAGCAAAGACCACGCAGAGGCGCACGCCCTCTCCCGAGTTCGGGAGTATCTGTTTAGCGTCAAAGGTGCGGTGTCATTCCAGCCTGGGGCAACGCCCCAGGAAAACGCGAAATCACAGATCCTTGAAGATCTGATCCCATTTCGAGAACACCAGGTTGGTGCTGATCATCACGCGGCCACCGTTCATAGCGTTCGGCCAGGCACGTGAACAGCACCTCCATTTCTTCTCGATCCTGCTGGACGCAGCCGCTGTCATCCAGGACGACGACCGGATCTCGGTCCCGGCGCTTGAGCTCGGCCTCCCGGCGCAGGTTTTCCTTGGTGGCCAACCACTGTTGGACTGGCAGGGGCAAACCGGGCCGCTTGAGGGGAGAAGAAGGGCACGCTCATAAAGACATTGACTGATAGCTAGCCTATAGGGTAGCTTAGAGGAATGCAAGCCGAATATTCAATTAAAGTGCAAGTCATCCGTTCCCAGAAGCAGGCGCCGCGGTTCTACGTGAATATTCCGTTGCCGCTGGCGGCGGCTTTGGAGTTAGAGGCAGGGGAGGAGGTAGAATGGCAACTGCTGGACCGAAAGGATCTAAGATTGCGGCGGCACACGGCAGCGCCACCCCAAGAGTCGGCGGCGTGAACGCGAGTCAAAAGTTTTTCAGCAGAATCAATAGTGAGGACTGACCCCTATGATCGCCCGCATGAGCGGTATTAGCAAGCGCTTTGGCGCCGTTCAGGTGCTCCGCGATGTGCCTTTGGAGGTTTATAGCGGCGAAGTGCTGATCTTGGCGGGCGAGAATGGCGCGGGCAAAAGCACGCTCATCAAAATTCTCGGCGGCGTTCATGCCGACTTTGAAGGGACGATTGAGGTCAACGGGAAGCGCGTTCGCCCCAAGTCGCCGCTGGAAGCCAGTGCGCTCGGTGTCGCGGTCATTTACCAGGAATTGTCGCTGGTGCCGCCCATGACCGTGG
>CAYIIH010000005.1:0-71296 GCA_964363225.1 uncultured Verrucomicrobiota bacterium | reverse complement strand
TTGCTAACTTGCGCCGCGCCGTAGAAGACGCAGGCCTGCCCGCCCATGAGCAGCGCCTGGACGCCATTGGTCTGGAAAGTCGAAAGGACTTGTCGGATCGGGGTCGGGATCAAGGCTGCCTCCCATCGCCAGATATTGGGCGAACAGTTCCTCGCTGCGCCGGAACCGTTCCAGCGGAGTCAGGTCGAGCCACTCCTTCCATTCGTCGGGCAACTGTTCGTAGGTCATGCGATGCACGATGCCACAGCGTCCGTATCAGGGAAAGTCCAAATCCCCGGCGGCAAGCGTCGCGGGAATGAAGTCGTGCCGAGGCACTCGGGCTGGGCGCGTCGTCGAGCCGGAGGGGAACCAAGCGGCGCTTCTGGTTCAGCGGGGCGCCGGCTGGTTGATGGTTGAGAGTTGATAGTTGAGAGAGCATCAGGTGCAACTGCGCCCAGTCCGAGCCGAACGCACAAAGGGAAGGATGAATGCAGAATGAAGAAGGAAGAAATTCTGCCTTCTGCCTTCTACATTCTGCCTTCGCTTCCGGCCCGTCGTTCCGCAACCGGTTCGCGAGCTCTTGCACCACCGCCTTGTGCTTCGCGCTGCGGGTGAGGAAGACGTTGCAGATGAAGACGGGATCGCTCAAGGCTCCTTGCTAGCGTGACTGCCGGACCAGGGTGAGCGCATCCAGGCGCACCGGATGGATTTTTTCCTTGGCACCGCCCGGCCAGGTCACCTCCACGTCATCCACGTGATCGGCTTCGCCCAAACCAATGGTCACGGGCAGCTCGGATTGAGACAGATACCCGCGCGTGGGCATGACTTGCTGGGAAAACGTTTTGTTGCCGACGCGCACCTTGACCCAGGCGCCGATGGCGTCGCGGTTGCTGGTGGTGCCAGTCAGTTTGAAGCGGAGCCAGTGCCGCTTCAGTTTCTGGTCGTTGCGCAGCAGCAAGGGAGGCCCCCCGATCTGGGCCAAAAGCACATCCAAGTCCCCATCGCCATCCATGTCGGCGTAGGCTGACCCGCGGCCGACGATGGGTTGCAAAATGTCGGCCCCGCATTTCTCCGGAGGCACGGAAACGAACCCGGCCTTTTTCCGGCTGCCACGGACGTTCCAGAAGAGTTGGGCGGGCTGAGCGTAGCGCTGGCTGGGGTGGATTTTGTTAATGTCCGGTTCGAGGTGTCCATTGGCCGTGAGGAGATCGAGCCAGCCATCCAGGTCGTAGTCAAAGAAAAACACGCCGAACGTCAGGTAAACCCGGCTGGCATGCCCAATGCCTTGCTGGATGGCTTCGTCGGAAAAGAACAGGGGATCCTGCTGGGAAACGTATAAGGCGGTCATTTCGTTGGCGAAATTCCCGATGGAAATGCCCAGAGTGTTGTCATCTTGAAACCGTCCTGAATCGATGCCCATGGCTCCGCGGGCGCTGCCAAACGGATCGTAGGCAATGCCGGAAAGGGCGCCTATTTCCTTGAACGTTCCGTTGCGTTCATTGTGGAAAACAAAGTTTTGCACGGTATCGTTGGCCACCACGAGGTCCATCCAGCCGTCGCCATCCAAATCCACCGGCGCCACACCCAGCGATTTGGCCAAAGGCGAACCGGTGACTTTGTTCTTGATGTGCATGCCGCTGGGGTCGGAGACATCCGTGAAGCGGCCATGGCTATCATTGCGATAGAGATAGGGATAGACTCCCGAGAAATTCAAGGGCGGGCCGTAGGCTCGGCCGATGCCGGACAACCGGTAATCGGCTTGCTGATCGATTTCCCGCGACCACCGCACGTAATTGCAGACGAACAGGTCAAGATCGCCATCGTTGTCATAATCAATCCAGGCGCAACTGGTGCTCCATTGTTCCGGCGAGCTGGCGAGACCGGCTTGTGCCGTCACTTCGGCGAAGGTGCCGTTGCCCAGGTTGCGGAACAGGCGGTTGCCACCAACGGCGGTGACAAAGAGGTCCACCCAGCCGTCATTATCCGAATCTCCGGCGGCCACACCCATCCCATAAAAGCTATCGACCAGGTTGGCACCGGCCGAAACGTCGCTAAAGCGGCCATGACTGTCATTTTGGCACAACACTAGGCCGCCGGTCTTCTTGCCTTCGGTTTTGTGCCAGGGCCAGTCGCCGGAATTGACGAAGAGGATGTCCTGATCGCCGTCGTTGTCGTAATCGAGGAAGGCGCAGCCGCCTCCCATGGATTCGGGCAGGAGTTTTTCGCCATAAGCCCCGTTGTGATGAACAAACGTCAAGCCGGCCGAGGCGGTGACGTCCGTGAATTTCGCCGCTGGGATTTCAGCCATCGCCTCGGGCGGCGGCGGTGTTTCTTCCGGCGGCGTTTTGACGGGAGTAGTGGGGATTTGAAGCCAAAGGATCAATGCGGTTAAGACGATCGCCAGGAACAGCCAGAAAAACTTGGCGTTATTCGAAACATTGGAACCCGGCGGGTAGCCGGCCAGTGGGCGGGACTTCTCCGTTCGAGCCTCCGGCCTCCCATCTTGTGGGTGGCCGTGTTTGGGTTCTGCCGGACGTTCGTGATGCATTGCTGCTGCCGTTTATAGATGATTTAAGGTGTGCATTTAAAGAGGAAAGCGATAGGCTGTGAGCGTTGCGTCAATGCTAACCTGGATCTCAAACCGGAATGCGTGGATTAAGTGGAGTCTGATTGTTGCCGTCTGGACCTTGATCGGCTTGTCCTTTGCCAGCCAGTTTTACATTTCCAGCTCCAAAATGGGCCGGCCTGTCTCCTGGGGGCACGCTGTCTATTACTCGTTGTTCGATTGGTATGTCTTTGCCCTCCTGTCGTTTCCGGTGGTGTGGCTGGCCCGGCGTTTTCGGATCGAACGCGGCCAATGGGAGCGCAGCGTATCGGTGCATCTGCTGGCCAGCGCGTGCTTCTCATTGCTTTACATCGTGCTGCGCGCCTTGGTCGCTCAGGGCCAGGGATGGTTGAGCCGGCAACCGGTGACCTTCAGCGAAGCCTTTCAGCCGCTCCTGGTGAAAACCTTTCATTTCAGCCTTTTGATTTACTGGGTGATCGTGAGCGTCAACCATGCGTTTGATTACTACCGGCAGGCCCAGGAACGGGAATTGCACACCGCCGAATTGGAACGGCGCCTAGCCGAAGCCAGGCTGCAGGCGCTGCAAATGCAATTGAATCCCCATTTTCTGTTCAACACGCTGCATACGATTTCGGCCCTGATGCACAAGGACGTGGAAGCGGCGGATCGCATGATCGCGCGGCTGAGCGATTTGCTCCGCTATGCTCTGGAGAGCACCGACGAGCAGGAGGTGACCCTGCGGCAGGAATTGGCCTTTCTGCGAGATTACCTGGAAATCGAGCAGACGCGTTTTGGAGACCGCCTGGCGGTGCGGATGGACATCGCGCCGGAAACACTCGAAGCGCAGGTGCCGAATCTGATTTTGCAGCCGTTGCTGGAAAACGCCATCCGCCACGGCGTCGAGCCGCAGTCCAAGCCGGGCGTGATTGAACTCCGCGCCCAAAGCCACAATGGCCAACTGCATTTGCAGGTTCGCGACAATGGCCAGGGCCTTCCGCCCGACTTGGAGGAAGGCGTGGGCTTATCCAATACCAAGGCCCGCCTCGAGCACCTGTACGGGCAGGCGCATCAATTTGAACTGGCCAATGCCGCCACCGGCGGACTGGTGGTCAGTGTGATCATCCCCTTCCGGGTCAGAGGCAACGCTTAGCACCATGGTGTCATCCAAACAAAAAGAGCGCGACAAGGGCTGGCGCAACGGTTAATTTTTCAGCACGGTTTTAACTGTGAAAATCCGCACGTTGATTGTTGATGACGAGCCGCTGGCTCGGGAACGGCTCCGCAAATTGCTCGAAGCGGAGCCGGAGATTGAGATCATCGGCGAATGCGCCGATGGACGGGAGGCGGTGGACAGCATTGAAGCGCAATCTCCGGAGTTGGTTTTTTTGGATGTGCAAATGCCTGAGTTGGACGGATTTGGAGTGTTGGAGGCGCTGGGGAGCGAGCGAATGCCGGCCTTCATTTTTGTGACGGCGCATGACAAGTTCGCGCTACGCGCCTTTGACGTGCATGCCATCGATTATCTCTTGAAACCGTTTGACCGGGACCGGTTCAAAACGGCGTTGCAGCGCGCCTTAAACCGGCTTCAAGGCCAGCCAACCGGCGAACTGAACCAGCGCTTGCTGGGCTTGCTGGCCGATTTGAAGGCGCATCCCAAGGCGGCAGATCGGCTCGTGGTCAAGTCCGAAGGGCGGGTTTTGTTCGTCCGGACGGATGATATTGATTGGATTGAAGCGGCGGATAACTATGTCAATTTGCACGTCGGGACCGAATCGCATCTGCTGCGCGAGACCATGTCCGCCCTCGAAACCAAGCTGGCGCCGGGCAAATTCTTGAGGATCAGCCGCTCCACCATCGTCAATGTCGAACGGATCAAAGAGCTGCAGCCGATGTTTCATGGGGAATACGTGGTGATTCTGCGCAACGGCACGCGCCTGACTTTGAGCCGAAGCCATCGGGAGAAGCTGCACCAGTTGATGGGCAAGATTCCGTGAGACCCTGTGAAAATCGGCCTGTTGCAGCTTAATTCCACGATTGGAGATTTTGCGGAGAACGTGCGGAAGCTCGGCGAGGCTTACCGACACGCTTGCCAACTGGGGGCCGAGTTTGTGGTCGCTCCCGAACTCTATCTTTGTGGTTATCCCCCGCGCGACCTGCTGCTCCGCAGCGATTTTATTGAGGGCAACCTCGCCGCCCTGGCCGCCGCCGCCCGCCAGACCGGCGACGTGCCTCTCTGTGTGGGATACGTGGATTGGAACCACGAGCGGCCCGGCAAACCGCTCCGCAACTCGGCAGCCATTCTGCAAAGCGGCGCGGTGCTGCATCGTCTGCACAAATGCTTGCTGCCGACCTACGATGTGTTCGACGAGGCGAGGTACTTCGAGCCCGCGACGGTGGTGGCGCCTTTCAAATACGGGGGTCGAAACCTGGCCATCACGATTTGTGAAGACATTTGGAATGACGCAGATTTCTGGCCGGAACGGCTCTATCGGCGCGACCCGGTCAAGGAATTGATCGGCCTGAAGGCGGATTTGATCATCAATATTTCGGCATCGCCATGGCATTTGGGCAAGGAAATGACTCGTTTGGCCATGCTGCAAAAGGTGGCGCGTGATGAGAAGATTCCCCTGGTGCAGGTGAATCTGGTCGGAGCGAACGATGAATTGATTTTTGATGGCCACAGCGTCGCGCTCGACCGACAGGGAACACCCATCGCCATCGGAAAGGGTTTTGCCGAAGACCTGTGCGTGGTGGAGATCGACCAGAAAGCCGCGCCTCGGAATGAGGCGCAGCCCGTGCCTGAGCAGCAACTGTTTTCGGCGCTGTCGCTGGGCATACGGGATTACGTGCGCAAGTGCGGGTTCAAATCGGTTTTGTGCGGCCTGTCGGGCGGCATTGATTCGGCCCTGACGGCGGTTCTGGCGGTGGACGCTCTGGGTCCGGACAAGGTGACGGGGGTCTCCATGCCCGCGCGGTATTCCAGTCCCGGCAGCCTGAGCGATGCGGAAAGATTGGCGCGGAATCTGGGCATTCGCTACGAGGTTCTGCCCATTGAGCCGGTGTTCGAGGCGGTCGAAAAGCAACTGGCCGGTCTCTTTGCCGGGTACGCGCGCAATGAAACGGAAGAGAATATTCAGTCACGGCTGCGCGGGGTGACGCTTATGGCGCTGTCGAACAAACTCGGCTCGTTGGTGCTGACCACGGGCAACAAATCGGAGCTGGCGGTGGGCTATTGCACGCTTTACGGGGACATGTGTGGCGCGCTGGCGGTGATAGCGGATGTGTTCAAAACCGACATTTACCGCATCGCGCGCTGGGTGAACCGGGAAAGGGCGATCATTCCTGCAGAAAGCATCGCCAAGCCGCCCAGCGCGGAGTTGAGGCCGAACCAGACGGACCAAGACACGCTGCCTGATTATGAGATACTGGATGCGATCCTGGCCGCCTACGTGTTGCAGGACGTGAGCAAGGAGCAGATTATTGCCCGCGGCTTCAGCCCGGCCGTGGTCAGCGATGTGATCAACAAGGTCACCTTCAGCGAGTACAAGCGGCGCCAGGCGGCTCCGGGGCTGAAGGTATCACCGCGCGCATTTGGGATGGGGAGAAGGATACCGATTGCGCAGCGGTTTAGGACGTGAGGCTTCATTTGCCAGCCGGAGAGGTTACTGAAGTCGGCACTGTTTGTATGAACATTCCGGCAAGACGTCGCGAAAGGTTCGATTGCACGTTTTGCAGGAATTGACGCGGCAAAACGCGTTAACCTGCTGATTATCACACTTCTGGCTATGTTATCCACGACAAAAACCGAACGCAAAAGTGAAATACAGAACAACCGGGAAGGCAACGGCTTAACAATCAGAGGCGCTGCTGAAACAGAGGGGACTGAGGCAACAAAGTCGAGTGTCGTTTTCCAATAATCTTGATTTACTTGCTATTTCCTGCTTCTTGCCGTTTGTTTGGCTGCTGAAATCATGAGCCAAATCCAAGCAGCGAACCGGACTTTTTTTGAGAGAGTGAACGATCTCCGTTGTCGCGATTGGACTTGTCGCTTAACGCGGTATGTGCGCGCGCGGATCCGGCGCTGGTTTGCAGGCGGCCTGTTCTTGATGGATGATCCTAGGGTGGTTCAAGCTTGGAGAAGGCGTTGGGACGGCGCCCATTACATTCGGCTCCAGCGCTGGCGAGACGAAGGTTTTCGCCCACAAGTCGTGTACGATATTGGCGCCTACGAAGGACTCTGGTCGGAGATGTGCCAGTCCATCTTCTCTCCTTCAGAAATATTCTTGTTTGAACCTCAACGGGCCTGTCAGGTGAGAGCTTCAGCACGCCGACCCCTTGGAGCGTCTTGGCGGATTCTACCCGTAGGATTGGGAGACCGATCCGAAAGGCGCCCAATATTTCTGACGAAGAATACAGCAGCGTCATCGATGCTTGCCCCAATTGAAGGTGAGATGTCAAGATACTGGGGCACGCGTGCAACCGTCCAGGAAGAAGTTCAGATCGTGCCGTTGGATGACTTGGCAGCTTCTGACTCTTTGCCGCATCCTGATTTGGTCAAAATTGATGCCCAGGGTTACGAAGGACATGTCTTGGCAGGGGGGAAGAAAACCTTGGCGCACGCGCAACGAATCGTGATCGAAGTATCCCTTAAGGCCATTTATGACGGGCAGGTTTTATTGCCTGAAATTCTGCAAGCCTTTTCCGGCTTGGGTTTCGAAGTGGAGGATATCAATGAAACGCTGCGACAATGGCCTGGCCCTCTCTGGCAGGTTGATCTTTGGTTGAAACGATAAAGCTATGTCTCAATCTGAGTTGCTGAATAGATTTTTTGATTGTGTCAGTTATAAGCGGGCCAGACCGTGGCAGAAGCCCTTGCTTAATCCTCGACGCTTTGTTCTCAATCAAATGCAGAAGTATCGCTTGCTTCCATCAAATCTGGGAGAGTTGCGGGTCACTTCTACATTTCACCTGCCTGAATTCACGATAGTGACTGGCGAAGCGGTCAGTGAACAGATCAGGAGCTATGGCGTTTACGAGGAGTCTTTGACTGAGGCGTTTCTTCATCTGGTGAAGCCCCGGCAGGTGGTGGTGGATATTGGGATGCATGTGGGGTATTATGCCACCCTTTTCGCCTGTCTGGTTGGTGAGGAAGGAAAGGTGCATGCTTTCGAGCCTACTCCTTCCACCCGCGAAATTGCACAGAGGAATCTTCGAGGATTTTCTCAAGTCACAGTGCATCCCCAAGCTGTTTGGTCTTCGATCGAAACGCTTGCCTTTCGAGATTTCGGAGTCAAGTGGATGGCGTTTAACAGTTTTACGGCGGCCAAGATGGAGCTGGATTCGCCGCCTCCTCATGTGATCGAAGTGAAAACGATCACGCTTGATTCTTTTCGAAGCACTTTGGGCAGGACAGTCTCTCTGGTGAAAATTGACGCTGAATCGGCAGAGGAGGAAATTCTGAAAGGGGCCGGCAACTTTCTGCGGCAAGATCAGCCTTTGCTCTCGATTGAAGTGGGCGATTCGGGCAGAGAGCGGTCGAGTCGCAGACTGATTGATCGTCTCTGTTCCCTGAATTATAGTCCATGGCAAATGGAATCCGGGAAATTCAGTCCGCATCAGCCTCGGGAATGCTACGTCTATGATAACCTGATATTTGCGCCATCGGAACAAGACCTTTCCCAGAGCTGATGGGCCGACTTATTCCCATTGTCTGCAATCAATTGGCGACCCTGCTGATCGGGCTGGCAGGCCTCACAATTCTGACCCATGTGGTCCCGAAGGATGTTTACGCCCTCTATGTGCTGTTCATGACTCTGACCCAGGTTGGCTATCTGCTAACTCACTCCGGATTGGTCAATCACTCTTCTCGCTATTGGCAAAGAGAAAGCGTTCAAAGCGGCGCTTATGCGCGGTTTTTGTGGCGGGCGAGTTGGCAAGCAAGCCGCGTCTTGGCCGTGCTCCTGTTTGCCTGGAGCTTGGCTTTGGCCTTTTACTCTCAGAATGTCGATTGGGTTTGGATCTTTCCCATTCTGTTCGGCGGCAATGTTGCTTGCGCGTTATTCACAATCGCGCATGCCTCTCTCAATGCCGGCGGCCGGCTGTGGCCAATGTGTTTTCTAGGGGTGGCTGCCAATGGCACTCGGGCTCTCCTGCCTCCCTTGTTTGCATTGGCAATGGGGGTTTCGTTGGCGGCATTGTGCGTCGGCTTTGCCGTTCACAGCCTAGTGATAGTCCTGAGCATTCTCTTGTTGTTTCGCGAAGGTTGGACCACCTGCGGAGCCGACGTGGCCATCGAAGCCAAGTGGCGCCATGAGCTGCGGGTGTTTGGCCGTCCCTTTGTGCTGATGGGAATCGGCAGTTGGCTGTTGCTGAACGCAGACCGCTGGATTGTTGCGATTTTCTTTGGCCAGGCTCGGACGGCGGACTTTGGGTTGGCAAGCAGCATTGCCGCAATCGTACCCAATCTGGTTTGCGCCGGTTTGCTGCAACTTGTGTTCCCGGCAGTTTTCAGGCAGGCAGATGCGGCTCAGTCTGAGAAAGATTGGCGGCAGTTGGCCCGCCGATGCGATGGGTATAGTCTGGTGCTCATAATGGTGACGGTGCTCGGATTGCTCGGTCTGTGGCTGATGGGGCCTTATTTGGTGGGAGCCTTGATTTCGGACCGTTATGCGGCCAGTATGCCACTCCTTTTTCCGGCGGGCCTGGCGGTTTTGTCAACGCAGGTCAACCAATTTCAGTACTTGCTGTTGCAGGGACAACACAACAGTCTGGGAATGGTCAAAGCCATGGTGACCATTTCAGGGCTGAAGACTCTAGGCAGCATGGTTGCTGCTGCCATATCCTGGCAGGCCTACCTGATGTGGTTGTCGCTATCGGTTGTGGCGGTTGCCGTTGTGGGGAGATACATGATACAAAAAATGGCCTTGTCGCCTGAGAAACGTAAGATTTAAGAACCTGGTATAAAGCTCATGGATTACCAAATAAGATTGGCGCTGCTTCTGGCCCAAACACCGCTCCATGGATTATTCCGTCGAGCGCACCGCAAATTGAGCCGGTACATGGACTTGGCAGAGAACTGGAACAATGGCGATGAACGGAGCAATGGAGAAGCATTATTGACTAGGCTGATAGGGCCGCATCTCCATAGCGTTTTTGATATCGGTGCTAATTTGGGGAACTGGACTGCGTTGCTGCTGGAAGCGAATCCCGAATGCGTCACGTATGCTTTTGAACCGTCTCCCCAGACTTACCTTAGCTTGAAAAGCCGGTATAAATCATGGCCTAATGTGAGGGTTTTTCAGACAGGTTTGGGCGATCAAAAGGGCACTCTGCAGTTTCACGATTACGGGGACAATTCCGGTTTATCCTCGTTTCTTTCGCGTGAAGGCTCTGTGGGTCTGAAGGCGGAGCGGGTGATCGAAGTGCCTATAACGACCCTCGATGCATTCTGTGCGGAGCACAGCCTTAGCCATATAGATTTTGTCAAAGTGGACACCGAAGGCTACGAGATGGCGGTGTTGCGAGGCATGAGTTCCTCGTTGGGGCAGAGACGAATATCGATGATTCAATTTGAATACGGTGGCACCTGGCTGGATGCCTTTGAGAATCTGGCCAATGCAAATCAGTTGCTGCAAAGGCATGGATATTGCCTATTCCGATTGCGCCAAACGGGCTTAGAAAAAGTGAATTATGATTCTCGCAGGCATGAATGTTTCAAATACTCCAATTTTGTGGCGGTGGCCTCGCCCGAAATCATCACTCGTTGGCGAATTCCCACGGTAAAAAGCTGAATTCTTAAGCGGTTTTGTCTATGGTCTTATATGTGTGCCCTTAGGAAATCATCTGGCCGCAAATGTCAATGAAATCATGGAAGACCGTGTTCTCAATCGTGCCCGATTGCCACGCGCGAACTGGCCATTATCAAGCGTTATGGCAAGAACATTTTTATGACGGTTTACGCGGAGTCGTGACCCGGCTTATTACTCCTCGACAGATTGATTTCAACTGGGCCCGCAGCGCCCAGAAGTCCGCTGGAACGGCTTGGGCTGAGCAACAAAGCAAGACCAGTGATTTGCTGTGGAGTCAAATAAAGCGCGCCTATCGAGAGCACGGTTTGGACGCGGTTATTACTTACTGTTTTGCAGGTGATGTAGGAATAGACTTGGTAAAACAAACGATCCAACTGGGAGTGCCTTGGGTCAATTTCTATTGCGACAGCACGCACCGGTTTCCTGAAGTGGAAGACTTAGCGCGTGCAGTCTCGTTGAATTGGTTTCCGGAACATGGAGCTATTCACCGGTATCGCCCGTTGGGAGTTCCTTATCTCTGTCAACCTTACGCTCTAAATCCAGAGTGCTTGAAGGAATCCACTTGTTTCTCAGCCCGGTTCTCAGTTGGTTTTGTTGGACTGCCAACCACTAATCGGATAACACAGTTAGGGCTGATGTGCTTATTGCGGTGTCGCGTCAATATTCGCGGGCACGGCTGGGTGGGGCCGGAAGAAAATCCATTCCGGAATCTCGAACGCAAAGGCTCTGACTGGCTTAAGGTGTTGGTTCAGCCTGGCTTGAGCGAGAAAATATTACGCAGAATACTGTGGCCTTTAGTCCGAAGACAAGCCGGGGGGCCATTGAGCGAAGCCGAGTTTCACGATTATTTGCGGGATTGCCAAGTCCTGCTCGGCTTGAATCAAGGCCGGGATGAACATGGACGTTTGGCTAGCTACTTGAAATTCCGGGATATTGAGTTTCCAGGCTATGGATGCTGTTATCTCACCGCGCACAATGACGATGTTGCCTCTGCATTCGAGGTGGGAAAAGAAGTGCTGACTTACCGAAGCATTTGGGAAGCCGCTGATATCATCAGGGAGATTTCTCGTCAACCTGATCATGCTCAACAAATTGGAAAAGCCGGACGGACCAGGGTCTTCAGCGATCATGTCTGGCGGGCGCGTTTGAAGCAATTGACCGAAGCTCTGTAGTCATTACATGCACCTCCTCCTTATCCACACAGAAGCCCATTATTTTGCCGGGGCTGAGGTATTGCTGGGGCATTTTTTACATGAGTTGGTTAAATCTGATTGTGCTGTTTCGGTCGCCATGGTGGAGGGGAGCAAGATTCAGAGGATCATTCCACAAGGAGTTAACAGGCTGCCTGTGCCAAATAATCAGAAATTCTCGCTGAAGACACTCCATCGGCAGGTGAAAGAGTTGCTAACGGCGCATCAAAAAGAGCCGTTCGATCTTGTGCATGGCTGGGCCGCTCGAGATTGGGAATTGACGGTGTGGGCGGGCACGAAAGGCCGTGTTTCCACCATGGGGACCTTGCATGATCATCCGGAGGCAAGGTTTTTTTCATTGCAGCGCCGTCTTTTGATGCGAGGGTGTGTCCGCTGGGGACTCAACCGGTTGGTCTGTGTTTCCCACGCGGTCCGCTCCGCCTGCATCGCCGCGGGTTACCCTGCCCACAAACTGGTGGTCGTTCACAACGGAGTGCCAACCGACGACGAACCTTGCTCAGAATCAGAATCGAAGGGTGTTGTGCGCTTGGGATTCCTGGCCGCCTTCTCGGAGCGCAAGGGCCTGCGCGGCTTGTTCGAGACGGTGAAAGAACTGGAACGGCTGTGTCCGGGAGCATGGGAACTATTTGTGGCAGGCAGAGCGCAAGATGCAGAAGGCCAAACGCTTGTGGATTCCATACGCTGGAATTACGCAAACGAGAACTGGTGGGCGCGCGTGCATTGGTGCGGATGGGCGGCCGAACCACGGCGGTTTCTGGACGGGATCGATATTCTTATTTGTCCATCTTCTGAATTCGAGCCTTTTGGACTGGTTTTGTGTGAAGCAGGCTTGGCAGCGATTCCGGTTGTTGCAGCGAGCGTGGGAGGGATACCTGAAATCGTCGTCGATGGTGAAACGGGTTGGCTTTTTGAAGCAGGTCAATGGAAGCAAGCAGCCTCCTTGCTCGCCAGGCTGGTGCGGTCGCCCGAACTGGGCAAGACGGCTGGAATCCATGGAGCGGCCAGAGTGAGCAGGGAGTTTTCCATCGGGAAAATGGTTGCGGGCTACAAGAAGATTTATTCTAATCTGTTGTCTGATGTTTAAAGCGCTGAATTTACCTGCGTTGGTTCTGATTTATGCCTTGTGCCTGCCAGCAGCGGTTTTTTGCGGCTATTTACTGGCTACGCCCACGAGCTTCACGAGTCTTTCGGTTCTTTCTCTTGTTCTTTTCCTCTTGGCCTTTCCTCTTTTTATCCGCTGGCATCACGCCATGCTGGTCTTTGCCTGGAATTCGTTTTTAATCGCATTCTTCCTGCCAGGACAGCCAACCCTGGGAATCCTTATGGCTGTGGGAAGTCTGTTTATCTCCCTGCTCAACCGAACCATCGTTAAGAACGAACATTTCCTGAAAGTTCCCTCAGTGACCAAGCCGCTGATTTTTTTGGCGGTGATCATTGTGGGAACAATCTGTTTCACCGGGGGGATTGGTTCTCGTGCGCTAGGTTCTCAGTTCTTTGGGGGCAAGAGGTACTTGACCTTGTTGGGAGCGATCCTGGGTTATTTTGCGCTCACGGCTCAACCGGTGCCATTGCCTCGAGCTTTGACCTTGGCTTCGTTGTATTTCTTGTCCGCCCTGACGGCCGCGATCAGCGATTTGGCATTTGCCGCAGGCCCTAATTTCTATTTTTTGTTCGCGTTTTTCTCTTCCAACCTTGCCTCCCTCCAAGCCATCACGCAGGAGACACTGTTGCGGTTGTCTGGTTTGACTGTGGCCGGTTTGGGGCTTTGCTATTTCTTGCTGATGCGTTTTGGGATCGCGGGGTTGCTCGAACTGTCGAAACCTTGGAGATTATTGACTTTCCTGGTTGCGATCGGGGCTAGTTTGTTTGGTGGATTTCGTTCCAGCATGATTACCTTATCAATTCTTTTTATCGTGCAGTTCTACTTTGAAGGCCTTTTTCGAACTCGATTGCTCCCCATTCTTCTGGTCAGCCTTGTTCTCATTGGAGCCTTCACTTTGCCTTTTGTGGACAGACTCCCCCTCTCGGTGCAGCGCAGCTTGAGTTTCTTGCCCATTCAAGTGGATAAAGTGGCCCGCCACGATGCCATGAGCACACTCGACTGGCGGTTCCAAATCTGGAAAACTGTGCTGCCAGAAGTCCCCAAGTATTTATGGCTGGGAAAGGGATACAATTTCAGCGGCACCGATTATGATCTGACTCAAGAAGCAATTCGGAGAGGATTATATACCGCTTACGAGGACACGCTCATCAGCGGGAATTACCACAATGGCTTGCTGACGATCGTCATTCCATTTGGAATTTTTGCGGTGATTGGCTTTTTCTGGTTTTGCTGGGCTAGCCTGCGGGTGCTCTACCACAATTACCTGTTTGGAGTGGAATCATTGCAGCAGGTCAATACTTTCCTGCTGGCATTTTTTGTGGCTCGATTGATCTTCTATCTCGTCTTTTATGGTCAATTCGACTTGGATTTTGTCGTTTTTGCTGGAGCTATTGGCTTAAGCATTTCCTTGAATCATACCGGCAAGGAAACAAAAGGTGAGGAATCTCAGCCGGTTCTTCAGTCTGAAGCCGCTCTGCCAGCTTGAAACAATACCTCTTCAAGAGGGCCCATTGAGAGGGTGATTCTCCCTTTCATAACCTGTTTGCGCTCATGCGTGTAGCTCTTGACACCAACGGATTGTTTACCACGCACGCCGGCGTGGCTCGCTATATTCGCGGGCTGGTCAATGGCCTGCGTCAGGTTGCTCCGGCCGATCTCGAGCCTATGGAATTGGCTTGGGAGGTGGAGAATTTTGAATATCGACAGCCGCAGCGCTTGTTGAAGACTGCTTACCGGGAACTGTTTTGGGCCAAATGGATTGCGCCCAGGCTGCTGTCCGACAGAAAAGTGGACCTCCTACACTCGACCGCCGGAGTTTTAATCACTCCTCCCTCGCCCATGAAGCACGTTGCCACCCTGAATGATTTGGCAGTGTTGAGATTCCCGGAACGGTTTCGCTGGTGGCAAAGGTGGTCCACGAAGAATCGTCTGCCGGAACTCAAGAAAGTGGACCGGATAATTTGCATCAGCCAGTTCACGGCCGATGAAGCAACCCAACTGCTCGAATTGCCTTCATCTCGGCTGGAGGTCATCTATCCTGGCTGCGATTTTCATCCTCAAGAACTTCCGCCAGTTGAGCAAAAACCGGACTTTGAAATTCCCAGCGACTTTTTCTTATTTGTGGGATCTTTGGAGCCCGGCAAGAACCTGGCTCTCTTAAAGGAAAGTTATCGTCTGGCTGCTGACAAAAGAGAAAGTCTGCCGCCGTTGCTGATCGTGGGAGCGCGCTGGGCCGGAGTGGCCAGTGAAGGCCCGCCCCCACAGGGATGGCATTACCTGGGCCTCCAACCCGATTCTGTCTTGATATACTTGTACCGGCGTGCCTTAGGCCTGGTCTTTCCCAGCAAATACGAAGGATTCGGCTTTCCAGTCGCGGAAGCGATGGCGTTGGGATGCTCAGTCATCTGCTCGCCCGTGGCCAGTGTCCGCGAAGTGGCAGGGGATGCAGCTTATCTCGCGCCCCTCGATCCGGGGGCTTATTATACGGCCATGAAGCTGCTGGCCGCCGATGACAACTTAAGATCGGAATTGATTCAAAAGGGAAAGTGCCAAGCTTTGCGGTTCTCATGGAAAAAGTGCGCCGAGCAGGTCGTTCAGGTGTATCGGTCTGTGTATAATGAATAAAGAGTGAGTTTCCTGTGGCTGGATGCGCCTCCAGAGAAATCGAACCCAAAACAAGTTAATTTCGTGTGCGCTCTTAATGTAACCTACTCACTGGCTGACCAAAATTTCGACCGGACCAAATCGCTCGGCATTTTTAATTTGTCTCTGAAATTGTTCCAGCACTTGGCAGCACGTTCTGAGTTTGGCCGCTTGGCCTTGCTGAGCAACCGAACTCTCGACTCTCGATTCAGTTTGCCGGCGCGTATTTCAGTTCATCGGCACGATGAAGCCATCGCGGGCAAGCTGCTGCGCATCTGGTGGGACCAATGGGGAGTGTACCGCGCTGAACACGGCCCAGCGCCGCAATTTTGGAGCATGGTTGATAACTTGGACATCCTGGTGACAGTCACACTTGTTTCGAGACCCTGTGGCTTACCGCTCACTCGTTCGCCGAATGAAGCAGCAGCCGCTCCGGCTTCTATATGAAGAAACTGATCAAAAAAACAATTCATTTGATATCGCGCAGCCAATACACGCTGGTTAAGACGCTGGTTCTGATTGGCAGAGAACGCAGAACCGATGTCCTCTCAGACGAGTATATTCGCGTCTCCTCCTTGGAGCTCTTAGTCGATGAAATTACCCGAAGAGGCGTACAAGGAGTGGCTGCTGAGTTGGGAGTTTACCAAGGGGGATTTGCCAAGCATATCAATTGCCTCTTCCCAGAGCGGGAGTTGTTTCTCTTTGACACATTTTCTGGGTTCGAGAAAACTCAACTCGCTAAGGATATCAACGATGGACTTGCAGCGCGCGAAGACGATTTCTCGAATACGTCGATCGAGATGGTATTGTCTCAGATGAAGCATCCCCAAAGAGTACGGATTTGCCGGGGTGTATTCCCTGAAAGCACAAACACACTGGGCGACTTGACTTTTTGTCTGGTGTCAATTGACTGCGACCTGCACGATCCTATTCTTGCTGGTTTGCGCTATTTTTGGCCCCGACTTTCTCCAGGTGGTTATATCATGGTTCATGATTACAACAATGCCCTATACAAAGGGGCTAAGAACGCTGTTGACACCTTTTGCAGTGAGACTGGAACATTTCCGATCCCTCTCACTGACTCGGCAGGTAGTGCGATTCTGAGCAAAGCCGCTTCGCTATCAGCACCTGAACAACCACGGAGTGTTTTGCGCCGGAAAGAACAGTTGGCAATAATGATATCTGACGGCAGCTAACACGGTTAGTTGGGGTAGAACCAAATTGGTTATTCGCAAGTTAAGTGAAATGGCGAGTTATATGAAAGCATTGCTCAAATCGACTTGGAAATGAAGAGAACCCGTTTCCGTTACGCGCCATGGCTCGACACGCGAGCTCAGTTTGTCGCAGGAACTCCCCTCCGTGAGCCCGAAAACCGAGGCGCTGAAAATCAAGGGCTTGTATGGATGGTTAACAATCTCCACCAAGAGCTCCCAAACGCCTCCTCACTTAATTTCCTCTGCAACGGTGCGCTGTTTCCTGGAGAAAGGTGGGCTTACCAGAAAACAGTGGTCTGTTCTACCCCGCTCGGACGTGTGGCAGGCACTCATGCTCTTGCATCTTATGATGATTTTACCGATGCCCGAAAAGTATCAATGGGAGGCTTGACTCAGCAGGCTCAAAAGTGGAACTTGAGATCACCGTCGCCGAAGCATCAGGAAAGTGGTTGTTCCCGGTTGCCCATTCGGTCTTTGTGTTTACGCCTCCCAGTCGGCATAACTCTGCCGCTCGCAACTATTGGGTTGGCTGGTCCGCTCATTTGACAGCTCGTCGTCCCTTGTGAAATCGAAATTATTAGTTCTGGAACTTTGGGGGCTAGGCGACCTGGCGATTGCCACGCCCTTCCTGTGTGCGTCGAGTGAACAATTTGAGGTTTTCCTTTTAGCCAAACCATACGCTCTGGACCTGCAAAAGCGGCTGTGGCCAGCGGTCACAGTCATCCCGTTTAAAGCTCCATGGACCGTATTTAGAGGCAAGTACCGGCTGCCAAAATGGCCCTGGCTGGAGTTATTCAAGCTGCTGAGACGATTGCGCAGTGAGAAATTCAACTATGCAGTTTCTGCTCGCTGGGATCCACGAGAGAACTTGTTCCTGCGATGTACTGGAGCGAAGCATCGAATTGGTTTCCCGCGTCTTCGGAGTGAACTCCTTCTGACTCGGACTGTGCATCGTCTTGCGCCGCTTGCGCATCGTTATGATGATTGGTGGGTTGTTTCACAGGAACTAGGATTTCCGCTGCCCCGCCGCCGCGAACTCCCGGCGCCTCCGCCCCACCAGGGAGCCTTCATTCTCCTGCATTCCGGTGCGGCACAACCCGTGCGCGTTTGGCCTTTGGACCGTTGCCAAAGACTGGCCCAGCGCTTACGGGATGCGGGTTGGCCAGTGCAGATCGCCTGCGATCCAGGACAACTGGAATGGTGGATGAGTCAAGGAGAGCGGCAGGTGGTAGTGCCGCACGATATCGCATCGCTGTTCGATCTTTTCACTAAGGCGAGCACATTTATTGGAAATGATTCCGGTCCCGGACACTTGGCTGCGATCGCCGGGGTCCCCACCTTTACAATTTTTGGACCGCAATGGCCTGAGTGGTTCCTTCCTTTGCATCCCGAAGCGGAATGGATTGACGGGAAATCTTGTCCCTTTAAGCAATGTTTTGATTATTGCCGCTTTCCTTCGCCCCATTGTCTTTGGAACGTTACCGAGGAAGAAGTCTGGCAGAAGGTTCATATTTTTGTTCAAAAACATCCTCCTGCGCTTTATAAGTGATCAGGCGATGAATGCAAATGAGCAGTCCAATTCGAATCATCGAGGCCACATTGTTGCCGTGTTGGCAGGGGGCAATAGTTATGCCCCGGCGGACTCCGTGCGGCGCCTGGTCGAACAGGCTCTTTCCGGGCTGGCGCTCGCTCCCGATTTCATCCAGCCCGGCCACCGCATCGTCCTCAAACCCAACTGGATCAAAGAACATGACGAACGCTTTCCAGGTCCTAACCAATGGGAACATGTCGTTACGCACCCGGCCGTCATTGAAGCCGTGGCGCGCTGGGCCGCAGAACGGCTGGCCGGGCACGGCTCCATCGTCATCTGCGACGCGCCGCAAACCGATTCCTCTTTTGCCGCCTTAAGCAAATATTGCGGGCTGGAGGCCATGCTGGACCGCTGCCGGGCCGGTTTCCCAGGCATTGATTTCCGCGTGTTGGACTTGCGCCCCGAAGAATGGCAGGCCATCGACGGCGTCACCGTCTCAAAAACCCGCCTCCCAGGCGATCCGGTGGGCAACACTCAAGTGCGCTTGGACGGCGCCAGTGAATTCGTGGACTATCACGGGCAAGGCCGGCTCTACGGTGCTTCCTATGACATGGCCGAAACCAACGAACGGCATGCCGGCCTGTGCCATGAGTATCTGCTCTGCCGCACGCCCATGGACGCCGATGTGTTCATAAACTTGCCCAAGCTCAAAACCCACAAAAAGGTTGGCCTGACGTGCGCTCTGAAGAACCTCGTCGGCATCAACGCCAATAAAAACTGGCTCCCGCATCACACCGAAGGAACGCCCGACCTCGGCGGCGATCAATTCCCTGCCGCCACCATGAAAGCGCGCCTGGAACATTCCTGGATGGGCGCCGCCAAACGCTGGCTCAAGAATCGCCCCCAACTTTCGCGCCTTTTTGTGCCGGTGAAAAAACTCGGCCGGCTCTATTTTGGTGATACCCAGCAAGTGATTCGCTCCGGCAACTGGCACGGCAATGACACCTGCTGGCGGATGGTGCTCGACCTCAATAAATGCCTCTTCTATTTTGATAGCACCGGCCAGCGCCGCCAGCACCCCCTTCGCTACTTGTCAGTCGTCGATGGCATCATTGGTGGCGAAGGCAACGGCCCCATGTCGCCCGACGCCAAACCGTGCGGTGTCATCCTAGCCGGCACGCATCCGGTGGCGGTTGATTGCGTCGCCGCCACCCTCATGGGTTTTGACTGGCGCAGAATCCGCCTGTTGAAGAACAGCTTCGCCATGCGGGAACTGAGTTTCGTTCCTTTCCAACCCGGTGAAATCGAGGTCGTGTCGAACAAACGGGCCTGGACTGGAAAACTGGATCAGATGGAAGAGACTTTCAGCTTCCGTCCGCATTTTGGCTGGGTCGGAGCCATCGAAAACAACCGCCGCGTTTTTGACGGCCCAAGCATGAGCTTGGAGGATCGGCTTTACCCTTTGCTGGCGCTTTACGAGCGCCTGCCCCAGGGATTGCGCCGTGCCTTGGGCCTGGCCTATCGCCAGCTTCCTCAGAACTGGCGCTTAGGCGCCGGCTATTCGCAGTTCCAGAAACTCACTGAAGAGGGCGAAAAGTGGTCAGGGTCTGATGTCCACGCCTATCAGCTCAAGCAATTGCGCATCGTGCTCCTTCACGCCGCCGCCTACTGTCCCTTCTACGAAAGCAGTTTTGCCCGCTATGGATTTCGCCCCGAAAACGTTCAGAACGTTGATGATTTGGCCGCTTGCCCTTATTTGGAAAAGAGAGACTTGCTGGAGCATCTGCCCGAATTGCTTTCCAGGCAAATTCCCTCCGCCAAGCGCCTTTACATGACGACCGGCGGTTCGACCGGCGTGCCCGTCGGCTTTTACCTGCACAAAGGCGTCAGCCGCCCCAAGGAACAAGCTTTTCTGGAAGCGATGTGGCGGAGGGCAGGTTATTTCGATGGTGCGCGGCTGGCGGTCATTCGCGGGCACGTCACCAGTTCTGAGGCACGCGGTCGCATTGACTCCTACGACGCCACGCGGGATTGGCTCATGCTCTCCTCGTACCACCTCACCCCCCAGCGCCTGCCCGAATACCTGGCCGCACTGGAAAAATTCAAGCCGGACCTGCTCCATGCTTATCCTTCGGCCGCCCTGCAACTGGCCGAATATCTGGAAAAAGTCGGGCATTCCTGGCGCCTGCCTTTGCGCGGCTTGCTGTGCGGTTCGGAACGGCTGACGCTGCCTCAGAAGCGCCTGCTCGAACGCGTCTTCAAATGCCGAATTTATCGTTGGTACGGGCATGCGGAAAGAGTCGTACTGGCCGGCGAAGGGACGAAATCCGAGTTGTTCTATTTTTTCCCGCAATACGGTTTGGTCGAGTTCGGGCCGCCCGACTCGGAAGGTTTGTGCGAAGTCATCGGCACCTCGTTTCATAACTTGGTGATGCCGCTCATTCGTTATCGCACCGGCGATTATGTGCGGCTGGCCAATCCGAAAACCGATGGGGACCTGGAGTTTCCGTGGCCGGCTGTGGCCGAAATAGCCGGGCGTGAGCAGGAGTTCCTGGTCAGCGCCACCGGTCGCCGGATCTCGTTGACTGCGTTCAACATGCACGACACGGTCTTTGACGATCTTTACGCCGTGCAGTTTTACCAGGAAGAGCCGGGGTGCGCGGAATTTCGGTATGTGCCTGGCGCCCGCTTCCATTCCAGCAGGCTGACACAGATTGAAACCGGCATCCGGCGCAAGCTGGGCGATGATTTTCAGATTGAATTTCGTGCCGTAGCCGAAACAGAGAAAACAGCCAGGGGCAAGCACCGCTGGCTGGTCAGCCGTCTGCCGGAATCCAGGATCAAAACGGGATAAGCCGGGTCTCCGGAGTCCCGCCTTCAGGCGGCGGGGCAGGGGAAGATCGAAACGATTGGGCTTTCTGGTTCCTTCTTGGCAGCGCCGTTCACTTCAGCGCCAGCGCCTTCAGGGCGGCAGTTTGGGGGTCCGAGTAGAAGATGGGATCCACGCCTGATCGAATATGCGCGCGTCAGACCGTCTTAGACCTCACAGATCTGCATCATTTTCTCCAGCATGCCCAAGGGATCGCGCGTCGGGGTGTATTCATGCGACAGGACACCCTGGAATCCGAGATCGGCGATGGCCTGGCAGATAGCGCGGTAATTCAACTCCTGGGTGTCGTCGAATTCGTGGCGGCCCGGATTGCCGGCGGTGTGGAAGTGGCCGATGTATTGGATGTTGTCCTGGATGGTGCGGATGACGTCGCCCTCCATGATCTGCATGTGGTAGATGTCGTAGAGCAGCTTCACCTGCGGCGAGTTCACCCGCTTGCAGACCTCGACACCCCACGCGGTGTGATCAGCCATGTAGCCCGGATGGTTGACCTTGCTGTTGAGCAACTCGATACAGAGCGTGACCTTCAGTTCCTCGGCCAGGGCTTTGATGCCATTGAGGAACGCCACGGAGTTGTCTGCCCCCTCCGCGTCCGAAATCCTCTCGCGGTCGCCGGCCATGACGATGACGTTGGGAGCTCCAGCCGCGGCTGTCGCTTTGATGGCCTCCCGCATCTTCGGGTCGATCTCGGCATGGTTTTTCTTGTCGTTGATCCCTTTCTTGATGCCACCGCCGCCGGGAACCATCGTGGGAATCAGCCCGTGCTGCTTGAGCGTGGCGAAGGAATCCGGCCCCACGAGATCGATCCCCACCGCTCCGAGACGCGCAGCTTCTTGACACATGCCGTCGAGGTCCAGCTTCACGCCTTTGAACACGCCCCGGCAGATTCCCTGTTTCAACCGGCCTTTGCGAGCGGGCGCGGCGTGCGTGAGGGAGGGAGCCACGGCCACTGCGCCAACGCAGGCGAGAGCGGACAGGAAGTGGCGTCGTGGAATGGAGGCAACGTTGCTTTTAGTCATAGGTGGAGGATATGAGGTTTGTGGTTTCCAGTTCAATTCGATGGTTGTCTGATTGGTCTTGTTTCAACTCCGCAATGCCGATGCCGGACTCGCCGGCCACGGAGTAAAGAAGAACGACACGGAGAAGGGAGACGCGGAGACGCGGAGAGTCGGCGGGCGGGTTCATGGTTGGGGCGGCCTGTAATTCTCAGAGACGTTTCATGGACCGGCTGGCGTGCTGCGTTTCGAGGCGCGGATTTCGCGGTAAAGCTTCTCCATCCGCTTCACGCGCCCGGCGTGGGCGGGGTCGTTAAGGAGGTTCTTCTGTTCGGCAAGATCTTCGGCCAGGTTGTACAGGGCAGCAGGCCGGTCGTGTTCAATGTCGAGGACGAGCTTCCACGGGCCTTCACGCAAGGCGTGCGCCATGCCGTGGCTGCCCGATTTCGCGCCCTTCTTCGCAATCGCGTTCCACAGCTTGTTCTTCGCGGCCTCGCGCTCTTGCTGGGTCATCTTCTCGCCTTGGGCGGGCTTCCCCATTCCGGGGTCGCGCTCGGCGAACGCGTCGCGACCGGGGCTGCTTTGGATGAGGAGCGTCTGCCGGACCGGCTGGTCGTCGCCGCGCCGACCCACCAGCACGGACGCGAGGCTGACGCTGTCGAGCATCTGGTCCGGCTCGAATTTGCCGCCGGCAAGTTCGAGGAACGTGGGCACGATGTCGTGTGTGCCGATGAGTTGGTGGCGCACCGTGCCGGCGGGAACGCGGCCTTTCCAATATGCCACGAACGGCACGCGATGGCCGCCTTCCCAGATGAAGGACTTGGAGCCATGCAATCCGCCCACCGCGTCGTGGCCGAAGGCGCGGTCGCGCGGAGTGGGGATGCCGCCGTTGTCGCTGGTGACGACGATCAAGGTGTTCTCGATCAGCCCGCGCTTCTGCAGCGCTTCGACGAGCTTGCCGACAATCACGTCCACCTCCAGCACCATGTCGGTTTTCGGCGTCATGTTGGATGCACCTTTGACCCGTGTGCCGCTCAGTGTGTCGGGCGGGGTGTAGGGGCCGTGCGCGCCGTCGGTGGAGAGGTGGACGTAAAACGGCTTGCCCTTGTCCTGATCGATGAACGCGATGGTCTTCTCCACCAGCGTCTGGCCAACCTTCCGGCTGTCCCAGTCCGGCAAACCCGGGCCTGGCACCGGCACGATGCCGCCGTTGAGCGGGCCGGCCTCCAGCCGCTCGACCTTGGCCGCATCGCCCATCACGCGATTGTTCTCGAAGAACAGGTAGGGCGGCGCCTGATGGCCACCCAGCAACACGCAGGAGTAATCGAAGCCCCACTGCATCGGCCCGGTCTTCATCGGCTTGGTGAAATCCGGCGCGCCGCCCGCGCCTTTCTCGAACTCGCCGCCGAAGTGAAGCTTGCCGAACAACGCGGTGCGATAGCCGGCGGACTGCAACAGGTGGCCCACCGTCTTCTGGCCGGGCAGGAACTGCGGCACCTGATTCCAGCCCCACGTGCCGCCCGGCGCGCGTCCACGCCAGGTGTAGTTGCCGGTCGCGACCGCGTAGCGGGTGGGCGCGCACAAGGCCGCTGGAGTGTGCGCGTCGGTGAAGCGCACGCCCTCGCGCGCCAGCCGGTCGATGTTTGGCGTCGGGATTTTGCCCTTGGGGTTGTAGCACTGGAAGTCGCCCCAGCCGACGTCATCAGCCATGATGAAAAGGATGTTGGGGCGGCCCGCGGCGAGCGTGTGGGCGCTGAGCGCGCCAAAGAACACCACCGACGACAGCAATCGTATCAAGGATTTCGTTTTCATTTTCCGATGACTCCAAGTTCAGCCACAGAAGCCCAAGGCCCGCCATTGACTTCCGACAGCGCGCGCAGCAGGACGTAGCGCCCCTGCACCGGCTCGCACTTCACTTCCTGGGCTTTCCGGATTTTCTGGAGCGTGGCTTTGGCGACCGGTTTGTCGAACTGGTCCGGCGTGTTGCTGACGAAGAATTCGCACTCCTTGATCGCGCCGTTCCAGCCGTTGTCCTGCCGGGCGAGGTAGCGGAAGCCGCGAACGGTGTGCTCGGCGCCGAGATCAACGACCAGTTCGTGCGGATGTTTCTTCAGTTCGCCCTGCAACTGTGTGTGCCAGTGCGTGGCGGGATTCCCGTCAATGGCGTTCCGGGCGAACTTCTGGTTTGCGACCGATTCGCTGCTGGCGCGGACGATTTTCCAGTTGGCGCTGGGAATGAGGTCCTCGGTGGGAAGTGACTCCGCGCCGGCCGTTGCTTTGCCTTTTGCCGCCGCCGGCTCGGTCTCGCCAAACTTCGCCCGGCGGTCTTTCTCGTGCAGCACGGTGTCTTGGAACGTGCCTTCCTGCACCGGCTCGTGCGCCTTTTCGGCGAAGGCGGTCAGCTTCGCCAGCACGTCGGGATTGCCAGCCGCGATATTGTTCTGCTCGCTGATATCCTTGCTCAAGTCGTAAAGCTGCCACGCCTGGTTCGGGCGCGGGCGGATTGCTTTCCAGTTGCCCATGCGCACCGCCGTCTCCGGCCCCAGCTCCCAATACAGGAACTCGTGTTGCGGCTGCTTCCGGCCGGCGACGGCTTCGCCCAGCAATTCCGGCACGATGGAAAGGCCGTCAATGTCCTTCGGCGGCGGCACGCCCGCCAGTTCGGCCACCGTGGGCAGCACGTCCGGAAAATACCACAGCAGATCGCTCACCTTGCCCGGTTTGACCTTGCCCGGCCAGCGCACGAGCATGGGGACGCGCAATCCGCCTTCGTAGAGGTTGCCCTTCTTGCCACGGAAGAACACGCCGGTCTTCGGATCGACATTCGCGCTATGGAACCCGCGCGGTGCCGCCTGGGTTGGGAAGTAATCGGCGCCGCCGTTGTCCCCGCTGAAAAAGACGATGGTCTGCTCATCCAGGCCCAGTTCCTTGAGCAAGGCAAACAGTTCGCCGACCTGCCGGTCCACCATGTTGACCATCGCGGCGTAACGCTTCGCCTCTTCGGGCCAATCCTTGTCCTTGAACAGCGCCCAGGCCCGATCGGTGTCCGGGATGTCGAACCACCCGTGCGGCGGCGTGACGGGGAGGTAGCAGTAGAACGGACGGTCCTTGTTGGCGCGGATGAACTTCATCGCCTCGGCGACAATCACGTAATGGGAATACGTCTGGCCGCTGCGCCCGCCCTGGTTGCCGGGGAGCGGCAGTTCCTCGCTGTTGCGGACGATGTAGGCGGGATAGTAGGAGTGCGCGTGAACCTGGTCGTAATAACCGACGAACAGGTCGAACCCGTGCTTCTCCGGCACGCCGGTGGAACCGCGTCCGCCACAACCCCACTTGCCGAATCCCCCTGTGGCGTAGCCGGCTTGCTTCAGCACCGACGCGATGGTTTCCTCGCCGGCACGCAGCGGGGTGCCGCCGCCGTTCGAGCGCACGGACGTGTGGCCGCTGTGCTTGCCGGTCATCAGGCAACAGCGCGTGGGCGCGCACACCGACGACCCGGCCAGCGCCTGCGTGAACCGCACGCCTTCCGCCGCCATGCGGTCAAGGTTCGGCGTCCTGAGGTAGGGATTTCCCATGCAGGAGAGTTCGTAGTAACCCAGTTCATCCGACACGATGTGGATGATGTTGGGCTTGCGGTCGGCGGCCTGGGCCTTGAAATCCGCGGGCCACATCACGGCAGCCCAGAGGGCCAACAGGCGAAAAGACATTCGGCGGTTCATGGCGGGGATTCAAAACCAGACGGCGGGCTGGTTCAATGTTTGAAGTAGCTTTTCATGGCGGATGCAGGCACGGGCTTGTGGCCATGTTCAACTGTTCGTCTTCCTGTCCACAAGGGCTGAAAGCCCGAGCATCGTTTGGCCGCCCAAGCCCGTCACTAAGGTGTTGCCCAGCACAAGACGTTCGCTACACGAAGTGTGGTCCTCGGCTGCTACGGCTGGACTCAACGCCACAAATTTCCGCTTTAGCTTTGTCGCCTTTTTTTAAAGTCCACTTTCAACAATCAGCGCGCGTTATGTCCAGAGCGTCAGTTGGACGGCCCTCACGTCCATGACCTGCTTCCCCGGAACCTTCAAGGCGCGGAGGGTCAATTGGCCGCAGCCTGGTTTCAAGTCGATCACGCCGAGGCCGAGCGGCTGGAAGTTTTTCACGTAGGATGTGCCTTTGCGCTGCGCAGGGGTGCTCTGTAATGGATGAATCACCGCTTCTGCCCGGAGCGGAACCGGGCGAACGCCTCTTTGCAGGCAGACGTCTGTGGATCGGCGGTTTTCTCCATGTGCGCCAGGAGGAGTTTCTGCAGACGCTCGATGTCGGCGCGGCATTTCGCGTCGCGAATGACGTTCGTGCGTTCGTCCGGGTCGGCGCGCAGGTCGAAGAACATGAGCGGCTCGCCGGTCTGAAACTGCGCCACCCGCGCGGCGATGCGCGGAGCGGTCTTCGCGGCGGCAGCGAGAGCATTGAAAGTCTTCCCGCCCATTGCTTCGACCCGGAAGTGTGGCGTGCCATCGGGCCAGGCGTGGAACATGAGCGCAAAATCCTTCGTCCGCACGCAGCGCTGCGCGAAGCTTTTTCCACTGCTCACGGTGTTGACGTGCGTGATGACGAAGTCACGGTCGCGCTGCTTTTCGCCGCGCAGCAGCGGCAGCCAGGAGCGGCCATCAAGTCCGTCGGGCGCGGGCACATCGAGCAACTCAAGCAGTGTGGGAAGGATATCGACGCTGCTGACGAATTCCTCGTGGCGTTGAGGCTCGCCCATGCCCGGCCAACGCAGCAACACCGGCTCATGGGTGCCGTTGCGATACACCGTGGCCTTGGAAAACGGGAACGACATGCCATTGTCACCGAGGAAGACGACGATGGTGTCGCCCTCGTGTCGAGCAGCTTTGAGCGCGTCGAGAATGTGCTTGAGGCTGTCATCCATCCGCGCCACCGCCGTGTAGTACTGGGCAATTTCACTGCGCACCGCCGGCAGGTCTTCAAGGAACGACGGCACGGTCACGTCTTTCGCGGCAAAGACCTTCGCGGGCAAGGTCGCGGCCGCCGCGTTCTTGCGCGCGGCGTTCTTGCCGGGCTTCTCGGCAGGAGTCTCAGCTTCTTCAGCAACATCCGCGCTGTCAGGGAACGGACGGTGCGGGTCGGTGATGTTGGCGTTGATGAAAAACGGTTTCCCTGCCTCGGCAGCGGCTTTCATTGCCTGCGCCATCTGCTCGTTCCACCGCGCGGGCGCTTTGCCCGAGCCGTCGAACCTCGCGTCCCACGGGAACTCGCTGTCCGGCTTCATGTGCGGATGCTTGTTCATCACGGCGGCGTAATAGCCGTGCGCTTGGAGCAGCTTGACCAGTGTGGGCGTGCCGGGCTTGATCGGATGAAAGCCCAGCGCGCCGTTGCGATGCGGCACCCGGCCGGTCATGAGCGCCGAGCGCGACGGCTGGCAGATGGGCGCGGTGAGATGGCAGTTGACGAAGCGATGGGCGGTGGCGGCGAACCTGTCCAACTCCGGTGTCGCTCCGTGCTTGTCGCCCATCCAGCCGGGCGTGTTGCCGTTCAGGTCATCGGCCGTGATGACCAACAGGTTCAGCCGCGGGGTGGCGGCATCCATCCCAGAGGCGCAAAAAATGAGAAGACCGAATGCCGCAACGACTGGCCTCGGCCAGAACTTGCCGAGGCACCGAAGACAAAGGGTTGTCAGGGTCAGTAACAGAGTTGGAGAACCTCGTGGACGTCACTCACCGTAGCCTCGACGCGAGTGCCCTTGCGTTTGACCAAAGTGGATTTATTGAAGGCCCCCGCGTGTTTGGGCGGACGCTCCAATTCAATCGTCACACGGAACGTGGGCGCATCCTCGATGGTGGCGGGCAGCACGTAGGGGCGCTCCTTCGGCGGCGTGGTCTGCGGCGGTGCGTTGTAGCCGAGCAGGTGGACGCGTAGGGTGCGCCGGGATGGCTCGTCGGTGACGACGGCTTCGACAGTCGCCGGCGCGGTGATGCGAACGCGGGGCTGCGGATGCAGGAAACGCACGGCATTGGCGAGGAGCCTCCGGGCTTCGACGAGGTGGTGCTCGCTGGCCGCGGCGAAGTCGGGCGAGCAAGCGAATGTCAACACGGTGCCTTGGCCGATGTGATTGACGAGGATGGCGGGCCCCACAGGTGTGTCGGCACTCATTGGCCAATCGGTGCCTTCCTTGCCCTCCTGCTGGCGTGTGGTGCGGTGGGGCTTGAGCAGTTCGCCGATGGGGAGGGCGCTCGTCGGTTCGAGGACAACCGCGGGGCCTTTCACGAGGAAGGGCCAGTCGCCCGAAATCCCCAGATGAAACGCTTCCGCGCTCGTTGTCTTCCGCGCAGTCGGCCTGACCGTTCGTCCGTCTGAGGTGAAACTCGGGGCGGTGCCAGCGGCAGCGACTTCGGTCGTTGGGAATCGGACCCAATTGTCCAGCGAATCGAGCTTGCGCACGAAGCGCGCTCCCGTCAGCGATTCCAGCGCCGAGTGGGTTTGCAGGCGGCCCCTGCGGTCGTAGCAGCCGCTCACGCCCGTGATGATGAGCTTGCCGCCGCCTTCGACGTAACTGCGGAACAGTGCCACTTCGCGTTCGCTGACAATGCCGGCATTAGGCACCAGCACGACCGTGAAGTGTCTCAGCGAGTCGAGCGACGCATTCTCATCCAGCACCACGCCCCAAGGAATGTGCTCGTAAACCATCGCCTTGTGCGCGCCTTGGAAACCGGCGAAGTAATCGGCAGGGCGGTCGCGTCCGACCCAGTCGCGGGTGCGACTGCTGAAGTAGAGGCCCACGTCCTGCACCGGCGCCTGGCCGAACTGCGCGTGCTTGGCCCGGACCTCGCCGAAGGCCGCGCCGATTCGCTGGTAGGCGACCGGATCGAGCCAGCCGTCGAGGCCCGTTTTGTCCACCATCGTCACAAAGGCACCGTGAGCGAGGAGATTGAGCAACTCCCAGCGGATGTCGTTCAAAGGTCGCGTCGTCTGGTCGTGATACATCCGCACGCCGCGCTGCATGGCCACTTGCACACGCTGGGCAGGCACTGCGGCGCGGTAGAACTCTGCATTGAGGCCGACCGTCAGCGCACTGAAGCCCCACACGCCGGTTTCGCCAGTGACGAAGTCCCCGTTGCCCGCGTGTTGCACCGGGCGCTGGCCGACCTCGAAGCTGAACGGGGGGTTGCCGTGGTAATTGAAGTCCACCGAGGCGCGCGGATTTAGTGCTTTGATATGCGCGGCCAGCGCCTGCTCAAACCGTTCGCTACTGCGGTAGCGGAACTCCAGCATCCGCTCCCAATCCTCATCCCACGTCGCGCCCTTCGGCGGCGGGCGGCTGAACTCCTGCTCGAACTCGCGCCGGCAGGTGTCACACCAGCAGCCGTAGGGCGGGCCAAATCCCTGGTCGAGCATGTCGATGTGAAAGCCATCAATGCCGTAAGCCAGTTGCTCGGCCACGATGGCCTTCATCGCATCGCGGTAACCGGAGTTGAGGCAGAAGCGGCCGATCGCCTGGCCATCCGCAGCGCGCATCTCCCATTCCGGATGGGCCTTCAGATAATGCCCGCCCTGCTGCACGACGCAGTAGGCGATGATCGGGAGCCTGTGTTGGCCGGCCTCGTCGAGGGCTTCGCGCAGCGGGTCGCGAGCGCCAAGCCCGGGGGCCTTGGGCAGGAGTTGCGAATTGTAGTAGGCGTAATCGCCGTCGCGCGCCCACAGGACCAGATACTCGCCGCGCGCCGCGACGCAGTGGCGGACGATGTCGCGCCCGTCGAACCGCGCGCAGTACCGCACATCGTTCGAGTCGCTCTGGCCAAACTGCGCGCCGGTGGGGCCGACTTCCAGGCCAACCAGGGCGCGGGTGAACCAACTTGGGGCCTCGGCGCCGTGGGCCTTTGTCCAGGCCTCGGCGCTGAGGAGCAAAGCCACCACGCCATACCGAAGGAGATGACGCAGAGTGACGAGCATGGCTCCACACTACCGAAAGCCGCAGCGGATGGCGAGACCGTATCGTGGCGGCCGCTCCATTCCAGACGTTTTCCGGTTCAGTCTCTGATTCTCGCGAGGTCGTCGGGGAGTTTTGTCAAATCGTCCCGCTGCCAGGTCAAACCCTAGCTTTGGCCTGCTTGATTGGCGTCTCGTCATGCGCTCGCATCCAATGATGCAATTTGCTCCTCGCGCTCTTGCAGTCACCGGCCAAATCAGCGAGGTCAAAACTAAAAGTTGCAAAATGCAACCTTTTGCAGCATTTTAACCTCATGCCATCCCCAGTGGCCATCAAAGTCTCAGCAGAGCTGGCCGAGTCCGTGCGCGACGCTGCTGAGGCCGCCGACCGCTCGCTCACTGGCCAAATCGAGCATTGGGCCAAAATTGGCCGTGCCACCGAAGCCGTCATGCCCGCCCCCGTCGCCGCCGCGCTCAAACGCTGCGCGGGCGACCTCGATGCCATCGAAGACGAGTCCATGCGCCAGCGGGTACTCGACGCGCTGGAGGCGCTTCGCACCAAGCCGCCCGGAGAGATCCGCAAGCTGATTGGCCTCGACAAAAATCCTGCCTTGGAGCCCGACCCGAACAAACCCGATGGCATCATTCGTGTAAGCCCCGACGGCACCCGCACACATGGGACGATGAAAGGCCGGACGTTCGTCCCAGTAACCTCCTAACGCCGATGAAAACTCATTCCAATCTCGCCGCGCCCGGGAGTGCAATATTTCGTCAAGCAACCGCAAGTCATTCGCCATACCATGAAATCGAATCAGCCACTCCTCGTCGCATACTGCGGACCAAACGGCGCCGGCAAATCGACGCTCCGGCGCATTACGCTCGTTGACAGCGGCATCCCGTTCGTCAACGCCGACGACATCGCCGCCCAGGAATTCGGCGAGCAGGCTGCCGAGCGTGCTTACGAAGCGGCGCAAATCGCGGAGTCCGTTCGTGCCGAGCTTTTCGGGGCGCGGCGTTCGTTCAGCTTTGAGACCGTCCTCAGCGACCCGGCTGGGGAAAAGGTCCGTTTCCTCCGCGAGGCCCGCGATTCCGGCTACTTCGTCGCTGTTCATTTCGTCGGTCTGGATTCGCCGGAACGTTCGCGCGCCCGTGTCATCCAGCGCGTGAGCGAAGGCGGGCACGACGTTCCCGACGACAAGCTCGCCGCCCGCTACCCGCGCGTGATGGACAACCTCCGCCGCCTGCTCGATGTGCCGGACGACCTCGTCATTTACGACAACAGCTCCGCAGAAGCGCCCTACCGCGTCATCGCCCGGCTGTCGCGCGGAGCGCTGCTTGAAATCGCAAGCGCCATTCCCGCCTGGGCGCAACACCTTGAACTTCCGTCCCGTCAAACTGCGCAAACCCGAATCCTGCCATGAAGCTGAATCACAACGATACACTCGCGCTCCTTGATCTCCTCCTGGAAAAGGAACCCAAGACATCGCGGCCCGGCGGCTTCACCGTCCGCCTGCAACGCCTCCGCAATCTCGTCGCTGAAAGCGGCACCGCCGAGCCGACTCTCGCCGCCATCGCCGGGCATGTCTTCCCCGGAGTTTCGGAAAATTCCCTTCGGACGACGCTGCTTGAGTTTCGCAAGGCGCTTGCCCAAGCGACGGAGGCCGCTGGCTTGCGTCTCGAACTCATCCGACCCGACGCCCGTGGCGCGAACCTTTCCGAAATCCGCTGCCACTTCGACGGCACACCGCTGCCGCGCCAGCCGGAGATGCGCCGCATGACCCTCAATGCCACCCGCCTCGGTCAACTGGCGGACGTCAGCGAGGAGGAACGCGGGCAATTGCGCGACCTGGCGGCCAGCGCGGCGGCGGTCCGCCCGGCGGCGGCGCTCGTGCGGCCTCGCATTGCGGCTTTCAAAAGCTCCGAACTCGAACGCCTCACCGACGTGCCGCTCCACGCGGACGGCGACGGGCGGGAGCGGCTCCGCTTTTTCGTCTCCTACGCGCACGCCGACGCCGGGCAGGCCACGCGTCTTCTCGATCCGCTGGTCACCGACCTCGGCCTCTCGAAGCAGTTCGCTTACGACTTTTGGCGCGACCACCTCATCCTGCCCGGCGAGGGCTGGCGCGAGGAAATCCAGGACGCCCTGCGCGATTGCGACTTCGGCCTCGCACTCGTCAGCCGCGACTTTCTCGCCAGCCCATACATCACCGAGCACGAACTGCCCGTCCTCGTTTCCGGCGAGAAGCCGCTCATCCCGGTTGCCATCGGGTTGCTAGACTACGACCGGCAAAACCTGCGCGGCCTCGAAGAAAAGCAAATCTACCGCTTCCAACTTCGGCCAAATGAATTCCGGTGTTTCGCCCAATGCACCGGCCAGGTTGCCGAGCGATTCGTCGCGGACCTTGCCCGCGCCATCGAGGACCGCGCAGCAAAGGCCGTTAAAGCCCGCAAGGAAGCCCTCGCCATGCGCGCGCTCGCGGAGCCCGAAGTGCTCGCGCGGTTGGCGGCGGAAAACCCCGCCTTTCACCGCGCGATCGTTGAAATCCAGCTCTCCGTGGAGCTTCGTGAACGGGAAACCCCGGACGCTGCCGCGGACTCCGAACCGGCGGCTGGGACGACCCCGCCCACAACGGCAAAGTCCGGGCGTACCGCCTTGCTGCGCGAGTTTTCCCTGAGACAACTCCCGCAGGAAAAAGAAGCCGCCGTCCAAGCCGCCGCCGCCACGCTGAACCTCGCCGAGGCCGAGCGCCTCCTCACCGGCACCGGGATGGACGACCTCGCCGCCACGCTCGAACGCCAGCGGACGGATGCCGTCCGCTTTCTCTCCGGGTGGTTCCGTGATCCCAAGCAGCCGCCCTTCGCCGCCGTTCTCGGCGAGATTGGATCGGGCAAGACGACCATGCTCCAGATGCTCGCCCGCGCGCTCAGCAAGGACGCGCCGCATGATACGCCGCCCGTCTTTTTCGTGGACTTGCGCGACTACATCGGCGACGCGAACCCCACGCTAGAGCACCTCCTAGCCGACCAGCTCCGCCGCCACGACCGCTCGGGCAAGCTCACCGTCCGCGACCTCACCGACGCCGTCCAGACCGGAGGAGGGCTCATCGTTTTCGACGGCTTGGACGAAAAAATCATCCCGCTCGCCGACGGTCCCCGTCAGCGCTTCATCGGCGAGCTGCTCCGCGTCCTGCCGCCGGACGTGATGGACCGCTCGGCGTCGTCGGGCCGCGGGCGGGTCATCATCTCGTGCCGTTCCCACTACTTCCCGAGCGTGCTCGCGCTGGCCAGCGGCTTCACCGACCAGCAGCGCGCCCATCTCAATCCACGCGACTACACCGCCTGCTTCATGCTCCCGTGGAATGAGGACCAAATCGCCGATTACCTCGCCCAAACGCTCGGCCAGGCCCACGTCCAGGACGCGCTGGAAATCATCGGCTCCGTGCACAACCTCACCGACCTCTCTCGCCGGCCCTACCTGCTCAGCCTCATCGCCCCACAGCTCGGTGATCTGGAGCGCGAGCGCGCCTCCGGGCGCCCCGTCAATGCCGCCTCGCTCTATCAGACATTCGTCGAGAAATGGCTCCTGCGCGACGAAGGCAAGCACCAGTTCACCAAAGAGCACAAGCGCCTCATGATGGAACGCCTCGCCGCCGACCTTTGGCGGGATAACGCCCGCGAATGGCCGTGGGCGCGCGTCGCCGCGTGGCTCGACATATTCCTCTACGAAAACCCCGTCATTGCCGACCGTTACTCCCGCGATAAAGTCCCGACGGACATCCTCAACCAGGATTTTCGCACTGCCACCTTTTTCCTGCGCCCGGACTCGTCGAAAGACGGCTTCCGCTTCGCCCACACCAGTCTGCTCGAATTCTTCCTCGCGAGCCGCCTCATCATAAGCCTCGCGCAAACCGGCGCCGCCGCCGTCTGGGACCTGCCCATGCCGTCGCTGGAGACGTTCGATTTCGCCGGGCAAATCCTCGAAACCATGAGCCGCGCCGACTGCGAGCGAGCGCTGGCCGGGCTGCGGGCTCTGCTGGAGGACGCGGCCAGCCCCGAGCGTGCCCGCTTCGTCGCCTTCACATTCCTCGTGCGGGCGGCAAAGCAGGGCCATCCCATCCCGGACACAGTGGCCATGCAGGCGCGGGGGCTGGACCTCACCGCGTGGGAGATTCACGGTTCAGAAAACCGCCCGCTTCGCTTGGCTGGCGCGGATTTCTCCGGTTCAACGATCATTCGCGCGTCGTTCCGCCATGTCGAAATGCCCGGCTCCCGCTGGCAGGGGGCGGACTTGCGGAGCGCGGAGTTTATCGACTGCGGGCTGGAGCGGGCGGACTTCTCAGCGAGCGGTGACACGCCTGTCGCCGACAAAGGCGCTGCCGGAGCGTCCACGCGCATGGAGGGCGTCCGCCTCCGCCACTGCCGCATCTCCGGCAGCCGCATCACCGGCGCGCGGCTTGACGGAATCCGCGTGGAGCCACCGGCCTCGGCCCCGGCCATCGATCCTCACTGGCGCGACACCCTCGCCGCTTTTCGCTCCGCCTGGGCGGTCAGCGCGCCGGGTATCTGGGCCGCCCCGCTGCCCACCGGTTCCACGGCCCCACTGCCGCCCGACCCTTCGCTTTCCGAGCCGCCGAGCGAGTTCTGGTCATTCGGCCATTCCTACTTGGTCTTGAGCGTGGCCTTTTCCCCCGATGGCACTCGCCTGGTCAGCGGCTCCGCCGACAACTCCGTGCGCCTCTGGGACGCAGAGAGCGGCGCCTGTCTGCGCGTGTTCATGGGCCATTCCAACGAGGTCTTGAGCGTGGCCTTTTCCCCCGATGGCACTCGCCTAGTCAGCGGCTCCAACGACGACTCCGTGCGCCTCTGGGACGCAGAGAGCGGCGTCTGTCTGCGCGTGCTCACGGGCCATTCCAACTCGGTCTTGAGCGTAGCCTTTTCCCCCGATGGCACTCGCCTGGTCAGCGGCTCCTGGGATAACTCCGTGCGCCTCTGGGACGCGGAGAGCGGCGCTTGTCTGCGCGCGTTCACGGGCCATTCCAACGGGGTCTGGAGCGTGGCCTTTTCCCCCGATAGCACGCGCTTGGTCAGCGGCTCCGCCGACAACCCCGTGCGCCTCTGGGACGCGCAGAGCGGCGCCTGTCTGCGCGTGCTCAAAGGACATACCAACGGGATCTTGAGCGTCGCCTTTTCCCCTGATGGCACCCGTCTGGTCAGCGGCTCCGCCGACCACTCAGTTCGCCTCTGGGACGCGGAGAGCGGCGCTTGTCTACGCGCATTCACGGGCCATTCCAACGGGGTCATGAGCGTGGCTTTTTCCCCCGATGGCACTCGCCTGGTCAGCGGCTCCTGGGACAGCTCCGTGCGCCTCTGGGACGCACAGAGCGGCGCCTGTCTGCGAGTGCTCACGAGCCATTCCGACTGGGTCCGGAGCGTGGCCTTTTCCCCCGATGGCACTCGCCTGGTCAGCGGCTCCAACGACCACTCCGTGCGCCTCTGGGACGCAGAGAGTGGCGCCTGTCTGCGAGTGATTGCGGACCATTCCGACCGGGTCATTAGCGTGGCCTTTTCCCCCGATGGTACACGCCTGGTTAGCGACTCCGCCGACCACGCCTTGCGCCTCTGGTACGCCGAAAGTGGCGAGGAACTCACAGTGACCCACGAAGCGCACCGTTGGCTGGAAAGGCGCAAGTGGGCGGGCGGAAATCTCACCATTTCTCCGCTCGGCACCATCCGCCACACGCGGAAGGATGGCACCGAACTCGACATCGCGGCGCTGCCGCAGGGCGGCTATGCCGTGCTGGTGCGAAAACCGGGCGAGACCCGCTGGCGGCTGTCGCGGGCCAAGGGCGAATACTGGCGCTACGTGAACGCCGCCACCGACACCCGCCCCGACGGCACCCCCGGTCGCATCATCTGGCCCGCCGTCCTGGAGCCGTGACCGCGCCCGTCAAAGGCTGAGCCGAAAGCGCGGCACGTCGTGAACGTGTCATGAACGGGTCATGAACGGGTCAGTCCCACACTTTGACACTTGGATCAAAGCAATGGCCCAAAATCTCGCGCTGAATCATTTTGTTCAAGTCACCATAGCTTTGGCCTGCGTGATTGGCCGTTTTGTCATGCACTTGCATCCAATAATGTAGTTTGCTCTTCGTGCTCTTCCAGGTTCCCATTTGCAGCCGGGCGGCGATCCACTTGATGGGCAGGTTGTCTCCCGCCCCAATCGCGCGGCCATGGCGAACTTCGCCGGATCACTCTTGAGCCGGCAACCCAAGCAGACTTCTTTCCAGCCCGAGCGCTCCAGTTCGTCTCCAATCCAGGAGAATGTCCTCTCGCCGGTCGCCCCGACTCATCACGTGGTAAATGGCCCCGGGATACTCGACACGAATCTTGCGCGGCATGACAGCACCCTGGCAAAACGCCGAACCACTGCCGAGGCCAAAGCGATGGCGGACCCTTTTTTCTGAAGTTGCCGAAACTGCCAAGCACGAATTATCGGGAGGACCTGGCGCTGGTCATCCCAATGGCGCGGCGCCGGGTCACCTAGCTTCCCAGTAACCCGAAGTTACTTGCGCTTCCCGCCGCCAAAGGGGGCTGAATTGCTCACGGTTGACCTAGTTCGCTTTGGCCAGGAGTTCGTCTTCGATCTTTTTGGCCCAAGGCATCGATTCCCCTCTCCGCTCGCGCGCCTCACGAATGAGCCGCAAGTTGCGCGCGGTGGTTTCCGGTTCCCACTTCTCGCGAATAGACGCGAGCGCATCCGAGAGCGCCTCTGCCGCGCGGGACTCCTCCTTCGCCAGCACAGCCAGCTCCAGCCTCGTGGCATAATCCCAATAGTCCAGTTTGCCCGCGACTATTCTTCGTTCCACGGCATAGCTGACGATCGGAATGAGTTGGAGGCGCCGCGGGTCGGGCGGTTCCTTGAGTTCCATGAGTGTGACGGCATTGATGCCGGGATAAGCATCGCGCCAATCCGCTTCGAAGCCATGCACATAAGCCTCGATGGCGTAGTTGAGCAGCTTGGGCGCGAGATCGGCCGGGCCATTCTTAAGCACGGCTTCCCAGCGGTCCTTATAGACTCGGCCAAGGATGCCGTAGGTTTCACTGCTGGGACCGCGCGCTGCGATCAGGTCCAACAGCACCCGCACGGCTTCAGTGCCTTCTTGGTTGCGGTTCAGCGCCAGGGCAAGCTGTTCACGCACCAGCACCGTGTCGCGCAACGGCACGGGCATCCGCTGCGCCAGCGCGATCATCTTGGTCCACGCCTTCACTGCGCGGTAGGAAAGGAAGAGGTCCACCAGCACTCCCGCCTCTTCATCGGCCAGGTTGCCCAGGCTGGTCTCGACTTCGTACACGGCCTCGACACCCTCCTGACGTGCTTTGGCCAGTCGCTCTTTGATGTTAACCGAATAGGCGACCCGCTCGCGGAACACGTCGGTCTTCAGCCGTTGAATGTCCGGAAATTGGAACCCCTGCACCAGTTGGGCCAAAGGGCTGTCGGTTTTGCCAGCCTGAAGTGCGGCCCGGAGGCACTCGGTCAAAGCGTCTCGGTCGGCGGCCAAGTGGTTGAGCTTGCCCACCGCGTCCAATCCATAAGGCAGCGCACGCAGCAAACTCGCGTCAAACTGCGGCCACGTATTGCCGGCATAGACGACCACCGTGCCCAGAGGCCGCACCGCATGCCGGACACCGATTTGGTAAAACACGTTGGCGTCTGCCGACGTCAGATCAGCCAGGGCGACGTCGCACAAAATAAGCCGCTCGAACGTTGGCTTGTGGATGATGTCTTCGGGCAAATCTTCGTCGGCGCGCAACGGCTCCAAACCGGCCTGACGAATGGACGGCCCGATGAGGTCGCGATAAACCGCGTCGAAATCAACCGGCTTGCCGTACGCATCCGGTTTTTTGCCGAACGGCATGAGAACAAAACACAGCGGATTTGGCATGATGACTCCTTTCTGAACCGGACGGCTCAACTTAAATATTCATGCAAATGGCACACGAGAGAAAGCGAATTAACCTTGCGTAGAATCTCGCGCTTCTTTGGCTGCGGTTGCACTGCGGGGGATTTGGAATAAAGAAGGCTTTGGCAAAGGGCTCATAACTGAACCGAGAATAAGGTGAATGCCGGCTTTCTGAACAGCCAAATCCGGATGACAGATTTGTTGCTCGCATGAACGCGTGTGTGAGGACCCCTGCTACGGGGTGGTCCTGAGGGGTTTCTTGATCACATCTCGATAGGGTTTAGGCATTATGGCACGCAAAGTCCGAGTGGAATATCCGGGAGCGATTTGCCACCTGATCAATCGAGGGGACCCTCAAGAAGCCGTCTTTGCCGATGATCAGGATCGTCTTTGATTCGTCGAGACCTTGGGTGAAACCTGTGCCAAGGCCCAATGGGAGGTTCATGCCTATTGTCTGATGAGCAATCACTTTCATCTGGTGGTGGAGACGCCGCTGGGGAATTTGGTCTCCGGAATAGAAATGGTTCCTGGGCACTTACACCGGACGGTTCAACCGGAGGCACCGGAAGTCTGGGCATTGATTCAGCGGCCGCTACAAGGCTTTGATCGTGGACGGCGGTGGAACAGGATATCTGCGCACGGTCAGCGAATATGTTCATTTGAATCCGGCACGGGCCAAGTTGCTGAAACCGGCACAACCGCTGCGCGAGCATCCGCGAAGCAGTTTTGGGGAGTATTTGAAAGCGGCCGGACAACGAGTGGGCTGGCTGCGGGTGGATCGAGTGTTGGGCGAAATGGGCATTCCCAAGGACAGCCACGCCGGGCGGGAATGGTTTGAACGGATGATGGAGGAGCGGCGGAGTTTGGATGATCCGGAATCCTTCAGACAGATTCGGCGGGGATGGTGTTTTGGGGAGGAGTCGTTCCGGGAGGAATTGCAGCAGTCGATAACGGAGAAAGTGGGGCCGAATCACTCTGGTGAGGAGCGTCGAGAAACGGCGGAAGTCTGAAAGGGGGTACTGGACTTTTGACACTGCCGCCCTTTCAGGCGCCCCTTCCGGTCGAGATAAAGCCAGCGATACACGGAGCTCCGGCTTCCTTTTTCCAACCGGTTGTCGCGGTTCATCACGTGGCAAATCGCTTCTTCCTATTCGACGCGTAACTTGCGCGCCATGGTGAGGAGAGCGGAACCTGTGTGCGAAAAGTCAAGAACTGCCAGCTTGCGGCCTCAAACCGCGCCGGACTACAAATCCCTCGGTTGCAGACAAAACTCCAAAATGGCGTGCGGATCGTTGGTTTGAGGAATCAACTCCGGTTGTCGCGCCGTGCGTTTTGTTTGTTCCGCCAACTGAGCGGTGAACTGCGCCACCAATCGGGCGTGTTCCGGGCGCTGAGCCAGATTGGCGAGTTCTTCAGGGTCTTGCTCCAAATCAAACAGTTGGACGGTCCGTCCCGACAGCGGCCGTCCGGTGGCGTAGCCGTCTTCTCTCATTCGTTTGCCGGTGCTGTAAATAAACTTCCAGTGGTCCGTGCGAATGTAAGCCTCTTCGTTTTCGGAATACTCGATGAAAACCTGGGTTCGATGCGCTTTCGCTTTTCCCGTCAGCAGCGGAACCAGGCTTCGGCCTTGCACGTTGTCCGGCGCAGGCAAACCAATGAAGTCGAGCACGGTAGGAAAGAGGTCGATGAATTCGACCAGCGCCGGCGTGCTCTGGGCCGGCTTGAGGCGCGCCGGATACCGCAGCAGCAGGGGCACGCGCACCGAGGGTTCGTAACCGCAATGCTTTTCAAACCGGCCATGATGGCCCAGCATGTAACCGTTATCACCAGTGTAAATGACGAGGGTGTTTTCGGCCTGCCCTGACTTGGCCAATGCTTCGAGCACCCGGCCAACATTTTGGTCCAGGAATTCGGCCGAGGTGTAGTAAGCCGCGATGATCCCTTGTTTCTCGCGCTCGGTCAGGTGGCGAAAGATTTCCGGAACTTGCCAGTCGTCCTCGGGGCCGGCTTTGGGCACTTTGAATTCTTCCGGTTTGTGCCGGCCTTGGTATTCGACGGGAAAATGAAAAGGCGAATGCGGCTCGTAAAAGCTGACCATCAGGAAAAACGGCTTTTGACGTTGCTCCTGGATGTACTGCGCCGCTTGGCGAGCGAAATAGGTCCCCGCCATGTCGGCACCGACCGCTCCAAAAGGCAGGCAGGCGCTGTTGAGCCAGATATGGGCCGGGTCTTTGAAGGGTTTCCACGGCGGTTGCACAGCCATTTCCGGCGGCAACAGACTTCTCTCCTTCGCCTGCAGCCACTCTCGGTGTTGCGGTTGATCAATGCGCCGGTCGAAACCGTGCTTGAGACTGCTGTTGAAATGCATCTTGCCGATCGCGGCGGTGTCGTAGCCGGCGGCCTGGAGGATTTCTGCCAAAGTCACTTCCCGTTCCGGCAAGGCCGTCTTCAGTTGGGTGACCCCGATGGTGCGCGGATAACGGCCCGTGATGAACGATTGCCGCGAAGCCGTGCAGACCGGGGAATTACAGTAAGCCCGGTCGAAGCGCATGCCTTGGGCGGCCAGCTTGTCCAGGTTGGGCGTGCGCACCTGCCGGTTGCCATAGGCGCCCATGACGTAGGAAGCATGATCGTCACCGCAAATCCAAAGCACGTTTGGGTGTCGAGCTTCGGCGCTCAGTGCGGATTGAGGCGTGGCGATCAGCGCTATGATTCCAGAGAACAAAAGAAGTCGGCTCATATTCGTTACTTTCTCCTGATGGGAACAACCTGTTCAAGCCCGGAATAGCCCTTGCGCCATCCCGCCGCCGTCCGCAATCTGTCCTGAAAAGTGGACGACCATGAGCCGGATTCGCAAGGCGTATGAGGCCAAGTGTCGGGCCCTGCTCCGACACGTGCGAGCGCGCCGTCTGGAAGAGGGAGTGCAGTGGCTGGTTGGGTGCTCGCAGCGGATGAGCGAGCGGGAGGGCATCCCCTTCACTCAAGCCCTGGCCTCCATCCATGAATTGCTCCGGCAAAAAGTCGAACGCTGGAAAGACCGGACGGAGAAGCCCCAAGCACTCGATTCCGATTCGGCAGCCGCTTCGGCCCCGCGACGGTTTCTTTGCGATTCAGGACTGGGTGGCTTGGCTCGCTGGCTCCGGGCCGCCGGCTGCGAAGCTGTCTGGAAGCCGGCCTGGGATGACGATGAGTTGTTGCAGGAAGGGCGGAGAACCTCGGCCACCATTCTCACTACAGACAGCCTGCTCATGGAAAGGCGGGTGCTGCGCGATGGAATCCTTCCGGCTTTATGGGTGCCGCCCACCTTGACCAAGCTGGAGCAACTCAATCTGGTCTTTCGCGAATTGCGCCTCTCCGTTCGTGAGCCGCGCTGCATGCAATGCGGAGGCGAGCTTCGAGCGGCGGACAAAGAAAGCCTGCGGGACCGGATTCCACCCAAGACGTATCGCTGGCGTGATGAGTATTTCCTGTGCGCTCGATGCGACAAATTGTTTTGGCATGGCACGCATTGGCAGCGGATCAGCCAAAGTCTGAGCCAGGCAGCCGGGCCAAATCCGAACAGGACTTAGTGGTCCGTTTCGATGCGGTCCGCCCTGCGCGGCTTGGCCGGCGCGATGCGCGCGGCTCCCCTGATCACGTTGGCGGCGGTGATCATCACCGGACCGGCGAGGGGCCTGAAATACTGCGCGAAGATGGCGTCGAATTTGTCTTTCGCATCCACGCGCGCCAGGTGCGAGAGGACGAAGACCGCTTCCCACTGCAGAATCTTGTTCCCGTGGTCAAGCAACCGGACAAAGAAATCAAAATGCGGATAGAGCAACTCGGGCCGGCGCTCGCTGACGAGGCGGAGGACCTTCGCGCAGCCGTATTTGACCCGAGCCGTGTCGGCCTGGAGACCCGCGATCAGATCCGTCACCAGCGCGGGATTTCGAAGCGCCTTGTTGGCGCAGCTTGCGTGGTCCAAGCCTGGTCGGCCCATCTGTTCGAGCAACGTGGACAGGTCTCAACGATGTCACACCTGGGCCATAATTCAATCTGCCTGTTTCCGTTTGCCTCTGCCCCGCGCTTGCGTCAAAATCGAACCATGCACCTGTTTCTTAAATCATACTCCACTCTGGCTTTGCTCGCCTTGGCCTTTGCGCTCAATCAATCCAACGGCCAGCCCTTGAAACGACTCGAAGAACGTGAATTCGGCAAAATTGATGGCACCGCGGTTCAGCTCTTCACGCTCCGCAATGCCAAAGGCCTGTCGGCGAAAGTCATGAGCTACGGCGCCATCATCACCGAACTCCAGGCGCCGGACCGCCACGGCGCCCTGACGAACGTGCTGCTGGGCGCCGACAATCTTGATCAGTACCTCAAAGGCTTTGCAGGATCGGCGGCGGTTATCGGGCGCGTGGCCAACCGGATCGCCCAGGCCCGGTTCACGCTCGACGGTATCGAGTACCAACTCGCCGCCAACAGCGGCCCGAACCACATTCACGGCGGGCGCAAAGGATTCGCCCAGGTCGTCTGGGAGGCGAAGCCGCTGCCGGTTGGCCAGCATGACGCCGCGGTCCGGTTCACTTACCACAGCAAGGACGGAGAGGAAGGGTATCCGGGCCATCTCACCGTCAAGGTGACTTATACGCTCACCGATGACAATGAACTGCGGATTGATTACGAAGCCACCACCGACAGGGCCACGCCGGTCAATCTGACCAACCACGCCTACTTCAATCTCGCCGGCTTCGGCAACGTTCTCGATCACGAACTGTGGCTGGCCGCCGAGCGCTACACCGTGGCGGACGACCAATTGATTCCCACCGGCGAGATCGCCACTGTCAAAGGCACGCCGCTGGATTTCACCACGCTCACGCGCATCGGCGCGCGCATCGAACAGCTCAAGCCAAAGTTGAATGGCTATGACCACAATTATGTGCTGAACAACGACGGCCAGTCACTGGTTCTGGCCGCGCGGGCCAGCGAGCCGAAGAGTGGGCGCGTGATGGAAATGCGCACCACAGAGCCAGGCGTGCAGCTCTACACCGGCAATCACCTGAAACACGGCGGTTTCTGCCTGGAAACACAGCATTACCCCGACTCCGTCAATCAGCCGAATTTTCCGTCCACGATCCTGCGGCCCGGCAAAACCTTCCAGAGCACGACGGCCTTTGCGTTCTCGGCGAAGTGATCCGTCCTCCGCGTTCAGGAACCGGCAGCTCCGCCGACGGCGTGTGAATCGACCCGCCGCCCGCGCCGTTGCTCGAAGTGCCGAACAGTTCGAAGCCGATCCTGTACATGGCGGCGCGGCTGCGCCGGGAAACAACGCTGCCCATCAAGTGGATCGCCAACCGGCTGCATAGGGGAACCCGGAAGAGCGCGAAGGGCAGATTACATCATTGGATGCAAGTGCATGACAAAACGGCAATTACGCAGACGAAAGGTATGGTCTGACCCCTGCTTTGGCGAGCCGGGCGCGGAACTGGAACGTTCAATTGCCATTGACACCGTAGAGAACCGAGCTTAGAACGCTGGCATGAAGACGCTTACGGTTGCGGCAGCAAAGGACAAACTCACTACGCTCCTCAATCGCGCCAAAAAGGGGGAGGAAATTGGCATCATCTCCGGTGACCGGATTATCCAGTTGAAACTGGTCGATGTGGTCCCCTGGGACGAGACTTACCTGTGGAAGGAGTATGGTGTGACGAATGAGGAGGCCACGCGGTTTGCCGAACGGATGGACCGCCGAATCCGAGCCAGTGAAATGAACGGGCAGTACAAGATGTTCAGCGGGGACCTGGAGGAGGATTGCAGGGATTGAAGGCGGCTCGATTGGAAGCGTCATTTCGCGCTCAAGTGCGCACGCTGCCCAAAGCCGAGAAAAGGAAAGTGGGCGAGGCAATCCGCCAAGCGCAGGAAATTTTCGGATTTCCCCATATCCACTCCGGTGCGGGCTTGCGCAAGCTCATTCGTGATTATTACGAAGTCAGGGCGGGTCTGCATTGGCGGCTGGTCTTTAAAAACCTGGCGGACGTGCTGTCGTTTGAGTTCCTTGGAGACCATCGCGCCGTTCAAACGTTCTTGCGGAGTCGGAAATGAAGGCGGGTCGAATACGGGAGTGCGATTGCGCCAACGATTCGTCTGGGCAAGCGGGATCTCGCTTGGGCTGGAAAGAAGTTGAGTTGGGTGGCCGGCTCAAAAGTGATCCGGCGAAGTTCGCCAAGGCAGCGCGATTGAGAGCCTGTTTGAAAACCTGCCCGGTCAGGGGACTGGGCCTACAACAGAGGGCGGTTTCAGTTGTTTCCTGTAGGCCGCGTGCCCTCACGCGGCGTTTTGGTGGAGTTTTCAAACAGCCTCTGAGGCGGGAGACAACCCTGCCCATCAAGTGGATCGCCGCCCGGCTGCATAGGGGAACCGGGAAGAGCACGAAGAGCAAATTACATCATTGGATGCAAGTGCATGACAAAACGGCAATTACGCAGGCCAAGGCTATAGTTTTGACCCCTGCTACCTGGTATGTTTTATATGAGCAAACCGACATTGCAACCGCCATGCCAGACCATTGAGCCGTCTATTTCTTGATGGCGGGATTTCCATTGGACATTACCGTTGCCAATTCCATGATCGAAAACAAAAAAGAAATTCCGATTCTCACGCTGCCGCAGGCCCTCGCAAGACTTCAACAATTTCACGCGGATTTAGGTTGGATCTTCCGAGGCCAAACGAACAGTGATTGGACACTCATCCCCAGGGCGGGACGGCCTCCTCATTTTCGAGACCTGCCACCCAATCCGGATCGAGCGTATTGGTCTCATCCGAAACGCCGCGACTTAGGACGCTTCAGGCATTGGAGGGAGCTTGCTTCTGGATATTCGAACACCCTGCCCCAAAACGATTTCGAGTGCTTGGCATACGCACAACATTATGGCTTGCCGACTCGGTTACTTGACTGGACCGAAAACTCTCTGGTCGCTTTGTATTTTGCATGCGAGGGCTCTTTCGATTGCGACGGGGCTGTTTACGCATCTTTCCAAGAGACCTTCTTCGACATCGACGTTAAGAAAATGTTTGCCGAAAACGATAATCCCTATCACGTGAGCAGAGTCGCCCGAATAAAAATTCGGCCCTTCGACCGGCGGCTTTTGGCTCAGTACGCAACTTTCCTTTATTTCCCCGATCCCACAGAGCCCTTGGTACCGCTGCCGATCAGCCCTGAATATGCCGGAATGGGCTGTGGTCAGTTCAACTTAGTCAAAATCGTAATTCCAGCAGAGTCAAAGCTGATCATTCATCGAGAGCTGCGGGACGTCGGATTTACAAGGCGAGCTATGTTTCCGGACCTCGAAGGGCTATCCGAAAGTTTTGCGGCTGAGGACCACTACCTCGACGCTTTTAATCGTTCCCGCACCTCAACACGTGATTCAACACCGCCGTCAGATGAAGTTCCTGCCGAACGGTAACCATCACCCCGGATTTTGTGGAAGGACCGTGACGAGTTCCCTTCCTCCTTCGCGTCTCATGACGTCGCCCTCCCCTTCCCGCTTTGGCCAATCTGGCTGTGAGGCTTGTTTGGCCGGGTGTTAGCACTGAAATGCGCGTGGCTGGCGGCAGTTAATTGCCTTGATGGGTGTCAACGATCCGCAATCGCAACGAGCGCAAATGCGCAATGGATTCTTCGCACGTACATAGTGGGCAAACCAACTGGAGTCCCGCGATCATTAGCTGTCAAACTTCTCGACCGTGTCACCCATTTTTGTCCGATTTCTTCGCGTCAGGATAATTCTTTGGGACGCCGGGGGCTGTGACGGGTGAGTCATTTTCAATCTTCGCAGCGACCTCTTGGTTGAGGGCGAGGAGTGATAATGCGGGGGTGGGTGGGGCACGCGAGGTAGGGCGCTCAATGTTCGACCTCCTTTTGCAGTAGTTTGAGTTCATCGGCGGAGAGATCGAACAGGCGATAGACCCGGTCGTTCTCGTCCGCTTTCTCCCGCAAATACGGCTCCCATTCATCGCTACCGTCCAGTTGATTACCAGGTCGCTGAGTAACTGAGAGTGTTTACCAACTTTGGCGGGCACGCGGTATTCCGGCACCCACCAATCAGACGCGAGCAACTCGGGGCCGTTGTGCATCCGGTTTACTCGGTCTTCAGCACTTCCTTCATAGTGGGTACCATTTTCCATCTTTGTCGAAATTGATGGATGCTGCTCTTCCACAAGCCTGCCACAATTGGTTAAATATCGGCATCAATGTGGTGGTGGCATCCGCATCCAAAGTTTCAATCAGACGCGGTTGCAGCAACAACGGATCGTGACGGATTGGACGTAAATCGTCTATCCGATACCGTGGCGCTACGTATGGAAACCTGCCGCCCAGGCCCATGAAACTGAGCGCAACAAAAGCAGGTGGTTCCAGACGTGCGATACGCATGACTTCCAGCCAGTGGGGAAACTCATCCCAAAGATTACGCTCATACATGCGGCTCGAAAACGTCATGGGAGCATTCGACTGAGGCGGCGGCTCGGAGACGCTCGTGCAATCAACTACTTCCAAGACGCCGCTGCGGAAAAGCTTCACGTAGGAGTTACATTGGTTGCGGACGTGGTTCATCTTTAGCAGGCCATCGATGTCATAGGTAAGAGGCCACGGGTAGCGGGAATCCGGATTTAGGTAGCTTTGATTTTCTTTATCCGCTTGGGCCAATGAGGCTATATCGCATTCGTGGAACGCATCAAACGCCTTCACGGGGACAATGTGGAAGACCAGCGCCTGAAGGCTAATCAGCGCGAGCGGCAGATCGCCGCTGGAGATGGCCGACAAGCGGTCAAGCCTGAGTCGGCGCATTCGTTCGGGCAGCGTTTCCGGTGCGGAAAACGCCATACGAACTTCTCCCACGTCCATGATCCGCCTGCCGTTGCCGTCCCGGAGATAAAAACGGTTGTCCTGGTTGAATGTGACCATGTGCGCGCCAACCCATGTGCGCGGAATCCGCAAAATAAGGACATGGCCACCGGCGGCCACAGGTACTGGCTGCAAGTGGAAACCGTAGAGCTTGGGCTCGATGTGTGCGCGGATGAAGTCACGCAAACGAATACAGTCGGCGTCTGGGTTGAAGCCGAGCAACGGGCAGATGGCCGCCGCGACGCCTTGTTTGGCGTCCATGCCAAACACGATGTCGCCACCTTGGGTATTGGCGAACGAGGCGATGCTGGCCAGAAGCTTTCGTTTGGCCTCGGGCGTCGAGTCGTTGATTTCCCGTTTGAATTCGATGGTCTTGCCTTCACTCACGAACGCAGTAATGAGCGCGGTTAGGTCGGCCTCGATAATGTCGGCGAGTGGTCGGTCAATGGCCATAAAAGGTTTCCTTTGAATTCTGAGGTCGAACGCAGTCCTCAGTATTGAGCCGCGAGGAATCCGGATAATTCTTCGGCACGTCGGGGGCGGTGACGGGTTCGCTGTGCTCAATCTTCGCGGCGACTTCTTGGTTGAGGGCGAGGAATTGGGCGAGCTTCATAACGCGGGCGGTGGGATGGGCATGCGGGGTGGGGCGGTTTTCCACATCAGTTCGATTTCCTCCGGGGTCAGGCCGTAGGCTTGGTTGACGAGGTCGCTGAGGGCGCATTCCAGCTTCAACGTTTCGGCGGCGAGGGCGCGGGCGGGTTCGATGGTGCGCGTGTATTCCTCCCGCAATCCCTGAACGCCGGCAGCGGTGAGCGGCAGCTTCTTGCCACGGATGCGCTTCACTTCGGTCACCAAGGTGTCCGAGTCGAGTTCGGCCACGGCTTGGAGTTTGTTGCCGGGCTTTTCGATCGCGTATTCCACCCGCAACCAATCGAGCAGCACCTGCTTTGTTGTTTCGAGCCGCTCTGTCAGGTCGATGATCTTTGGAACTTTTGCCTCAATCTCGGCTCTTACTGGATCTGACGGGATGGCAATGGGGATGGATTCCAAAACAGTCGGATTCGGAGCCAATGCTTCGTCCTTCATGTGAGGCAAATGCCTCCAGTTGTGCCACCACATGAGCGGAGAATTCAGAACTGCGAGGAGATACAGGTCCCCCGACGGGACGATTGCAGTTTTGTTGTTTCCATAGGTGGATCCGCGATCCAGCGCGTAGCACGGATGGAATTGAATTAGCTGGAAGAAGATCTTTTCGGCTTCGAAGAGCGAATAGTAAGCGCAGGGCCGTAGCTCCCACCAGTAGCGCCCTTGGTCCTGACGTTTCCTCAGGGCGTCCTCAAACGATTTCACATAGGAGTAAACCGCAGGGAACTCGGACGCGAACACCGCCTCGGCATCCTCACCTGCATCCCGCCAAGGCCATACCTCGTTCGCACTTGATTTCAAAAGCAGCATCCAAACCGGGCTAGCGGCACTGACCCAACGACCGATGTCGCTCCCTCGGAAATACGGCTTAATGAGCTTAGACGAGCGAGGATCTACTCCTTCCAGCCTGCGCTTTGTTTCACTTGAAATCAGATAGACCTCGTTTAAGCCAGTCTTGATCCCAGTGCATGGCTTACACCCGACATATTTCTCAAGTGACACACCAGAATGGCGTATCTTTGCTAGCAGCCGAAGCACTCCGTGAGGTTCAAGTTGCCACTCCTTCATTCCCAGCTTCGACAAATCAATGTCTGCCCCCTCTCTTTCAATCTGCACGCTCAGGTCGTCGATGCGAAGTTGCTCGCGGGGAATCGTGCAGAGCCGCGCCGTCTTCGGCTTTGGCGCTTGCGTCGGTTTCTCAACCACAATGATGGACGGGAAGACATCGGCTTCCTCGAAGATCTGTTTGGCGTGGCCGAAATCCACCACGGATTTGACCCACGCCTTTTCGCTGAAGAAGCGGCGGAGCGGTTCTCCGTAGCCGGCCTTCATCCACTTGTTGGTCACGATGAAGCAGAGCAGCCCGCCTGGTTTGAGCACCCGCACGCCCAGTTCGTAGAAATAGACATACAGGTCCGCCATGCCGTGGAAAGTTTCGTAATGGGATTCCAGCCACGGCTTGAAGGGCGTGAGCAGTTCCTGCCGCACATACGGCGGGTTGCCCACCACGACATCGAAGCCACCCTGAGCGAACACTTCGGGAAAGGCCGCCTGCCAGTCGAGGGCCTTGGGATGCACCGACGGATCGCTGATGACGCTGTTGCCCTCGCGGATGGTGTGGTCGAGGCTCGTCAGCACCTTGCCGCGCGCGGCGGTCTTGATCCACAGGCTGAGCTGGCAGATCTGGATGGCCTCCGCGTTCAGGTCCACGCCGTAGAGATTGTGTTGCAGAATCTGCCGGTCGAGATCGAACAGGGTGCGCTGCCCGCGCAGTTCCTCCAGCCGCGCGTTGGAGATTTCGTAAAGCGCGTGGAGCTGATCAAATGCCTCGATCAGAAACGCGCCGCTGCCGCACGCCGGGTCGAGAATGCGGAGGCGCTTCAGCTCCTCCTGCCACGCTTCCCAGAATCGGATCAGTGCCTTGCGTTGCGGCTCGTTCAGCGCGTTCAGGTCATAAGCGTTGGGATCGGTCAGCGCCTTGCGCGCCGTGCCGGTGGCTTCCGCCTCATGCTTTTTGCGCAACGCTTCGAAGCGGACATTCCATACGCCGCCCAGGGCTTGTTCCACGTTATAGCGGGTGATGAAAGCCGGGGTGTAAAACGCGCCCTCTTTCTTGCGACGGGTCGTGGCCTGGCCGTCATCCACCGGCACGCCGCCCCCGCTTCCCACGGATCGCCCGGTGAGGGCACCGGGCCTACAGGTTGTAGGCCGGGTCCCCTGACCCGGCGGTTCCTGGGCGCAAGGCGTGGCCGAAAGGAGAGAGAAGCTTTCCAGGCTGTGGCGCAGGCGTTCGAGGTCGGTGATGGATTGCTCAAAGATGTGGCCGAGGATGTCCACGTCGATCACCGAGCGGACTTCGGTCTCCTCGTCCTCATCCGCCACTTCGCGCGCGGGCCGGTAATCGTAATCGGCAAGGTCCCGGAAATGGGCGCAGACATCGTCGGGCACCACGAGGGCGTCCAAACCCGGATCGGCCGCGAACAGGCCGCCGTTGTAGGCGGGGATGTTGAGACCGGCGTTGCCGGTGTCGATGGCGCGAAAAAGGCCGCGGAAGTTCTCCCAGATGGGTTTCGGATTGTAAGGATCGTGATGGGCGAAGGCGCACTTGAGGGTGTCGGCAGGCAGCAGGCCGCGGTCTTCGCAAAAGGCGCAGAACAGGACGCGGTCCAGCAGCTTCTGGGTGCAGCGGAGAACTTCCTGCGGAGCGATCGCGGCGTTCTCGCGACACAGCCGGGTCAGCACCTTTTGCCGGATATCCGCGTAGAGGGCATAAAACTGGTTGGTCAGTTCGCGCCCGACGGACTCGGAAGCCTTGAGCAGTTCGTAAAGATGGCAGTCGCGCTTTTCCGGAACAACGCGCTCAGCGCCCAGGAGGAACACGAAGCGTTTGAGCAGCGCGGGATCGGAAGCCAGCCGGACGGTCTCGAATCGTTCGTAGGCGTGCTGGTTCGATCCCTTGTGATAAAGCCGCGTTTCCCGCATCGACGTCACAATGATCCAGTCGCACGGGAGATTGATGGCGTAACGATAGGCCTGATCCACGGCGGACATGCGCCGGCCCGCAAACGGACGGTCCAGCGGATCGCGGGTGCCCTTGCCTTCGAGGGCGACGAGGAACTGTTCCTTGTCCTTGTGGAACCGCCCCAGCACCGCATCGGCAAATTGGCCGTCCACTTCGACGTGTGTTTCGCGCGATAAGGTGAAGGTGTCCGCCGGTCCAGCCGGCCGGGTGTAGCTGAGCAGATTACAGAAGATGTCGGTGAGGAAATCCGGGAGCAGATCGGTTTCCTTGAAATCGTCCGCGCGGCCAGAAGCGATCAAATCGGCCCAGTGTTGGAGCTTGGGCTTCAAGCCCTCGACTCGCTCCGGCAGCTTAAAGGAACGCACGTGCTGGCGGATAACCTCCGGGTGGAAGAGCGGCTTGGATTCGATGGCCATCGCTTTTAATAAAAACTAAGCAACCCAGAATTCCGAGAGTTGGGAATCGGAAAAGATCGCGCTTGCCCCTTTTCGTCACCGGTGATGTGTTTCGCGCACCACGCGATGAATTCGGTGAGTTTGTCGGTATTCGGCACGGACGTTTTGTAGCGGAATCCGCGCGATGTGTCAGCAAGGATAGTGCGTCCGCGCGGGCACCACATTCGGCAAGTCCGGCACTCCTTGCGAAGGTACACCCTGGATTCTGGATTCTGGTGTCGCCGAAGTGAGACATGAAGGGTCTGTAAAAGGGGGCAAACTATAGCTTTGGCCTTGCCTGGGTTCAGAGTTTCGCCCCTGTGCTGTCATGCCGCGCAAGATTCATGTCGAGTCTCCCGGGGCCATTTACCACGTGATGAGTCGAGGCGACCGGCGAGAGGACATTTTCCTGGATTGGAGACGAACTGGAGCGCTTGGGCTGGAAAGACGTCTGCTTGGGTGGCCGACTCAAGAGTGATCCGGCGAAGCTCGTCCTGGCAGCACGATTGAGGCGGGAGACGGCCCTGCCCATCAAGTGGATCGCTGCCCGGCTGCAAATGGGGAACTGGAAAAGCCTGAGCAAAAAGACGCCCAGATGGTGCCGGCGGACCAAGTTGAGCCCTATCGTCGGGACAGAAATAGCCGCAGCACATACCAGAACATCAGCGCCATGGACGCAAACAGTTCCAGCGCCGCCGCCACGTAACGGTCTTCGGAATAGTGATGCAGCACGTTGGAGGTGTTGTATAGGATGGCTCCACCCGCCAGGGCCACCATCCCGATCGAAAACCAAGTGCCCAAGCTGAAGCCGAACAACACGGCACCCACGATCGCGCCCAGGGCCAGAATCCCCGCCCAGAACAGAAGGCCTCTTAGGAATGAGAAATCCTTTCGAGTCACGAAGACGATGGCCGTGAGCGCTGCGAATCCGAGGAAGGTCACCAAAGCCGCGCTCTCGATGACCCCCGGCGCGACGGACTGCGCCAGATAAAGGAGCGGCACAAAGATGATGGCCTCCGCCGCCACGAAGGCGGCCAGCGCGCCATACTGTGCCGGTTTCGAGACGGCGGCGTGAGCGGTGCGGCTGGCCAGCCAGGAAACCAGCACAAAGCCGCCCAGAACGATCAGCCACGAGACGCTCATCATGGCCCGGGCGATAGGCTCGGCGAGGCCTGACTGGAAGAGAAAGATCTCAATCAGGGTGAAACCAAAAACGGCACCGCACAGGTGCGCGTAGGTGCGTGAGATGAAAGTGGCCCTGGCGTTGACGTCCAAGTCGCCGACCGAGGCTGTCCCATAGATAGGTTGATAGTCGTTCATGATGGCTCAATGTTTGGCAGGGCGGCCGTCCAGCGACCATTCCGCTTCCCCGGCGGATTTGGCTGTCTGGATCACTGCGCTTCGAATCCAACCACCCATGCTGGTTAGAACCTAAACGTTGGAAAAACCAAGTCAAGCCTGGACCGGCTTCCAGTACGGGGCCGTAGGTCACATTGGTCAGCCGCGAGGCGGTGTCGTAGCCGAATGAGTGGGTAATGGCGGAGGCGGTGTTGAGCAAAACGTTGGTCCGGCGCAGATAGGAATCGTAGCCGTTGGTCAGCGTCAAGCCGTTGAGTATTCCGCCGCTGTAGGATTCGCTGAGCACCTGCGCGGGTCGTTGTAAGTCAGGGACAATGTGCCTGCCTGTGCCGACACGGCAGACAGGGAACCGATCCCGCCCCCTACAATGCTGGTCCGCCGCCCGCGCCGGAACGCAAATCAATCTGTTCACCGTGCCGTGGCCGGAACGTAGATCGGGCTGTTCATCGTGTCCCGCCGGGCGGCCCCGCGCAGGTTCATCAACTCCTGCAGCTCCGCAAAATGTTCCGCGTACACCTCGCGCGGGGAACAATCATACCGGGCGCAAATTGACGCCGCTTTTCCCACCACTTCACCCATCATCCCTCCTGTCTTCATGACGCGCACCGTCCCCAGCGCTTCGTGGGTCACGCTCACACAACGCCCCGCCATGAATAAATTCCCCACGTTCCGCGAATAAAAACAGCGGTACGGCACCGGATAGCCGTGCTGCCGATCGACACTTTGATCGAACACCGCCATCGAAATGAACGGGTTCTGCGGATACTTCTTCTGATACTGCTTCTTCGGATAATGCAGATCGATGTCCCACGTCGTGGGCACGCACCCGTCCGGATACGGCTTCTTTTCCACGATATCTTGCCGCGTCAAAATCACGTCGCCCAACAACTGTCGCGATTCCCGCGTTCCCCCGATGTAAGCGACCCACACCAGGCGCGCGTTCACGTGGCCGGCTTTTCCGCCGCGGTTCTTCATCGCGTTGAACGCGCCGAACACCGCCCGCAAATTCCAATCCCGGGTGTATTCCAAATCCTGGATGGGATCCTGGTTGAAGCCGCTTTCCCAAAACCACTCGCCATGATTCCGCTGCGGGTACGGAAAGTCGTCCAGGTCCAGGTCCAGCGCCCACGGCGTCTCCGGAAACGGCTGCGGCCCGTCCGCTTGGTCCCACCGCCACATGTTGCTCATGCCCAAATGTCCCTCGCGCTGCACCGCGTGGTCCGCCCCCGCCAGAAATCCAATCGTCCCATGGCCCGTGCAATCCGCAAATAACCGCCCGCTGAACCGCCGCCGCTCGCTCGTCAGGGTGTGCAACGCCTCCACCGCCACGATTCTGTTCCCCTTCGTCTCGACTCGATCGGCATGATAATTGAAAAATAACGCGATGTTCCGCTCCGCCCGCACCAGCGCTTCTTTCTTCGCGTCGCCAAACTCTTCGTAGGTGCCCGGCGATTGCTTTGCCCGGTCCATGAATTCTTCCACGATTTCTCCCAGGTACGGATACCGGCCGCGCCGCGTTCCGCCTTGCGCCCAAACCCGGACCTCGGAACTGCCGTTGCCTCCCAGCACGGGCCGGTCCTGAATCAAGGCCACCCGGCAACCCATCCGCGCCGCAGAAATCGCGGTCGCCATGCCCGAATACCCGCCCCCCACCACCACGAGATCGAACGGTCCCGTCTCCACTGGTTGCGCCGGTAATTCCAGCAACTCCCGGCGCCACGCGCTGAGTTTGTCTTCCGCCACCGGCGGTTCCTCCGCCGCATCCGAGGTGAAGAAAACTGCGTCGCAGCGGCCGTCAAACCCCGTCAAATCATGCAGCGCAACCTTGACCTCCGGTGATTTCACCTCCACCTCGCCGCCCGGTTGCCAAAACCATTCGCTTCCCTTCGTTCCGAAGGTCTCCGGCAAGGCCGTCCCGTCCAGCAGCACCTGAAACCGTCCCGGCGCTCCCGGCGCCTGCCAACACGCCACCCAATCTTTCGTCCGCGCCCACACTCGATACTTGCCCAAACGCGGAAGGTGCACCGTCGTCGTCGCATCCGCCACCGGCCGGCCTAAACCATGCGCCAGCAAATACGGCGAACCCATGATCTCGATGAACTGCGTGTCCAGACTCCAGCCGCCCGGGTTCGCAAAACTCTCCGCTTCCACCAGCACGCGGTCCGCGGCCTGGCTTGCCGCCAGCAAACCCGCTGCTGCCATCGCCCACATTCCCAACGGGATCAATCTCATGGGCCATTTCATACTCGTTGTTTTCATATCCACTTTCAGCCACTGCGGGCGGTCGTGTTCGCCGCGTTTGGCAGTGTCTGCCACGATCCGACAATTTAGACTCAATTCCATCGCCGCTGCCAGGGCAATTTTGCGCCTGGCGTGCCATTGCCCCTGCTATGTTTGCCAATTGCTGGCTGCCCATGCTTCTGTCATGCTGAAACCGTAGCCTAAAACCCTAAGCCTTGGGCCACGGTATATGAACAATCAGGATCACGTTGCGACCCGGCCAGACACCGGCCGTTTCGCGACCACGCAATGGGGCATGGTGCTGGCTGCCGGCACGGCCGAGTCACCGGAAGCCGCAGCGGCCCTCTCCCGACTCTGCCAAGCCTATTGGTATCCTCTTTATGCCTACGTGCGGCGCCGGGGTTTCGACGAACACGAGGCGAAAGATTTGACGCAGGGTTTTTTCGAGCAGTTCCTGGCGCGGAATGATCTGGCCAAGGCGGACCCGGAACGCGGACGGTTCCGCTCGTTCCTGCTCAAGTGCTTGCAGCATTACCTGGCCAACGAGCAGCGCCATGCCCGCCGGCTCAAGCGCGGCGGCGGACAGCCGGCGGTATCGCTCGATGATACGGCGGAGACGCGCTACCGCGTCGAGCCGTACCATAACCTGACTCCGGACAAGCTCTACGAGAGACGCTGGGCCATGACGCTGATCAGCGGAGCGCTACAGCGACTGCGCGAGGACTATGCCGCCGCCGGGCAAGCCGCTCTTTATCAGGAACTCGAGGGGTTGCTGACCGGGAGCGGCCGCGGCGGCAGCCTGGCGGAAATCGTCCAGCGCCTCTGCCTGAGTGAGGGCGCCGTCAAGGTGGCGTCCCATCGACTGCGAAAGCGCTTCGGGAAAGTGCTGCGGGAGGTCATCCTGGACACCGTTCCCAGCCCGGAGGATGTCGATGCTGAGCTGAGGGACCTGCAGGCCATCATCCAGGACGGGCTGACCACGATCGGTCCGCCTTCCCCGCCCTGTAACCTTTCGCCGCCGAAGGGTTAGTAAGCGCTGAAGTGAAAAACAAAGCGCGTTATGACAAATCCAATGAATTGCCCGGAATGCGGGAACCCAATCCCGCCTGACTCCCCCGAGGGGCATTGTCCCCATTGCCTGCTTCAACATGCCGCGACCTCCGCGAATTCTGAGGCCGGCCTCGAGGGCAGCGAACCCAAACCGCCCGGCGCCAGCGGACGCCCCCAAGTTCCCGCTCAACCGATTGATATCGTAAGGTATATGGGCGACTACGAACTCCTGGAGGAGATTGCCCGCGGCGGCATGGGGGTTGTGTATAAGGCGCGGCAAGTCAGCCTAAATCGCGTGGTCGCTGTGAAAATGATCCTCGCTGGGCGGCTCGCCGGCGAGGTGGAAGTGCGCCGTTTCCTCACGGAGGCCGAAGCGGCGGCGAACTTGCAGCACGCGAACATCGTGGCCATCCACGAGATCGGCCAGCACCAGGGACAGCACTATTTTTCGATGGATTACGTAAATGGGCCGAACCTGGCACAGTGGGCGAAGGCCAAGGCGGTTTCACCGCCGCAAGCTGCAGGTTTGCTCCTGACGATTGCGCGTGCCGTTCATTTTGCCCACCAACGAGGCACCTTGCATCGCGATCTCAAACCGCACAACGTCCTCATCGACGAGTCGGGCCAGCCCCGGATCACGGACTTCGGTCTGGCCAAGCGGACCACTCAAAGCAGTCAGCTCACCCAGGAGGGAGCAGTGATGGGCAGCCCCAGCTACATGCCGCCCGAACAAGCCGTCGGTCGCCATGACCTCGTGGGCCCCGCCAGTGATGTTTATGCATTGGGAGCCATCCTGTATGAATTGCTCACGGGCCGTCCTCCGTTTGGGCCGGGGCCATTTACCGCGGTGCTCCGGCAGGTCATCGAGGACGAGCCGGCGGCCCCCTCGCAGGTGAACCGGTTGGTACCCGCGGATCTGGAGACCATTTGCCTCAAGTGCTTGGAGAAACGGCCGGAACGGCGTTACGCCACGGCACGAGATCTGGCCGAGGAACTGGAACGATTCCTGAACCAGGAACCCATCTTGGCCCGCCCAGCCAGCTCGATCCGCAAGGCGTGGAACTGGCTGGTGCGAAATCCCTGGCTCTTGATGGGGGCCACGACCGTGCTGATGCTGGGCCTGATTGGCCTGGCCTACGGGCTCTGGGAACAGAACCGCTTCCTGGTTTGGACCCAAACGCATTCCGCTACGGCTGCCGCCAAACCTGGGGCCGCTCTCAGCCTGCCGCTGATATTTCTCCTGGTATTCGCGGGCTTTCTTGGGGCGCCGTTGAGCTTCGCGGACTTTGTCGATCGCAAACGGCGCGGTTTCGCTTTGGGACAACGCCAGTCCTGGATTTATGGAGGGTTTGGGGCCTTCTTCGTCGTTGGTGCCATCGCCTTCACCCTGGCTTTGATCCACGATTGGATCTGGAGGTTGCGGCTTCCGGAACGCTCGAATCATCCCTGGGTGTTTCTCTTCTCGGTGCTGGTCTGCGCCTGGTTCGGTGGGCTCCTGCTTTTTCATGTCGTGCGTGAATTCCGCATCAGCTCTCTGGGACTGCGACCGGCCAACGAAGACGAACTGTTTCCGCCGGCGCCCCGGCAAAGCCGGTTCACGGTGGCCGATCGACGCGGGCTTAACCTGCTGCTGGTCGCGGTGCTCCTGGTGGTCTGGCTTTTCCGCTTCCTGTTCCCCGATGCCTTGGCGCGGCATATGTGCTTGTTCGTCGCCTTGATCGCGGCGGAAGTTCCTATCGGGATCGCCTTCTATCGCCTGACGCGGAAATCCGCGAATCGTCATGCGGTTCTGTGGTTCACGGCGGTTTGCGTGATCATGAGTCTCAGCTTCCTCAGAGCCATGGGCGAATGGGATCAGGAGGCCAGCCAACGCCTGACTGCAACCATGATTGGCTTCAGCTTGGGCGCGGTCATGGCCGTCTGTATGACACGGCTTGAGACAGCCGCAACCGAGGGGGTCCTGGCCGTGCGCGAGGAGGCGTGGTTTGAGTGGTGGGTCCAAAAACCGGATCGGGCCGGCTCGCTGACACTGTGCATGTTGGTGGGGATAGTGGCGGTGTCTGCCCTGCTCGGGGGTGTCCCGGTGCGGGCTCCTCTGGCGACTATCATCGGGCTGATGGCCATCCTGCCCCATGAGATTGCCTGCTGGCGGCGGGCGGCGGGGCGGGAGCGGCAAGGCCGTGGGCACACCGTTGGACTCATCACGATCAGCGCGCTCTCGACCGCGTTTGGCCTTCCCTCCGTGCTCTCGGCTGGCTGCGCCGTCGCGGGACTCTTGATCGGCCTCGTGTTCCTTGCCTTCATCCACACCAAGAGCCGGGGCTTGCCGAAAGCCTGAGCAAAGGGCAAAGGACGCTGAAGTGGATACCGGCCCGGCTGCAAATGGGCGGTTGGAAACACCTGAACAGCCAGTTGAACCGGTGGCAGAAATCGCATGAACAATGGAATTAAACCATGGTTGACCCCTACAGGTTGGATTGCCGAGCCGCTGAACATGGGATCGGCTGGTTACGCGGCCAACTGCCTGCGCGACGTAATGGGGAAGGGAAAACATGCGAATTTGCGGGACCCCTTCATGCCATAAAGAGCACTGTTCGACGCAGAATCCGAGCAGCCTTGTTCATAACTGCCGAGGCAACCAAGGACGATTGCGGTTGGTATGACTGAGCGGGTCAAAGAATGCCTTCGCCATCTGGCCTTCAATCTTCTTCGCACCGTTGAACATCTCCGTCGTCCACCGGGCCGGTTGGCTGCCGGCTCGAGCCCGTAGGCGCACCTGTCCTGTGGTTAGAAAGACTTGGCCCATGTCCAAGGCGGTGAGACGAACCATTTGATCTACCTCAACCGACCTTGGCCGGCGTTTGTTTTGCGGGATGGTGGTGACGTAAAGCTGATCGGTTAATCCTTGAAGCCGTTCTACGTCCTGGCGGGTCGGAAGAGATCGTGCCGCCACTTTCCATGGTGTCACCACGCTGGGCGGATTCGGTTCGAGGAGTTCAGTCCAGACTTCGTCCAAATGCGAGCTCTTTGAGCCGTGGTGCGGTACTTTGAAGGCCGTCGCCTTGGCTTTCTTGATGTTCGAGAATGTGATGGCAGACCAGCCCGAGTCACGGTCTCCCGCTTCTTCCAAGTCCGAACCGAGCAGCACGATGGCGTTCCCGAGACGAATCCACAGCACAATGGAACGGTCGTTACGGTTTGCCGATGTAACTCGTCCGCGATGTTTCGCGACCTCTTGCAGAAGCTTTCCGATGTTCAAGTGCCCTTCGAGCACGGTCGCATCCGAAGGAGACAGGGCTACGACTTCAGCCCATTGTTGGCCTGCTCGCTGGGCTTCCAACAGGCGCTTGTTGGCAAAGGCAAGCACAGGTTGTCGGCCTCGGGTTCGGGCGCATCTCAGTGCCCGGTCGATCTCTTCCAAGCCGGTGCTGACGCCGAGGGGATTCTTGTCGTAGATTCGCAAGATGGTAGTGAAATCTTCGGAGGAAAAGGCGCCAGAAATGATGAAATCGGCATTAGGCGCGGCGACGAGGCATTGCGACAGTCCACGAATGTGATCGTTGTCCCAGTGCGTGGCCACGACGGCGCGGATCCGGGAGAAATCTGCCCTGATGGCTTTGAGGTATTCCAACGCTTGAGGTTCACCGGTCGAGGGCGAGAGGCAGGAGTCAACAATGAGCCATTGGCCGTCGCCAACGTGGAGGACGACGGACTCGCCGTAGCTCGGGCCGAAGAAGGAAATCTCCAACTCGTCGGCAGCCGGCGGGTTAACCCTTGCTTGATTCGCCAGTAAGCCAGTCGTGGAGTTCTTTGCCTTCACGTCGTGCCGCCGCAATATCGTCGTTGGTCAGTGCGGGAAGTCTGCGGAACCGTAATTCGGAAACAGTCCGCTGGCGTCCGGTGACGTCGGTGTGTTCGCCGATGTTCCAATAGAAGACCGCGCCGGTCCGCACCAGCCAACGGTCCTCCGCGGACACGCGACGCATCGGGAACACGGCTTCTTCTTCTGGGCCCGGGTTGGTAAGATCAAGCAGGCGGGCCGCAAACGAGTCTGCATAGACTTCCAGAACGTAGCATTCCCATTTCTGGAGAGAGATGAATCGGTCCCGTTCATCGCTCCTCAAATCCAAAAACATGGGCGGCAATCTCGTCGCGGTCTTGCGGTTAAGGGCGAGGAGGTTGACCTCCAAATCTCCTCGGTTCGCCATCTCAACGGTTTGGTCAACATCCACGTTCTCCTGAATGACGCGCCTGGCCAGCAAGCGGAGGTCTCGGACATGCGAAAGCATCGCTAACTCGGTGCCGGCTGTGTCTTCATGCCTGCGTTCAATCAGAGTAGAACTCGAACGATCTGGCTGGGTTAGTGTCATGCGATGGACAAGATAGAGTCAATGGTCTTGCGTGAGCGATTAAGCGACTTCTTGAATTCGTTGGAAAGAATTTTGAGGGCCGTCTCTGTGCCAGGCGCACCTTCAGCCGGTGGCCACTCGAAGTGATCATTGACCCTAAAATAAACGCCTCCTGGCCTGACTCGGTCCGAGACTTCCAAATCAACCTGTATATGGCCTCTGTAGCCATCGTCACGCGTGTTTTGCACAACAATCATTTTGACGAGACCGGGATCCGTGAGAGTTTTGCGCCACGCGTCTTTGGGCGCCAATTTGTGGCCAAACTCTTTGTAGCGTTCAACGTCCGCGAAACGATGGTGTTGCTCCAGGTTGATCCCAATTTTTTGCATGGGCGTGTGTTTCAACAGGCTAAAAATGCTGATGACCAGATCGCGAACGGCTTCGAAATGAGACTCTTGTGTCGTTGAGGCGATGAACTGCTTGTGGGTCACTTGGACTTGAACCCAAGGCAGTTTCAAGACTGTCAACTCATTGTGAACCACAAAATCTTTTGCCTCACGCGCTTCAGCAGGGGGAATTAACCCCTGCGAACTAAACCAGTGTGGCTGAAAAATGGCCGGATTAAAATCGCCCAACAGAACGAGCGATGAGCCGGTAATCTCCAGCGATGTTGGTTGGTTTTCGATAGCGTGGAGAATGTTCTCGAAACGGCTGGCGGTGTCAAGGCTGATGGCGGTGCTGCCGCACGCATCATGGGCCGTTGGCCACACCTGAACAGTCGGTCGCGCCGGGGGCCGAAACCGCGCGAACACTGTGACGAAACTATGGTTTGACGGCGCAGAGGATCAAAGTCCGACGGTGTCCGGCCCCACCTCCTTTTCGCCGCCGCTTCGCCGCGCTGGATCGGCGGCGGCCAGTCGTTGCTCGACGTATTTCTTGACCGTACGCCGGTCCAGATGGGTGAGGCGGGCGACGGCTTCGTAGTTGCCCGACTTTTCGTAGAGGCAGGCGCAGTAGCCCGCCAGCACGGCCTCGGCGTCTAACGTGCCGGCTTCGATGCCGGCCAGCAACTCGCTCCGCGAGTCCGGCGCGAGAGGGCGGACGCTGCCGGCATAGTCGCGCGTGAGCAGAATGCGCCGCGTGGCCTGCTCCAGTTCCCGGACATTTCCCGGCCAGGCGTACGGAGTGCCGAGAGTGCGCTGGAGGGTTGCTTGCACCATGTCCACCAGGTCCGCCGCCGGCTCGCCGACCAGTCCGGTGACGACGTGTTCCAACAGTTGGCGAAGTTCGCCCGGGTCTTCCTGCAACCGCTGGCGCAGCGGCGGGACCTGGATGATGTCCGAGCAAAGCCGGTAGAAGAAATCATCGCGAAACAAGCCCTGGCTGCGCAACGTCTCCAAGGGCCGGTTGGTCGCCGCAATCACCCGTCCTCGAAACCGCACCGGCTCGTGACTGCCCACGGGACAGAATGTCCGCTCCTGCAACACTTGGAGCAGCTTGATCTGCACCGGCACGCCGACGTCGCCGATCTCATCCAGAAAAATGGCCCCATGCGGGCTGCACCGCGCCAGCAATCCTTGATGCGCCTCGATGGCGCCGGTGAATGCGCCTTTGCGATGGCCGAACAACTCCGACTCGATCAGCGTTTCCGGGAATTGCGACAGGTTCAGAGCGACGAAGCCGCGCATGAAGCTCTCGGCAAAGCGGCCCTGCTTCTCGTCGAACGGAACAAAGCCTGAACGCCCGATGGCGGCCGCGGCCGTGCCTTTGCCGGTGCCGGTTTCGCCCAGCAACAGCGTGGAAAAGTCCTCCATCCGGTTCCAGAGATAGCGATCGTAGAGCCGGATGTCCTGCGTGAACACGTTGTTCCACAAATGCCGGCGGAACTCCCTCATGCACGGGCTTTGCCCGATCAAACCGCGCACGATGAAATGGAACGCCCGCCGGAGTTGGTAAAAGATGGCGAAGAAACGCGCCGCTTCCTCCATCTCGAAGCCGCGCCGCCGCATCCGCGCCAGAGCTGCGCCGCCGAATTTCACCGGGGCCGATGGCTCGCCGAGTTTGATTTGGTCCAGAGTCAGTTGATCGAAGTCGTGGCAATATTGGTGATACACCTCGAAGAGGAAAACCGTCTGCATCAATGGCCGGTCCTCGCCGGCACAGTGGCGAAGCTCAGACAGGCCTTGGGCTTCGAGCTTTCTCAGCCGGTCGGAGACAATCTGCGCCAGCAAATCCGGACGATCTTCCAAGAACGGATTGAGCGGGCGCCCGACGATTCGTTGATCCAGCTCAGCCCGTTCTTCGCTGAAGGGATTGGAGAAGGCGGCTTGGGCAATGAGTTCGAAGAACTCACGATCCGCCGATTCGATGCTTACATTGGTTTCCATGCAAAATTTGTACGACAGCCATGCCTTTTATGTCCAGCTTTACTGGTTTAGCAATGAGGACGGTTGGTGCGATATTAACCCTATTCAATTCATAACCAGATGCTTACAAACAACTGCTGCTCCCTGGCACGCCAACTGTTAAGGGCCAGTCCTGCAGGCAGACGGTTCCTTGAGCAAAAACACGAAGGAGACGCCAGCCTGCAAGCGAAACAAAACAAAAAAGAAAACCAAGTGTCATGAAAACAACAAGACAGAATCTAAGATACAGTTTGGGCGGCCTCCTGGCTGCCCTCGCGCTGGCCACGGTCGTCTTTCCAACGCCACTCCAGGCGGCAGGATTATTGATCGCGGACGGCGGATTAGGCGGCGTGCTTGAAATCAAAGAGCACGACGCGCAGGTGACGATCAACAACGGCATTGCCGTCACCAAAGTCACCCAAGTGTTCCACAACACGGAGAAGCGGCAGGTAGAGGCGCTTTACACCTTCCCGGTGCCCAAGGGCGCTTCCGTGGCGGGCTTCAGCATGTGGATCAATGGCAAGGAAATGGTGGGCGAAGTGCTGGAAAAGCAACGCGCCCGCGACATCTACAATAGTTACAAGCAGACGCGCCGTGATCCCGGCCTCCTCGAGCAGGTGGATTATCGAACCTTCGAAATGCGCATCTTCCCCATCGGTTCCGAAGCCGACCAGAAGGTGCAGATCACCTATTACCAGGAACTCGATTACGACCATGACTGGGCCACGTATGTTTATCCGCTGGCCACGGTCACCCGCAATGGCGTGGATGCGCGCACCACCGGCAAATTCGCCCTCAGTGTCGATGTGAAATCCGCCGTGCCCATCGCGGAGTTGGAAAGCCCCAGCCACGGCCAGGCCTTCGCCGTCGCCAAACATTCCGACGCCTACTGGCAGGCCAACCTCGAAACGACGGGCGGCAGCCTGGCGCGCGACATCGTGCTGGCGCATCGCATCGCACGTCCGAAAACCGGCATGGACCTCATCACCTCCAAACGCAGCGGCGAAGACGGCTTCTTCTGCCTGACGCTGACCGCCGGCGAGGAAGTGGCGCAGAAGCAGGACGGCATGGACTATGTGTTTGTGCTCGACGCCTCCGGCAGCATGGCGGACAGCGGCAAGCTGTTGTTGTCGAAGGACGCGGTGGCGGCCTTTCTCAATGAACTGGGCGAGGCGGACCGCTTCGAAGTGATGACCTTTAATGTCAAACCGGATTTGGCCTTCGGGCAGTTGCGGCCCGCGAATGCCGCCAGCAAGCAGGAAGCCCTCACTTACCTTGCGCCGCAACAAGCGCGCGGCGGCACGGTGCTGCAACCGGCGATGGCCACGGCCTATAAATACGCCTCGGCGGATCGTCCGCTCAATGTCGTCATCCTCAGCGACGGCTTGACTGAGCAACAGGAGCGCCGCGTGCTGCTGGAGCAGATCAAGTCGCGTCCGGGCAACACCCGCGTGTTTTGCATCGGCGTGGGCAACGACGTGAATCGCCCATTGCTCGAGCAACTGGCCGAAGACTCCGGCGGACTGGCGGCGTTCGTGTCGCCGGGCGACAACTTCACGCGCCAAGCCCGCGCGTTTCGGCAGAAGCTGACGCGGCCATTCGCCACCGGCCTCGAGATCAAGATCGACGGCGTGGAGGTCAGCGACCTGGAGCCGAAGACGCTGCCGAACCTGTATTCCGGCGCTCCGGTGCGCCTTTACGGACGCTACCGCGGCAACGGCACGGCCCAGGTGGCCTTGCGCGCCAGCATCAACGGCCAGGAGCTCAAACAATCCGCGCAGATGGAATTCCCCAAAGTGGATGCGGAGAATCCGGAGATCAACCGCCTCTGGGCCTGGCACCGTGTGAACCGGCTGTTGAAGGAAGCGGACCGCAACGGCGAGCGGTCGCCGGTCTTGGATGAGATCGTGCGGCTGGGCGAGGACTTTTCCATCGTGACCGAATACACGTCATTCCTCGTGCTGGAAAACGATGCGGAATATCAGCGGTGGAAGATCGCGCGCAAGAACCTCGACACTTTGAATCGCGACCGGACGGCCCAGGCCAAACGCCGCGAACAACTGGACGCCATTCGCAATAAAGCCCTGGCGAATTTGGGGCCTCAGCCTGCGGTGTCCGCGGTCAGCGCCGCACCGAAGCAGTTGGCCGCCGCGCCCGCCCTTGTGCCAACGGCCGTGAATCGGTCCGCACCGACGGCTGCGCCACAATCCCCGCCTCCACGCCGACAAAGCTGGGACCTTAACACCGGCACCAGCCCGGTCGGACCGCTGGGCGTGCTGGCTGTCTTCTGGCTGTTGCGGCGCAAACAAAAGACATCATAACCGACAAAGACTCAGCGGGACAGGCTTCGGCCTGTCCCGCGTTTTTGTTCTACCATTAAACAAACCATGAAACCGGCCAATTCGATGCCAAACGCAGCCGTCACCGACTGGGGAAGGAACGCGGCTTTCAGGCTGCAGAAATGTCTCGGCTGGAAGGCGCATGATCAATCAGCATGCGCGTCGTCAACGACAGCGTTCCTGCAGCCTGAAGGCCGCGCTCCTTTCGCCCGCATTTTCCTGGCTCGCCCCGAACTGGCGCTGTTCGTTCTGCTGCTGGCTTTGTGCAACTGGCCGATCTTGAGCGGTTCAGCCTGGCATTCGATGATTTTCCTGCCGGCGGCGGTGCAAGCCGGCGAGTGGTGGCGGTTGCTCACTCATCCGTTCGTGCATGTTTCGTGGTATCACTTGCTGCTGGATGGCGCGGCGTTCCTGATGCTTTACCAGAGCCTGGCCGATCAGATCCTGGTCCGCCGTCTGACTTATGTGCTGGCTGCCGGCGCTGGCAGCCTGCTGATTGCGTGGTGGGCTGCGCCGGCCATTTCAACGAACGGACTGTGCGGGCTGTCGGGCCTCGCTCACGGTCTGATGGCAGTCTCGGCTCTGGAAATGGTGGGCATGGGCGAGCAGCACCCTTCGGAAAGCCGCTTGGGCTGGGTCACATTTCTTCTTGTGGCTGGCAAGTCCGCTATCGAAGTTCTGACGGGGACGGCGTTCTTTTCCTTTCTCCATTTCGGCCTCATGGGCGCCCCCGTGGCCGTTTCCCATGCCGGAGGCGTTCTGGGTGGACTTTGCGCTTGGCTGCTGCTCCACGCCGCGCCAGATAATCGATCAAAAAGACGGAACCTCAAAGAGGCGGATTCGATACCGCTTAAAGATAAAATCCTTTTGACCCCATCTTTTTGACCTGTTTCATGTTGCACAGAATGTTGTCACAACTTCACGCCGGCAAAAACGAGAATCGCGTGCCGCGCACGTCACCTTGTTTGTGCTCCAGACCATTAAGCTTGCTGCTTGTCCAAAGGGACCTCTGCCATAGGCACCAGCTTGTAGCGGCGCAATTCCTTGATCTTGATTTCGTCCGGGTGGGCTGCCGGCGCGAACTCAATCAGAACCAGAGAACCATCCTTCATCTCCTGCACACCTACCGGTCGAATGATCAACTTCGGATATCGCTCGCGAGCGAAGTCGATTATCTGGACGACCTGAGTCTTGCTGAGGTTTTCGTTTGCACACTTCGCTTCTACGGGGATAACGAACTGCTTGCCATTGATATTCAGTCCGACGTAGAGGTCGTCGATCTCGCACTGGCCTTTGTTCTTGATGGAGGTGCGCCAGTGATTCTGCAAGTGGTAACAGGTGATTTGGAGGAATAGGTCGAGCAGACGATTGTAATGAACCTTTGCCAGAAGGCCCTGCTCGTCCGTGCCGGCATACTCCAGAACGATCTCAGGAGTTGCGTTGGGGAGCCAGACGGTGAGCAGATCATCCTGAATTCTTATCTCCGGCGACGTGGCCAGCTTCACAAAGGCGTATTGGGCTTTGCCACGGCCAACAATCATCCATGGCCCCAGCTTTTTGATTGACTCCGGGAGCACACGGCGGCCTGAGGTATATTGGTAGCGCACGTCCGCCACATTATTCTCCTTGTATCCCAGTCGAATCTTGGCGACGGCCACGATGGCCTCGCGGATCTGGTCCATCGTGAATGGCACTTCAGCCGCGCCGGGCACGTAGTTCTTCTCGAAGACTTGCTGCATGACTTGATCGCGATTTCGCGATTGCTCCTCACGATCCTGGCCAACTGTTTTTCGTTTCATGGTTAGGCTTTCTCCAACAACAGGATTTCCTCCCGCACCCGTACTGTCTTCTCGTTGGTCGGTGAGTTGCGAACCTTGGTGCCGACGCGTTCCCGCCAAAGATCGCACCCAACCGTCTTATAGCCTTCAGCCTGGGCAATTTCGGAGAGCAACTTGGCTGTGGCGACCGGCACCATGAGAAACGAAAGTTGATCGCCAACCACATAGGCCAAGCGGGCGCGCCGGTTCAGCTTGGGCCGCAGCACGCGCAAGTGTCGCCGCATGCCGCCGAAGTAGTGACTGACAACCTTGTGGTAAAGCCGCTCGAAGCCGCTGTCTTTGCCGAGTTCGACGCGGCGCTTCTCAATGGCCTGGCAGACGAGCTGAATCGAGGCGAATTCCTTGACCTCCACACCATCCGTGTCATCGACGAAGATATTCCGTGTGTTCGAGCGCAGGAGCGATTCCTTCACTTCACGGAGCGAAACCTTGTCTGTCACGAGACCCAAGAGAATGGACTCGACACGGGTCGTGCGCGTGTAGTCCTTCTCGTTTGGATACGGCGGTGAAGTGATGACCGCCGAGATGCCGGACGGAATCTGCGAAAGCCCCCGGGCGTCATCCGCGAAGACCCCTGAGAACGTTTGTGCCAAGCCGGTCGATTGTGCAGCCGTCAACTCGGTGATCATCAAGTCGGCATGGCGCGCAAAGTGGCCCAGCACGTCGTAATCAGGCTTGGGTTTGGTCCGGTAAATCTCCGGGCCGAAAGCAAAGTTGCCGGCGCCGTTGGCGATAGTGTGCGCCAGTGCCAGGAGGAAAAACTCGTAGACTTCGGGCGGGCCGTCTGCCGTCTGCCGCTCAATCTCCTGGCGCAGGATCAAGAGCCGCTGCAGAGGCCGTTGGCTCAGGAAACCAGTGGGCAGAAGCTTCTCCTCCGCTTCAGTGAGTTGGAACCGGTCGCGAGCAATGCAGCTCTCCTGCAACATGAGCGCATCGAACGAGAGCGAATGCAGCCCATGCTCCGAGCTCTCCGCTTCGGCACGCCGCAGGATGCGTCTGAGCGCCTTCCTCAGAATACTGGCCTCCAGCGTCCAATTCGTCTTCACGCGCGAAACCAGCGCCGCGAAAGGATGGGCGTCACAACCGATGCTGGCGATTCGGTTCTTCTTGGCCTCGACGAGTGTCGTGCCCGTTCCGCAGAACGGGTCGAGCAGCAAGTCATCGCTGCCCAGCTTGAACGCCGAGATGTACTGCCGGACCAAATGGGGCGGGAAGGACAGCACGAACCGGTACCACCCGTGAATCGGCAGGTCTTCCTTCAGCAGGGCGTTGACTGCGCCGTTCCGATTCTGTGGTGGCTTTGCGGTCGCAGGTTGCATTTTGGTGGTTTCATTGTTCACAATTCAGACGGGGACGCAACAGGGATTGCGACAAGTTTTCGCCACGCAGCAAGGGTGCCTTTTCACTGCCAGTTCACTGATGGAAACTCGTCCCGGCGTCGGTTGCCGGCAACAGCCGCACACCCCGCACCCACGGTTCATAGTCATGCCCCCACGAAACCGCCACCGCGTAGCGAGGTTCCTTGTCCTCTTGCTCTTGGGGTCGGTCGCCGCGGCGACGGAGGCTCAGCAGAGCCTTGTTGTGGGGTGGCGGCACGAAGATTTGATGGGGGAGCACCGTCTCGATCCGGCCACGCAGGCGAGGCTGCGCCAGTGGTGTCTCATCGCGGAAATCTCGCTCCTGAAAGAAGAGCTTTACCACACCCCGGGTGATAATGTACCGCGCGGTGTCGGTGTGCTTCTCCCGCAAACGGCGCGCATCTCGCCCCGCGTCCACGGCAAACAGGCGGCTCTTGGAGCGCCGGTCAGGACGGGCTGATTTCCACACTTCGCCCTCGTATTCCAGCACCAGGTAAACCAGGGCTGACGGCAGAGAGGAATAGTGGTCCCGCGCGTCGGGATTGGTAACCGGCCAGGAGCAGTCAAAACCGAGTTCAGCCAATTTCGCGGCGTTCAACCATTCGGGCAACCTCAACCATTGGGGCGACTTTTCGTCTTCCGGAGCGCTGGAATAGGCGTCCCATTTCAGTTCCAGCAAAATGGCGGTGCTGTCGCCGATCATCGGAGGCAAACGGAGCTCACGTTCCGTCAACTCGACAGCGCCGCCGCGAGCATCGGTTTGGTTTCGCCTAGCCGAGATCAGGACCCAGGCATTGGACGCCAGAACGACGGCCGCAGCCGCAGCCAGAACCAGCGCGCGCTTCATGGCACAGTCCTTTCCGTCAGGCGCGTCCGCATGCGCCGAAAGACAAAGAGCAACACAAGGGCAATCATGCCGATCAACAGGAAGAATAGATACTTGGGCATCCAATCCCACCACCAGGCATGCAGCCGGACATAGAGAAAAACGACAAAGGCCACCGCACCCAGGTTCACGAGACCGCTCCGGCCCAGGCGAAGTCCGTGGAACATAACCCCCGCGCTCAGCGCCAAGCCTGCCAGTTGGCCAAGCACTTCCACGGCGCGGGCAGAGAGATCCAAGCAGCAGAGGTCGCCCCTTTCGGACAAAATCAAGAGGGCGGTCAGCGCCGTCGCCGCGCCGCAGAGGCGATAGACGAAATCGAAGTCGTGCGGCTCGCGATGGACTTTCAGCATCGGGACTGCATAGAGGGCTGCAGCCGGCGGAATGAGGAACTCAGCCCGATCCAGGAAACTCGCCCAATAACCGCCGCCGGCTGCGGTCCCGAGCGCGGCGGTGTAAGCGCAGAACAGCAGCAACCCGGCGCCGAGGAGGAGACGGAGTCCATAAGCATAAGCAGCCAGCAGGGCAAAGGCCGCCCAGGCCAGCAGGGCGTGAGCGGAGGGCGTCATGTTGCAGGTGCTGCCCAGGGCGTTCAGCTCCATGACAAAAGCCGCTCCGGCGGCCAGGATCAGCAGAGCAGTGTGGTAAATGTCAACGCCCCGGCGGAACGCGAATTCCGCCGCCGCCAGCAGCAACAAGGGAACGGCCACGAGCAGCGGAGCGTGCGCGAACGACGGCAGCACGCCCCAGATGCGGTGGAGAAAGAGGACGATGGCCGCAAAAAAGGCCACGCCCCCCAAGAACGTGGCGATGCGCATCCCCCAGGAGATGCGCTTGGCGGATTCAGAGACTGCGACGCCATATTGCCGGGTCAGCGCCGACAACACATCCTCAAGGTGGGCCTCGAGACGCGAGCGCTGTTCCGCCGTCAGGGTCAACCCCTGCTCCCGCTCCAGGTCGGCCAGTTCGGCGCGAAAGGCAGCGATTCGATCGGCCCTTTGCTGCGCTTTGCGTTGCGCGTCGGGATTCATGGAGCGCCTTTCCGCCGGAAGCTTACTGAAACAGCTTAGGCGCGAACTCGGCGAGATAAATGCGCCCGACCGGCCAACTGTGACCGCCGTCGCTCAGATGCCATTCATGCTGCAGATTCTTCTCCTTGAGCAAGGCAATGAACTCCTCGTTCCGCTTGAGCAGGAAGTCCTCTTTGCCGCAGCCAATCCAGAGCAGCTTCAACTGCTTGTTGGCCGCCGCCGGGTCGCTGAGGACGCCCGCGACCGTTTCGCGCGACGGGATGGCGGCACTGAATGAGCCCACCCAGGCGAACCGGTCCGAATGATTCAGCCCGATCGTGAGCGACTGTCCACCACCCATGCTCAGACCAACGATGCCGCGGCTGGCGGCATCGGTCCTCACGCGGTAGTTCGCCTCGACGAACGGCATCACGTCCTCCAGCAAATCCCGCTCGAAGAGTTTCGTATTCTCCTGGAATCCCGCCGCCCCTGCGCCCGGCGCGGCCGCGTGTCCATCCATCATCACCACCGCCATCGCCTTGGCCCGGCCCTGGGCGATGAGGTTGTCGAGTATCCAGTGTGCCTTGCCGTGGACGGTCCAGGTGGCCTGGTTGTCACCCGCGCCGTGCTGCAGGAAGAGCGTCGGGAACTTGATCCCGGCCGGCTGGTCGTAGCCCGGCGGCGTGTACACCGCCAACTCGCGCAGCCGCCCCAGCGACTTGGAGTGGTAATTGTGCAAGTGGACGACGCCGTGCGGCACGTCCTGGAAATCATGAGGCAGCGCCGGCTGGCCCGGCAGGCGCAGGATGCTCGTGCGCGGCTCGCGCATCGGTTTGATCGCCGGATTGCCGGGATCGATCATGGACAGGCCGTCCACCTGAAAGCTGTATTCCCAGACGCCCGGTTCGACGGGACCCACAGTGACGCTCCACACGCCGTTTGTATCCTTGGCCATCGGCGCGCGGCCGTTGGCCCATTGCCCGGCCACAATGACCTCGGCGGCCTTGGGTGCGCGCAAGCGGAAGGTCACCTGGCGATCGGCCTGCACCTCCGGCGACCGCACGGGCGCGGTGAATTGAGGGCGTCGCGCCGACGCGGCGGCGTTGGTGGGTTGGGGAGCAGAGACCGGCGTGTCTGCTGCAAATCCCACAGCGGCGGCAGCGTTCAGGAGAGCGAGAAGAAGCAAGTGATGCGGTTTCATGAGTGTCTGACAGTAGCGAATCCGGCGTCGCTTACAACGGAATATTCTCAACTCAAAGCCTTTGCCCAGCTGGCCCGGCAGTTGAAGGCCGGTTTTCCCCAAACGCCCTGGTGCCTCAGCGGGGACTCCTTTTATGCCTGCGGCCCCCCCCTGAGCATTTGCGAGCACAAATTTACTCCTCCGTCCCAACACTGTCGCCGCTGTGGCCGCGCAAGGGGGACGCATCCGCTGCAACATCGAACACCAAGGCTTTAACACCCAAAAGAACAGCGGGCTGAACCTGAAGCTGGTCCCATTTCCGTTAGGCGCGGGGTTCGTCGCCGTTCTCAGTGGAATGAAGAGGGTCGCGATGGCTTTCAGTCAGGGGCATGTTCGCCCTCACCCCAGGAGAAAACCCCCCGAACTTCTTTCGCGCCTTGTACCCTTAAAACCGGTAGGGCGGCGCTGCT
>CAYIIH010000004.1:25440-72512 GCA_964363225.1 uncultured Verrucomicrobiota bacterium | reverse complement strand
TGCATCATGGGTGCCCTGGAAGAGCGCGAGCGAGAGTCGTTCATCCTCCTGAAAATGATCCGCGATCACTTGGCGCAGCCGGTTAACGACATTTCATCAACGCTTGCACGACCCGTTCGACGGTGAGGCTGGCCATGCAGCGGAAGTCAATGGGGCATTCCCGGAGGAAACAGGGAGCGCACGACACGGCCGCCTGGAGCAAATGATGCCGCGGATCGCCGGGCAGGCCGGGTCCGGTCAATACCGGCGAGGTGCTGCCAAACGGCGCCACCACCGGCGTGCCCACGGCGGCGGCCACGTGCATCGGACCGGTGTCGTTGGTCAGGAGCGCGCGGCAGGCCTTGAGCAAGGCGCAGAGTTCCCGCAAGCCGGTTGAGCCGGCCAGATTCCAGACCGCGCGGTTCATTGACCGTGCAGGGCCGCCCGCTTCTCCCGAACCGGCGGATTCGATCCCGGCCGCGATGCGATTGGCCAGTTCGATGTCACCCTTGCCGCCAAAAATGACCCAACGGCAGTCGGCGCGTTTTCGCATCTCGAGGGCGGCGGCCACAAAACGATCCTCCAGCCAGCGTTTGGCAGGACCGTATTCGGCGCCCGGATTCAGTCCCAACAAAGGCCGCGCTGATGCGCCGTCGGATTCAAGGCCAAAACGGGCCAAAGCATCCTGCACTTCCTCAGTGCTTACCACCAGTTGCGGAGGCAGCGGTTCCGGATTGGCTCCCAAAGCTGCTGCCAAATGCAAATACTGATGGATATGATGAGCCGCAGAGTCACGCCCGGGCGAGGTCAGTGATTCAGGCCGTCGGATCAGTTCCCGTATTTCACTGGCCGAACGCTTGCGCATGCGCACGGCGCCGGGCCTCGGCTTGATGGCTTGAGTCAAGAGTGTCCCCCGTCCCTGGCCGGCGTAACCGAGTCGCTGCGGAATTCGCGCCAGCCAAACCTCGAGCGCCGACCGCCACGAATTCGGCAAAACCACCGCCCAGTGAAATTGCTCCGACCGCAACCGCCGGGCCACCTGCCAGACCGCGTCGTTGCGAGTGAACGTTATGACGGTGTCGATAGCGGGATGATGCCGCCAAAGGTCCGCCAGCTTATCGAGGGTGAGCAACGTTATGTGCGCCTGCGGACGCGCTTGGCGGAGGCGCAGCAAAGCGGGCGTGCTCATGACGGCATCGCCAAGCCAGTTTACGCCTCGGACCAGAATTCTCTGAGCGCTCATGAATCTAACGCATCTTGCTGCCGCCGAAAACGGCTTCGCTCGGACAGTTCCAGCGCCGATTGAAACAGCCGCAGGCTGCAACTGCAACCTTCGTATTGTTTGCCGTGGTGGCTGCGCTCGTGAGAGCGCGGCTGATTTCGGGGCGACTACGATTGAATGCCGTGGGGCAGAAGATTTGCCGCGCTCTCACGAGCGCAGCCACGGTAAACAGATACCAGCCTTCCGGGTGCGGCGACAACGCTCCGGGTTGGCGAACAATCAACATCAGCGCCGTCATGGCGCCTGCCCCACAACCCAACGTCCGCCAATCATGACCCGGGGAACGGGCCCGGCATGGCGCAGCACCGCTTCGTAGGCTTGGCTGAGGCGGCCGGAGAACGGGAGTGCGATGAGGTCCGCCTGCGCGCCCGGCGAAAGCTCGCCGATCTTTCCCTCCAACCCCAGAGCGTGCGCGCCGTTGATGGTCGCCATCTGCAGAATCGAGGCGGGCGGCGACCCCGGATTGGCTTCGGCAAAGGCGCGCATTTCAGCAAACAGATTCAACTCCAAAGGTTCACCGCGTTCTTTCCGCACGCTGGCCAGGCTGTCGGTGCCCAGGCATACGTTGACACCTGAGGCCATCAATTCGCGACGGGGAAACGGTTGATGCTGGAAATAGCGATGGCTGCGCGGACAATGCGCCACGCTGACCTTGCGTTGGCCCAGCAAGGCGGCATCGTGCAGTCCAAGATAGTTCACATGCACCGCCAGCAACCGGTCGCTGAGCAACCAATGTTTGTCCAAGTGCTGGACTGGCGAACCGTGTCCGCAATCGGCCATGTCGCGCTGGTTTTTCAGCCATGCAAAAAGCGGCCCGCGCCGTGACTGGAACATGTCAAATTCCGGTTCCGACTCGGCGACGTGCATGGTGAGGCGCCAACGCTTTTTCCGCGCGGCCTTCGCGCTCAGGCGCAGCAATTCAGGAGTCGTGGAATAGGGGGCATGCGGCGAAAGGCCGGGCGAACCTTGGGCGGCGGGCAGCGACTCGATCTTGTCGATGGCTGCTTGCAGGACTTGCCGAGCCGGCCGGCGGCTCTTGACCCCGGTCATTTCCAGATAGGAATGGACCCGCAGGGGTGTCGCTGCCCACACGTCGGGAAGCAATTCCGGCACCGCCTCAATATCGGCCACGGTGGTGACGCCATGGCCCAGAAGCATCTGCGCGCCGCGCAGCCAGGATTGGGCGTAATCGGAGTAACTCCAATGGGTCTTGAGCGCGAGCAAGCCTTTGATCCAATCCGGAAACAGTTTGGGCGGCGCGAGCTGCCCGGCCATGTCCGTGTAATCGAGATGGCAATGGGCGTTGACCAATCCGGGCAACAGAAGCACCTCGCCCAGATCGGTGGTGGCGCCTGCGAACTGGCGGCGCAGATCCTTCCAGCGGCCCACGGCCAGGATGCGCTGCTCCGACACACCAACCGCGCCATCCTCTATCGGAGGCAGCGTCACGGGCAACAGGGTGCGGGCGCGGAGAATCATGGGAACCGAATAACACATTCAAGGGCACGGTCCAGACCCAGACCCAGCCGTGGTCACGGGGCCGTCAGTTCTTGCCGGTGAATGCTGGCGGCAATCCTTTTGTGGTCATGTCCACTTAGCCGCTGGAATCCTGGCGGCGACGCTTGCTGCTGGAAGCATCGGCGTGGTTGCGGGCTTTGTACTTGTTGTGGCGTTTGCGGATCTGTTGCTCCATCTTCTTGGCCACCAGATCAATGGCCGCATAGAGATCGCTTTCGGAATCTTCGGCGTAGAGGTCGGGGCCGGGGACGGCCAACCGCAACGAGCAGGTGAATTGGCGTTCGGGAACTTTGGTGTGGTCATGCTCTAACGTGACCCGCGCATTGATGGCCCAGCGGTCCAGATGCTCCAGTTTATCAATGCGGCTGAGGATGTGATCTTCAATGGCTTTGGTCAGCGTCACGTTATGCGTCGAAAGGATTAATTTCATACGGTGAGAATGATGCTCTCGCCGGCGAAGAAAATCCAGCGAAAGTGTTTTGGGGCTGTTCGGCTTCGCCAAAACCGGCGGGTGGGAGACGGCCTTGACCTCACTCCTCTAGTCAGCAGTCCTATCTGCTTTGGTGACTTCGGCCAAGTGATGGCTTTCCTTCAAGCTAAGATAAACCAAACCGCCAATCAGGCTCCAGATCAGGCTGCCCGCATAAGCCAAGAGAGAAAGGGAGAGCGCTTGGGTGGCAGCGACATTGATTTCCGGCGCCGCCAGCATCAACACATACAGATTCTCGCGCACGCCCAATCCGCTGGGTGTAATGGGCAAAGCCGAGATGCAGATGATCATGGGCACGATGACAAACAACGCCAGCGGCGCGATCTTCAGGTGCAATCCCCAGGCCAGGGAGAGGATTTGCAGAACGCAAATCACATTCAACGCCATGGAGAGACCCAAGGCCTTGATCAGAAAGACCCGTTCCCGGCCAAATTGCCGGCAAGCCCCCAGGCAGCGCTCCAATAAATCGCCTTTGGGCAATCTGCGCAGCCAGCTTCTGGCTTCGGGCCATGTCCGGGAAAGGCCTCCCCAGAATGACAGAATCACGACCAGACCGCAGCCAAACATCATGGCGACAATCAGCCAGGACAACGCCGCCAACCGCCGGTGCGCCAGGAGCAGCGAAAGATTGGGCAGCATCATGCCGCAGGCAAACAGCAGCATGACAAACAAGCCGAGGAGACGGTCCACCAGCACGGCGACGACGGCTTCGGTTTTTTTGTGATGGGTTTCGCGGGCGGCATAGTAGGCTCTGATGAGATCGCCGCCGGTTGAGCCGAGCAGGAACGAATTGAAGAAATGGGCCACGAACGAGATTTCCATGGCCCGGCCCAAGGGCAGAGCCAAGCCCTGGACCCGCAGAACCATTTGCCAGCGGAATACGCCCAGAATCAAGGTCAAACCCATGAAAACCAAGGAGATGGCCAAGGCGATCGGTTCCACCAAGCGAACGGTGTTCCAGAGTTCGCGGGGTCCCTCGGTCCAGGCGATGTGCCATTGCTGGGCGCGGGAAAGCTGCTCCCAGTTCAATCCCTGCCGTTGCCAGGCGGAGCGGCCTTCATTGACAAAGATGAGGTTAAAAATCCAGAAGAGCAGCAGCCCGCAAATCGCCAAACGCCAACTGATTCTCCCCAAATGCAGCCCCTTTTTCACACCTCGCCCCAGATCGCTTTCACGTAGGCCACACCTTGCTGCAGTTCTTCGACAGGGACCGCCGGGTGCAACTCAAAGACCTTGATGTGCTCGGGTTTGACGAACGGCTTCAACGCGGCGAAGTCAACCGTGCCGCTCCCCGGCGGGCAATGGTCCATGGCGGGGAATCGGACATCATGAATGTGAAAGCCGTACAAGCGGTCCGCGAGCGATTCCAAGTGCATGGCGTGATCGATAAAGCCGAGGTTGTGCTTGATCTGGGCATGGCCTGTGTCGTGCCAGTAACAAACGGTTGGATCGGGGAATTCCTTGAAGAACAGGGTGAAGTCGCTCTCCAAGGGGATTTCTTCCAGGCCTTCGCGGTTTTCAATGCCGAGCTTGAGGCCGAGCCTCGCGGCTTCCTCGGCCAGACGCCGGAGCATTTCGTAGGCGAACTCGACATACTTCTCCTTTTTCTGCTCCCGCTTATTCATGGCTTCCTGGCAGAGTTTCTCGTATTTTGGGCTCTCCTTTTCGCCTCGTTCAACCAGGTCGATCAGCTTGTCGGTATAATCCTTCATGTCGATACAGCCCATGTGGATGACGACCAACTGCGCCTTCAAGCGGGCGGCTGTCTCAACGGTTTTCAGAGAATGCCGCCAGGCGTTGTCCCGCTCGCGCTGGTCGGGAGAACTGAACTTGAACAGGTTGGGCGCGGCGTGATTGACGCCGATGGGCAAGGGACAGAAATTGTGCAGGGTGGAAATCTTGATTTCACCGGCATCCACGGCATCCAGCACGCCGGGCAGCAGGCTGATGCGAATGCCGTGGCTCAACTCGGCATATTCAAAACCGAGATCGCGAATCTCGCGCAACATGGCGCGGCCATCGGTGTGCCGATTGGAATTCCAACAGGTGGACAGCGCATACATAAGAAAAAAGAGCCGAGTGCGATGAAGAGCTTCGACCGCACCCGGCCCTGAGCATTCAGTCTTTTATAAATCCGCGTAGCGAGCGCTCAACATCGCTGAGAAACGGGCCACCTTCATCTTGCGGCGCCGCTTTTCGCTGGGCTTTTCAAAATGCCGATGATTGCGCACTTCTTTTAAAGTGCCTTCGCGGTCGATGCGCTTTTTCAACCGGCGCAACGCCTTTTCAACCGATTCGCCTTTTTTCAGTTTTATTTCCGTCAATGCTTTCTCACTTCCTCTCCAGGATTCCAGCCCGGTATGGATAACCATTATCCATCCGGCTTGGCAGTCAAGCGGAGCAGCGTAGTTTCGCCGGTTCCGGGTGTCAACCAGCAAAAATCGGCCAAAAAACTGCCGCCCCTCGTAAACCGGCTTGCATTCAATGGCCGACGTGATCATCGTTCGTCATGGGCTTGCCAAATCAACCGGTGACTATTTTGCCTGGGCACGTTGCTGAACTAAACCAGAAGCTCTCCAATCTGCGGCACAACGTGAACAACCACTTGTCCCTCATCGTCGCCGCTGCCGAATTGATCCGGCGCAAGCCGGATATGGCCCCCCGGCTCATCGACAGCCTGGTGGAGCAACCACAGAAAATCATTAACGAACTGAGGATGTTCTCGGCCGAACTCGAAGGCGCTCTTGGCATTACCAGCGACACGCCAAGGCCTTCCGATGAGGGACCCGGTCCTCTCTGACGGCTGGCAGGACGCGCAGATGTAACCTTGGGCGAAGCCGCATCGTCTTGGCACGTGCTTGTCCGTCCCTATGAACGGTTTGAGTCAGGTCCTCAGGACGTGACAAGTGAATTAAACGTATGTTGCTTGCGTCAGGAATCCGGAAAACGAACTTGAACAGCACTTTTCTTGTCGGAATCTCGTCGATGGCTTTGGCCTTTGGCGCCGCGCTCATGGCGGCGGCCCAACTTGCGCCTGTTGCCCCTTCCAACCGTCCTCCGTCGGCAGTCGATGCGCCGCGCCTGCGGCCGGGCAGTGGTCCTCCCCGGCGCGGTCCGGCGGACGAAGGCCTCGGCCAAGAGCAAAGCACGGCCATTCGGCAAGCCATGGAAAGCACCCGAGAGGAGACCAGAGTCTTGAGCGAAAAGCTGCGTCAGGCACGCAAAGAATTGGAGCAGGCGGTCCAGGCTGAGAAAATCGACGAAGAATTGATCCGCGCCAAGGCCTTGGAAGTGGGTAAGATCGAAGGGGATATGGCCGTTCTGAGGGCCAGGACTTATGCCAAAATGCGGCCTTTGCTGAAGCCTGGGCAAATGGAACAAATGAAACAAGGAGGGCCAGCGGATGACCGGTCGCGCCTCCGCCCGCGGCCGGGACGGCCTGATGATGTCCTGGGCCCCCGGCCTGAAGGTTCTGGCAGCCCGCAGCCGGCTGCGGAGCCAAAGCCTCCCCCGCCGGGCAACAACCCGGCCACCAACCGGCCGCCACGTCCGTCGTCCAGCCCCGCGCCGAATTAGGTTGGCAATTGGGGATTGGGTTTCGGTCCGAAAGCCGCTGCCATTCAGCAGTGGCTTTCGGCTTTTATAACGGGCTTCATTATGGCAGTTTGCACGTTGATGGAACCTGCAGATTCGGAACTGATCGCGGCTGTGTTGCAAGGCGACGTGGCCAGTTTTGAACCGCTGGTGAAGAAGTATCAGCCCCGCGTCTTTGCCACCGTTCGACGCTATGCCCGCCGTGAAGATGAGGTGGAAGACATCGTGCAGGAGGTCTTTATCAAAGCGTTTCAAAAGCTGGCCAGCTTCCGGGCTGAAGCCCCCTTCGAGCATTGGCTCATGCGCCTGACCGTCCGGACTTGCTACGATTTTTTGCGGGGCCATCAACGGAATCGAGAAATCACCTTTGCCGATATCAGCGATCCTGAACACGACTGGCTGGAGCGATGCGCCACCCGCCCTCAAGAAGCGAGCGAGACCAGCGCCGCCGCGCGCCAATTGGTGCAAAAAATCCTGAGCCAACTTTCCCCCGCCGCCCGCCTCGTGATCACCCTTCTGGAAATCGAAGAGCGGTCCGTCAAAGAAATCGCCGGCTTAACCGGCTGGTCAGTGCCTCTGGTCAAAGTCCGGGCTTTCCGGGCGCGCGCGGAGATGCGAAAATGCCTGGCGAAAATAGCGCGGGAAAAGTATCTGTAACCCTCGCTTCCAGACTGGCGTCTGTTGAATTGAGGCCTTATGAAGATCATGGAATTGCAGAAGAAACTCCTGGGCGTGGCCCGGGCGCACCCGCCCGCTGAGGCGGTGCCGTACGCTTTTGAGAAGCGGATCATGGCCCGTATCGCCGCCCACGTCGCCTCACAAACCGCGATGGATGCGTGGACGTTCTGGTCCCGCTCGTTGTGGCGCGCCGCCGCGACGTGCGTGGCGATCACGCTTTGCCTGAGCTTGTGGACGGTCTTCACGGCCGAACGCAACGGTTCGAGCGAAACGCTGGCCGCCGATTTGGAAAGCACCGTTTTGGCCCCCTTGAATACCTTTGGAGAATCCTGGTGAAGGCTTGGAAGGCCATTCTGGCTGCGCTGGTCATTTTCGGCGCGGGAGTTGTGACGGGGGGGCTGACCGTCAGGCTCAAAGCGCCCAAAGCCGCCCGGCCTCCTTCCGGCGAGAGTACGGCGATGCCATGGTCGTCTCAGCAACGCACGGAATACCTGCGCCGCATGCAAAGGCATCTGAACCTGACGCCTGCCCAAAATGAGCGCATTGAGAAGTTGTTACAGGAAAGCCAGGAACGAATAAAAAAAATGTGGGAACCCGTCGCTCCCCAAGCGCGCGAGGAGTTTCGCATGGTCCGCGAGCAGATTCTCCTGGAGTTGAACCCGGAGCAAAAGAAAAAGTATGAAGAGGTCTTCAAGCCGCGTTCGGCCCACAAATCGGGCGAGTCGAGGGAGGAATTGCGCAAACGGGACGAGCGCCGCGATCAGCGGCCCATGCGTGAACCGCCGCCGGCGGACGGAAAACCACGAAAGTCCCCGCGGTCGCAGCCGTCGATGACCAATGACCGGCAGTAAAAAACACCAAAGCCCCGAGACGTCCTGGTTGGAGAGGAGGACGAGGAGGAAGAATCCTTGCCTACAGTGACGGTTTCCCGGAGGGAGCCGTGCTCAGTCCTTCTTCGCCGGGGCATTGGTATTCCTGGCGCGGCTTTCTTTTTCCAGCAGATTCTTTAGCAGGCGGTTCTTGAGGACCGACATCGTGTCGTTGGTGACGCTGTTCAGATGATTCCGGGCCTCGTCAAACTTGCCTGAATTAAGCTCGACCCTGGCCAGGTGCAGGTAAATGCCTTCCTTTTCCACCGCATTGGTCGCGAGATTTAGGGCGTCGTTCCAGGCGGCCAGAGCTTCTCCGGTACGCGGCGGCCTGATTCCGTAAAAAGTCTGCGCCAGGTCGGTAGCCAGGAGCAGGTTCTTGGGGTCCAGTTTCAAGGCTTTTCGGTACATGTCCAGGGCGCGATCAAAAACTTGCTGCTCGTTAATTTGGTACAGTTCCATCGCATCCTGCCGGAACAGGTAAATGGTGGTGGCAAAATTCTGCAGGTAAACCGGTTCCTTTGGATCAAGTTCAATGGCTTTGGTGTAATACTCGAAGGCCTTTTTTACCGGGCCGGAATGACCGTAATAATTGGCGAGGTTATTCCAGGCGGCAGGATTCTGCGGATCAATCTGGCGGGCCTTTTCCCATTGCTCCACCGCATCCTCCTCGCGCCGGATGTCATTGAGAAAGCTGCCATAGGCCAGTCTAGCCGCCACATGTTTGGGGTGGCGTTGCAGAAAATCTTCATACGCTTTGCGCACTGGTTCGAGGCGTTGTTCCACCTTCAGACCGAGGGTGGCCTTGGGGAGGCCGGCCCCCTTTTCCTCAAACGCTTGCGCTTCGCGAATCCACTTGTCGGCCTCTTCCTGCGCCGCATCATCGTCGGCCAGCAGTTTCTGGTATTCCCTTTCTACCGGATCATTGGGGTCAGCCACGGCCACCGAAATCCCGGTGGTCTTGGCGACAAGATTGCTGACTGCAGCCGGTTGGTTAGTGGCTGCCAAGGCGCTGAGCAAGCCGAGCAAGAGCAAGGTCACGAGTCCGAAAGTAGCAGCCGGCGCGAAAAGGACAATATCCTTCATCTGGTTTGGATCGCACCACCACGACAAGCGCAAGCTGATTTGGCAAACTTAAAATCGCTCTTGTTAACGACCATCATGCCTGGAATTCGATTCTTTGATTTGTGTCAATGTGGCCGTGAGGATTGTTGGTTAAAAGTTCTGCCATACCGAAGCAACACCAAACAAACCGATCCGATCCGATCCGAGAGAGTCGCGCCTGAGTCATTGCCAGATTTGAGCAGAGAGACTATGGAAAATCCATCCAATACCACCAAGCAGCTTCGCACGGGCTGGGCCTCGTGGCTGGCAAAAGCCAGCATGGCGGCGCTGTTATTTGAAGCCGTTTCAGGACTGGCCGTCACCTTCTCGCCTTTTCATCCTGCTATTCAATGGAGTGTCATCGTCCACACGGTGATCGGGGCGGTGACGTTGCTGCCGCTGGCCTGGTACTGCTGGCAGCACCTGCTGGATTACCGGCGTTATGCCTTCTCCCACATCGTGTTGCTGGGATATGTTGGGTTGCTCGCGCTCTTGATTTGCTCGCTTTCCGGTGTCGTCGTGACGTGGCAAGGGTTGCTCGATATCCGCACCTCGGGTTTTTGGCGGAAGACGCACCTCATTTCCACCTTCGCGACCCTTGGCGCCATCCTGCCACACGTCTTTTTTTCCTTTCTCCGCGTGTGGCAGGGTGGGCAGCCCCAGGCCGTGTTTGGTTACGCGGCGCAAACCTTTGGCGCGACGGTGGTTGGCATCCTGCTCGTCGTGGGCCTGGCCCAATTCTATTCCGGCACGCGCTACGTGAACGAGTTTCCCAAGGATTACAGCTACCTTTACGGCACGAACCGGCCCTTCGCTCCCAGCCTGGCCAAGACCGACAGCGGTGGCGCGTTTGACGCCCGTTCGCTGGCCGGTTCCGTGACCTGCGGAACGGCCGGCTGCCACGAGCAAATTGTGCGGGAATGGAAGCCGAGCGCCCATCGCTACGCGGCCATGGACACGGTGTTTCAGGGCATCCAAGAAGTCATGGCCAAGCAGAACGGGCCGGAATCGACGCGCTACTGCGGCGGCTGCCACGATCCAATTTCGCTCTTCTCGGGCGCCAAGAATATCTTTGCCGAGAACCTGACCGGCTTGCACGGCTACCAGGAAGGAGTGTCGTGCCTCTCCTGCCACGCCATCCGCGAGACGGACGTCAAAGGCAATGCGAATTTCACCATGACCCAGCCGCGCGAGTACCTTTGGCAATGGCAGGAGGATGGCGCCGGCAAGGTGGCGCGGGATTTTCTGATTCGGGCCTACCCGGAGGAGCACAACAAGCTGAGCAAGCGCATGTTCAAAAAGCCGGAATACTGCGCCGCCTGCCACAAGCAGTTCATCGACCAGGAGGTCAACCGCGTCGGCTGGGTGCAACTGCAAAATCAATATGACAACTGGGCGGCCAGCCACTGGAATCATAAAGGTGACCCGAAAAAGACCTTGGAATGCCGCGAATGCCACATGCCGCTGGTGGACTCCACGGACCCGGCCGCCGGCGATGTCAGCGATTACAATCGCACTCCGGGTGATGGCAAACATCGCAGCCACCGGTTCCTGGCTTCCAACCAACTCATGCCGCTGGCGCTCAAACTCGAAGGCTGGGAAGAACAGGTCAAGCTCACCGAAAGCTGGCTGCAAGGCAAATATGAGGTGCCCGAAATCCGGGAGAAATGGGCCGAGGGCGCCATTGTGAAAGTCGCGTTGAACGTGCCGGAGAACGTGGCGCCCGGCGAGCCGATCCCGTTGCGCGTCGTCATGGCCTCGAACAAAGTCGGCCACGATTTTCCCACCGGACCGCTCGACATCATTCAAAGCTGGCTGGAAGTTCGCGTCACCGACGAAGCCGGCCAACTGATTTACAGCTCCGGCAAGCGGGATGAGAAAAATTTCATCGAGCCGGGAACGTTCCTTTTCAAGGCCGAACCGGTGGACCAGCACGGCAATCTCATTGACCGCCACAACCTGTGGGAAATGGTCGGTGTGCGCTATCGCCGGTCGCTCTTCCCCGGCTATTCCGATACGGTGCAATACTCGATCCCCTGCACGGTATCACTGGCCCAAGGACCGGGAGTGCCACCGACCGACAAGTGGCAGGGAGATCAAAAGGTCGAAGTCCCGGCCCCGGCGCAAGCGGGCCAATACACGATCAACGTCTCGCTGCAATACCGCAAAGTGGATCAATTCCTCCTCAACTTTCTCTTTGGCGAAACCAACAAGCTTACTTCGCCCGTGACAGAAATCGCCCGGGCCACCGCCACCGTGCATGTCAAACCCAAGGCACAAACCGCCGCGCCCGCGGCCCGCCAGGTGGCGCTGGAGTCCGCTTCGGGCCGGTAACAGCGGCGTGAACAACGACACCAAGCCAGTAGCTGACAACGCCTCCTGCCCGCCGTCACCCGGCAAGGCCCCGCTCAGCCCGCGCCGCAGGCGTCTGCGCTGGACCGTCGCCATTCTGTCCGTAGTAGTGGCCGTGGGATTGGCCGCGGGCGTGATCCTCCATTTCCGCACCCGCCCCAGGCAATACCAGCCGGACGAAAAGCTGGCCGACGTGACCAGCGAGTTGGCCCGCAACCTGCCTCCCGACGCGCCACGGCCACGGCTGGCCGATGTGACGCGCGAAGCCGGCTTGAGTTCGTTTCGCACCTTCGCCAGCGAACGCACTTCTCAAATGCCCGAAGACATGGGACCCGGCGCCGCCTGGGGAGATTACGACAACGACGGCGACGACGATTTGTTCCTGGTCAGCGCGGGCGGCGCGATGAATTTGCCCGTTGACAAGCTTTTGCCCTGCGAACTCTACGAAAACCTGGGCGACGGCGCCTTCCGCAAGGTGGAAGGTTTCCCGGAGACCCGTCTTCACGGCATGGCGGCGGCCTGGGGCGATTATGACGGCGATGGCCATCTCGATCTGGCAGTAACCGGCTACAATGCGCTGCTCTTGTTTCACAACGAAGGTGGCTTGGGCAAGTTTATCCGCGATGCTCGCTTGCCCAACTTGAAAGGGTTTTGGTCCGACGCCGCCTGGGGCGACTACGACAACGACCGCCAGCTTGACCTTTACGTCTGCAACTACCTCCAGTATGTCGAGAACGAAGCCGATGTGGCCCGCGGCTCTGTCCAGTTAGGCTTGTTCGTCCCTTTCACTCTGAATCCCGCCTCATATCCCGGCGGAACCAATGCGCTCTTTCATAACAACGGCGATGGCACCTTCACCGATGTCGCGCCAAATCTCAAAGTGACCAATCCCGAAGGCCGCAGCCTAGGCGGGCTGTGGCATGATTTCGACGACGACGGCTGGCTGGACCTTTATGTCGCCAACGACGTTTCGGACAACGTGTTCTACCGCAACATCGGCGGGAGATTTGAGGACATCAGTCACCCGGCCTACGTGGCCGACTACCGCAGCGCCATGGGCATGGCGGTGGGAGATTACAATCGCGACGGAGATGATGACCTCTACATCACGCACTGGGTTGCCCAGGAAAACGCGCTTTACGATAATCTCCTGGCCGACTTCAGCGCCAAGCCGGCGGCAAAAAAACCCACGGCCGGCAACGCGCCTTCGCCGTCTGACCATTCGCAGCGTCCGCCTCCTGACTCAGGCCATCCTTTGCCAATGGCCAAGGCTTCCCACTCCCCCACCAATCCACCTATCCAAAAATCCAACTCTCCAAAGTACCCGCTCCGCTTCATGGACATCGCCGATATGAAGGGCCTCGGCCAGATCGCCTTGCCCTATGTCGGCTGGGGCACGGAGTTCGTCGATTTGGACGGCGATGGCTGGCTCGACCTCGTCGCCGTCAACGGCAACACCCTCGAGATGGACGGGCCGCTCCCGCGGAAGTTGAAACCGCAGGAGCCGTTTCTGTTTTGGAACCGGCGCGGCGAACATTTCCACAACCTGGCGCCCTTGCACAAATCGCTTGCCGAGCAGCACGTCAGCCGGGGCCTGGCGATCTCGGATTACGACAACGACGGCGACATGGACATACTCTTTGTGCATTTGGGCGAGGGGGTGCAATTGTTGCGAAACGACATGCAGACCGGCCACTGGCTGAAGATTCGCTTGCGCAGCCGGCTGAAAAACGGCGCGCCGCTTGGTTTCGGCGATGGGTCGAAAGTCATCGCCCACGTGGGCGGCGTGGGGCTGCGCCGGTCGGTGACGGGGGTCTCGTACCTCTCGCAGCACACTCGCGTGCTGCATTTCGGATTGGGCGGCGCGAATCAGGTGGAACAACTCGAAGTCCGCTGGCACGCCGGTCCCACCAATTTTTTCGCCAACCTGGACGCCAACGTGACTTGGGAAATCACCGAAGGCGATCCGACGCCCATACGCAGGGGCAGGAAGTCCGACGGTGCGCCTCAAACCAGCCGCCCTGAGCCGCTTCCATCCGCTGATGGCGTGGGGAGACTGTCCCGAGGGTCGTCGAGCGCTGCGCCCCTGCATCGTAGCAGCGGACGTGAGTCCGCTCTGAATTCCTCTGGAAAAACAGTGAGCGGACTCACGTCGGCGGCGAAGAGTGAAATAGGCAAAGAGGCCGCCATTTCCCAGGAGCGGACCGGAACTTCGCCCGCCGCCAAGCCGCCGGACGAAAAGGCGCGCCTGCTTGAGTTCTGGAACAAACAGCGCGGCGCCATGAACGCGATGAAAGTGGACAAGAATATTCCCAAAGCCATCCAGCTTTTCCGCCAGGCGCTGGAATTGAACCCCCGGCATGAAGACTCGCGCTATTACCTCGGTCAATGCCTGGCGGCGCAAGGCGACGCCCCGGGTGCGCTGGCCCAGTTGGAAGAGTTGACGCGAATCAATCCCCAGAGCCATCGCGGCTTTCAGCAATGGGGCACGCTGCGCGCCATCTTTGCCCAATCCGATGCCGATCTTGCCGCCGCCGAGAAATCTCTGGCGAAAGCCCACTCATTGAACCCGGAAGAAACCGGCGCGTTGCTGGTGCTCGGCGAAGTCTCCTTGCTGCGCCACGATCTGAAAATGGCGGAACAACGCCTGGCCGATGCCTGCGCGACGAATCCCAAAGCTGTGGCGGGCTTTTTCCTGCGGGGCTACCTGGCCTGGAAACGCGGCGACCAGGCCGGTGCCGAGGAATGGCTGAAAAAAACCCGCGAGGCGCTCGGCCAGGATTGGCAACCGCAGGGCAGCACCTCCGAAGGCGATGTCCAACACAAGCAGCACGTCGAAAAAACGCCGCTGACCCGCTTCTGGGAGCGTTGGGACGGCACAGCCGATCCAGCCAATTCGTTTGCCGCGCTCGAGGCATTCCTAAAAGGTCAGCGCGGCTTGCCGGAGGCGAAGTCCCCGCCAAAATAGGTTCAGCAATTGTCAATTCGGGGGTAGCAATGTTTTTCGGGAACTTCGCAAATTTGCGCTTGAACGAACCGACTGCAAAAGTGCGAGCCGTAGATCAAGCGCACTGGCAGACGGTTTGCAGCGCAGGAAAACCTCCTGCTGCCGCGGACTGGCTCGGCAACATAAACACAATCGCATCACATGAAAACAAAACACCGCATTCTTTTCGGCTCTCTGCTGTTGCTCCTTCTGGCTCCCGCCGTTTCCGGCCAAACGCCTCAACCCCAAGCCGCGCCAACCCCCTCGTCCAGCGGTGCCAGCGCCGGCTTGGCCAACGATTGGCTGCGCCGGCAATCTCCTGGCTTTCGCGCCTGGGACCTGGGCGGGCAAGTCCGCTTGCGGCTCGAGCACAAGGAACATTTTGCGGCGCCAGGCGTGCCGGGCGCGGCAGACTTTCGCAAGACCGGCGGCAATGCGGATAACACGTATTTGCTGCTCCGGGAGAAAGTGCATGTGGGCTATACTCCCTGCCCGTGGCTGACGGCGTTCGTCGAAGGCCGTGACAGCTCCTCGCAAAAGGATGATCGCAACCCCAACCCGGAGGCCGATCAATTTGATCTGCACCAGGCGCACCTGACGTTGGGCAATGCCAGGGAATTCCCTCTCACGGCCAAGGTGGGGCGGCAGGAACTGATTTATGGCGATGAACGCCTGATCGGCGCTTTCGATTGGAACAATGTGGGCCGGGTCTTTGATGCCGCCAAACTCCGGTTTGAAAATCGGGATATCTGGGTGGACGGATTTGTCGGCCGAGTTGTGATGGTGGATGACAACTCCTTTAATGAAGCCAACGATTATGACGCTCTTTCGGGCCTCTACGCCTCGACGAAGACCCTCATCCCCAAACAGGAAACACAGCTTTACCTCTTAAGCCGCAATGTGGGCACAGGTTCGCCCGCCGCGATTGGAGCGGGCTTGCCGCCGGTGTTGTCCGGCGTTTCCCCTCGGGACATCTACACGATCGGCCTGCGGGTCAAATCATTGCCCGGCCAGTTGGGAGGCTGGGATTATGAGGCCGAATTGGCCGGGCAATTTGGCCGCTATAAATTCACCGCCGCCGGGCCAAGCCTGGATCATGAAGCTTTCGCAGCGCATGTCGCCGGGGGATACACTTGCACGAAAACCACCCTCACGCCGCGCCTTGGCCTGGAATACAATTACGCGTCCGGCGATGGAAATCCAACGGATGGCGAGCATGGGACTTTTGAAAACCTGTTCCCGACCAACCACAAGTTCTATGGCTACATGGATTTTGTCTCCTGGCAGAACCTGCACAATGCGCGCTTGACCAGTTCGATCAAGCCGGTGAAAAAGCTGACGGTGACGGCGGATTACCATGCGTTCTGGCTGGCGGACACGGCGGATGCTTTTTACCAGGTCAACGGTGCCCAGCGCGGCGCACCTTACGTCGTCAATCCTGCGTATGGCAGCTACGTCGGTTCGGAAGTCGATCTCATTGGCACTTATGCCCTCCAGCCTTACGCGGCGCTGCAGGCCGGGTATGGCCATTTCTTTGTCGGCAATTATGTGAAGGATTCATTGGCTGGTTCCGGTGGAGCGACGGATGCCGATTACGTCTATCTCCAGTTGGTCTTCAACTTCTAAACAAACCAGGAGTGGCGCCATGGGCATCCTTGGAGCTCTGGCGCTGGAAAGGTGGGGATGAATAACCTGCCGGAAAGTGGCGGGCGTGGATTCTTTTCTTCGCAAGACACTAATTTCCAGCAACTTACGTGTAAACCACAAAAGCTGACCAAAAATAACCACTCTGCCAGACCAGACTACTCCAAATCCAGCCACCGCTGCCTCTTCTGCCAAGGGCTCCGGTTGGATCGGGAACTTCTTCGAGCGATAGTTGGCCGCCGGTCTCGGTTTGCAGGCGCATTAGTGCATACGCCGCCGACTGCAACGCGTCCAGATCTGACACGATCCGACACGGCGCAGAGGCCTGAAAGCCCGTCAGGTGAAAGCCTGGGCACTCCATGACCAACAACTCTTGCGCCGTTACGCCGCCGCCGCTTCCGAAACCGCTTTCGGAGAGTTGGTGGCGCGCTGCGTGAACCGCGCGACTTGGTTGCCGCACCTGAAAAACTTGGTCGAACTAATTTATTGTTTTTTGCTGAATGTATGGCAATAAATGAGAAGTTATTGCCTATGAAAGCGAAACATTTTCTTCTCATTCTGTTTCTGACGCTGACGGCCGGATCAATTCTGGCTGGCAGGAAGCCGGCGCCGGCCATTTCCGGCGGTTATTTGGAAGTGCGCTCGTGCGATGTTTACACCGGTTCCTGTATTGCCAATTCTGAAATGGGCCTCGCCGGGAAAGAGAGCATTATGGTCTGGGCAGTCCGCGAAGGAGCGTGGAAGGGACTCAAACTGAATGGCTTAAGCGTGATCGCGGTCGTGCGGGCAGACGGCACCCTGGGCGACCTTCGTTATCAACCGCGCAGTGGCAAGGCCGTTCTGATCGTTGATGCCAAAGCCAACCCGGAGCAGCGGGAGGCCTTGGCAGACCTGGCGTGTTCCATGGCCGGCCAGTTGATCAGCGAAGTGGTGAACGTCGTTGCTTCGAAGATGGAAGTGGCCCTCGGCAGGTGCAGCAAGGCCGGGTGCGCCTCGGTGAAAGCGGGCAACTTGGTGGAGATTTCCACGCGGTGCCTCGGCGGCAAGGATCATCTTTGCGGAAACGAGGAGACTTTTTATCCGCCGCTGACCGAAGTTACGGATGCTTGCCCGGCCTTTACGGAATTAGCTTCTTTTCAAGGCAACGGTCTCAATGTGAGGTGGGAAGCAGTGGGGCAACGGAGCGCTTTTCTCGCTGCTTTTTCGCGATAATTCACCCCCCAGGCCAACCCATTGTTCGAGGGCCGGAAGCCATTGCGTTTCCGGCCCTTTTGTTTTAGCTTCGGGAGAAAAATGTTGAGGACAGTATGACCAGACTCCATTTGATCACCTTGCCGCTGTTGACAGGAGCGCTCCTCCTGCTGCAATTCGCTCGCACTTCCCCGGCCGCAGAACTGACCCTGAAAATCGCCGAGAAAGAGCCGCCTCAGGAGATAGACTCCTCGATTCGTCCGGCGCTGCAATCCAAAGCCATCCAACTGCTCGATGGCGATAGACTTGTCTTCGAGTTTTGGTTTCGCGCCGAAATCTCTTTGAAAGCAAAGCCCGAATCAGCGGAGAAAGCTCTCCAGGCCATTCCGGAGGCCGCCTTGTTCGGAGTGGTGGCCGTGCATCAGGAGCAGCGCGATTACAAAGACAACGAGTTTGCGCCCGGGCTTTACACCCTGCGCTTCGGTCTGCAACCGCAAGACGGCGATCATCTTGGCACCTCCGACCACCCGTACTTCGCGGTCCTTATTCCCGCCAAGACCGACACCAAGCTGGAGGGCATTTCCAGCTATAAACCGATGGTCAAAGCCAGCGGAAAAGTCACTGCCTCCGGCCATCCTGCGATCTTGAGCCTGCGTCCGGCTTCCTCCGAGGACGGGGAGATTCCCAAGCTAAACGAGCCCATCGCCGACCATAAGAGTGTCCGTGTCAAAGTCCCGGCCAAAGTGGCGGACAAAGATGAGAAGGCCAGTCTCGTTTTTGAACTGGTTTATTTTGGAAAGTTCAAATCCTAAGGAGCCTGTCCGAGGGGCCTTTCCACCAATTCCACAGGCGCTTGACAACACATGCATGGGCCCGGCGCAACCGATTCGATGGCGCAAATGTCGCAGTAATAAAAAAGGTCGTTAACCACGCCCTTACGGATCGATTGCAGGTTGCCCATGACTTCCAGTATCTGCGTCTGAGGGAAGACCCGTCCTTTGACAATGAGTTCTTTATTCAACAACCGCTGATCGACAAACAGGGCCTCGGACAGTTTCGTCCGCAAGAGCGTATAGACCTTGCCGTCATGCGTCTTGAAGCCGTAAAGGTGTTCATGCTTCGCTGCCACGTTCGCTTGAAACAGCTTGTGCATTTCCTCAGCCAAGCAAACCACCCTCCCTTGAAGTTGCACGGTCTCTGGCTGTGGCGTGAGTTTGAAGTCTTCGGCCTGGGCCTTCTGTTGAGGCATCTCCGCCACACCGAGGACAGCCAAAGCTGCGATCAGCCCGCCGCCGGCCCGCCATCTCACGCTATCATGGACCATTCTCTTGAACGCAATCCTGGCCAGGAACATAAGCCGTTTTCGACTCATCTGCTCACGCCTTTTTCATGAACACTTGGATTGCCCTTTCATAATCGCCCGGCTGGTCGATGTCCATGTCCAATCCGGGATCATCCATTTCGCACAGGGCCAAGTCACGAAATCGAGTCTGCAGGAATTGTTTGAGATTCTCTGCCGACGAAATTTTCAGTTGCGCGAACGTGGCCGCCGGCAGCAAGACCGGATGGCGCGGGCGTCCCGTCCGGCTGGGCTGGCAGATTCTCGCCGGCTGGGCCGCGGCAAAATCGAGGAGCGCGCGCAGCGTCTCTGGACGCAGATGCGGCTGGTCCCCGAGAAGAATTGCCCAGTGAGTCAAATCCGGGTTCCAGCCCAACCAGCGGGCGGCGCATTGAATGGAACTGAACATGCCTGACTCGGGTGTCGGATTCAGAATGCAATGGTCCAAGGGAAAGCCAAGGCGCCGCAATTCTCCTGGCACGGCTGAATCGCCAACGGCGCACACTACGGCAATTTGTTCTGCCCCCAGCGTCTGCCATTGACCAATCAAGTGTCCCAACACCGAGGTCGCGCCCCAAGGCAGAAGCATTTTGGGCCGGCCCATCCGGGATGAAGCCCCGGCAGCCAGAATGATCACGCCGCAAACAATACCGCGCTGTTCGTTCATTTGCATCGGGCTTCCATTCATGGTTTAAGATCGCGACAAACAGTCGGCTGCCGGAATGCTGGATTCCGCATCAGAGGTTCAAGACTCGCCCATGGCGGACGCCTGTCAATTTCCAATCCCTGACAACTGACTTCTTTTCAGTCAAAACACGGACGAATCCAACAGTGCTGTCACCAGTGCGACACTGAACAATGCGCCGTTTGAGGGCGCGCACAAAGTGCTGTCGATTTACGCGCAATGCATCTACGAAGCCATCCAGCGAGACGGTTTCTACGTTCGCCTGCCGAGTGGAAAACAGTTTTACCTCTACGTCCTCCAAACGGTTGACCGTGCCGATGCCGTCATCGGCGCTTCGACGACGTTCGCCGAAGAAGACAAAACGAAGACGACCGCCGTCCACGGATCTCCCGCGTTTACCGCCGCTCCAGCGGCGTCGCGATCAACCTCAACTCCGTTTTTCCAGCCTGGAAGCACCTCCCACTCATTCCGCTCGTATTCCTTGCTTCCTGCGCAAGCTGCGTTATCCCACGCGCACCCGCCAGCTCCAGGGCTTCCTCGGCGTGGAAGAAACGCCCGAACCGGCGCTGGCCTGAGCCATCCGTTCAGCGGATTCAGCCTTTCAAAGTGGCCGCGCTCGTGAGAGCGCGGCTGCTTTTTTTGTCGGTCTCTCACCCAAAAGCTCCAGCGAAGCCAAACGGAGCCGGGGCTCGGGTCGTGTCCTAATCTGAGCGTGTGAACGCTGCGGAAGGACTTTCGCGAGGCCCTGCGCACGGTGCTTCCGCTCCCGCAAGGCATTTTCGACGCCGTTGAAATCTGTCCTCCGCAGCGGATGGACATTCGCAAGGCCGTCCAGGCCGGGCATCCGCACCGGATGGGCATCTTGGACGGCGTCAAAATCTGTCCTCCGCAGCGGATGTGGAATTTTAGCGCCGTTAAAACCGCGCCTCTGCATCTGTTACCAGTTCTAAATAAGCATTTTACAACGAAACCACAATCGCCTGCTCGGGCAGGACAAGGATTGGAATCGGCCGGTAAGGCTTGGGAAGCCAATTCACTGAAGACCGCCGTCCGCACCCTCAATCCGTCGGCGGCGGTTGATTGTTGTCTAACGTTCCGGATCAGCAACCCGCGCCACTGACGCCGGGCATGGGAAAGAGACGCCATCGCGGGGTTCGCTGGATCCGGTTTTAGGCGACGGTTGGGGGACGTGAAAGAGCTTGGACATGAGAATAACCGAGAATCTTGGAGTCAAGCGTGAGCAAAGGACAGCTAAAGACGCGTGCAGTAGCCACAATAATCTGGTCAGCAGGATCGCGATGGAATGTGCCGGGCAACTGCGTGGACTCTACAGCAATACATGGAGTAAGTGCCAGAAGCTGAACGCCCCGATAGGCGAGTGCAAAGTCGAGCCACTCACCGACTGGACGCGAAAGGGTGATACGCTGAAGCTCCACGAGCTTGGCGACCTCCCAGCAGGAAATCGCGCTGACGCCAATACCATTCTCCTGCGCATCCAAGTAGGCGCGCGGAGCGGATGGAAGACGAGAATCGCCGTGAACCACCAAACCCAAATGTGCGTGTCGAGAACGATCATCGGCTATTGCGTCGCCTCCCAGTCGTTCTCGGCTACAGGCTCGAACGGGCGGACATACTCCACCGGCTCCCCGCGCAAAGGGCAGCGCTCCTGCACGGACGCCGCTGAGGAACGCGGGATAAGAACTACCTCCACGGAATCGCCCTCGTGAATTGGCAGATTGCGAAGGATGATCACACCGCTTTCGGTGCAGGTGGTTTCAACATGGAGCGTTTGCATGAAGACACGATAGATGGTCGGGCGTTTCAGTGCAAGTGCGCTGAGTCGCCTAACATGTATTCAACCGCATGCGGTTGTTCCCGGTGGCACTGGTGTGTCTTGGCTTGCATTTCCGGGGCAAGGCTGGCAGAAACCAAGCCGCCTGCAAGTTGAAAAGTGAGCCTGCCCGGTCGCACCCCGCCGGCGGACCCGGAACCCGCCCCCAGCCACCCGGCTTGGGCGCCGGAATGGGTCCGCAAGTTCCGCGTGTACCTGGAGCGCCGTTTCGGGGCTGGGGCGGAGCCGAGCGCGGAGCGGGGGGAGGCCTTCGTGCGGTTCATCGCGGGGAGCGGTGGCAGGCGCCGGACTGGCAGCAGGCCCAGGCCCGCACGGCGCTGCAGGAGTGGCTGGGGCCGGTCGGGGCCGGGGCTGCGGGAGCGGCCGAGGGGGACGGCGGAACGAGGCCCGCCCCGGTGCCGGCGGGGGCTGGGGAGAGCAGGCCGTCGCCGCCCGCCGGGAAGCCAGGGCTGGCCGAGGCGGTGCTCAAGCTGCAAGGAGCGATCCGGCTCAAGCATTATTCCCAGCGCACGGAGGAGACTTATGTGCATTGGCTGCGCCAGGACTGGGGTTTCCTGCAAGGCCACAATGTTGCCGGAAGCGCTGCGGGAGCTGCTGCGGGAACATGTCGAGGCCGTCCGGCGGCTGCACCAGGAGGATTTAAAGGCGGGCTTGGGGCAGGTGCTCTTGCCGGAGGGGTTGGAACGGAAGTATCCGAGCGCCACCCGGGACTGGGGCTGGCAATGGGTGTTTCCGGCGGGGTCGCTGTCGCGGAATCCGCGGACGGGCCAGGTGCTGCGGCACCACGTGCTGGAGGACGTGCTGCAACGGGCGGTGAAAGCGGCGCGTCAAAAGGCAGGGATTGTGCAGCCGGTAAGTTGCCACGCGCTGCGGCATTGCTTCGCGACCCACGTGCTGGAGAGCGGTACCGGCATCCGCACGGTGCAGGAGTTGTTGGGGCGCAAGGATGTGAGCACGACGCAGATTTACACACATGTCATGCAGAAGCCCGGGATCGGGGTGCGGAGTCCGTTGGATGGTCCGTAGCCGACGCTGTGGAGCGGCGGCAAATATATTCGATCAGTTGCAGGTTGACACCCGCGGCTACAGGTGAAGCGATTGGCTGGTTGAACCGCGGGCTCGGCGGCGGGCGACCGGTGTCGCTCTCGGAGGTTTGGCGCGACGGTGAACATCACCGTCAGCGCCCTCAACGCCACCGGCGAAAGCCAGCCGACCGCCTCTATCACCGCCGTCGTGCCGTGACCGGCGGCGGCAAAGATTTCGCCCGTCCTTGCTCCGATGCTTGGCAGATGCCGGGGCAAGCGGACTCCTGTTGAATCGGGGCCCTACCGGGGCTTGTGCTTACTTGCTCGCCGCCTCGGCATTTCGCGGAGGCGTGCGCTGGTTCCCGTGGGTTGGCACACGGTGTCCGCGCACGCTGGCGCTGCGTGCCGAGGCCGCCGGCGTCTCTTGCGAAACTGACCGGCTATCCTTGTGGCTCGGCCTTCGCTCCCTTGAGGAATTCCACCAGTTGCCGCGTGAACTCAGCCAAGCGCCCACCCACGCCTTTGAACTTGCCCGGCCCGGAGGTCGGTGCTAGTTTTGCCGCCGGTGTTCACTGAGTTGTTTGGCTTCAACGGCAGGCCTCCCCGACTGGAGGCATTTGTCACGGGGCCGCATTGTGCGGTTGCCGGTGCGGCAGCCATTCCTGGCCCTGGACCTGCGGCCCATTGTGAAATCAGCGGATCGATGGCCCTCACGCAAAATGCACCCGACCGCGGGCACTTCTGATACGGCGGGCGTAATGACGGATTTCTTGACGACATTGCAGTCCACGGTGCTGTTGGCCGACGGCGCGATGGGGTCGCTGTTGTTCGAGCGCACGGGACGGCTTTCCGAGACCAACCACGTTTACGAATCGTTCAACGTGGACCGTCCGGAGCTGGTTTCGGACGTTTATCTTTCCTACCTGGCAGCGGGAGCGCGGTGTTTGAAGACGAACACCTTTGGCGCCAACCGGCAGGCGCTGCTGCCGTACGGCTCGGAGAGCCGCGTCGGCGAGTTCAACCGCGCCGGGGTCCGCCTGGCGCGCGAGGCGATTGCGCGGTTTCAAGCGCAGCACGGGGTGAGCGGTCCGTTCTTCGTGCTGGGCTCCATTGGCCCGACCGGGAGCCCCATCACCACTCCAGCCGAGATCAGGGAAATCTATGGGGAGCAGATCGAAAGTTTGATCACGGCGGGAGCGGACGCGCTGATTTTGGAGACGTTCAGCTCGCTGGAGCAACTCGAGCGCGTGATTGACTGCATTCAGTCTCGGCCGGGAGCGCCGCCGGTCGTGGCGCAGATGACCATCCATTCCTCCAGCGCCGGCCATCGGGCGGACTTCGATGCGGTGCGGTTCGTGGAACGGATGCACGACCGGGGCATCGCGGTCGCCGGCGTGAACTGTTGCGCGCCGTGGGACGCCCGTGCGTTCGTGGAAATGGTGAAAGGGTGCCCCGCGGTGCGGTCGGGAGCGATCGGGTTGTCCGCCATGCCCAACGGCGGCGGATTCCAGCGCATCGGCAACCGGTTCATGAGCTATGTCAACCCCGAGTACGTGGGCAGGCTCGCACGCAGTCTCGCCGACCTGGGTGTGCGGCTGCTCGGCGGCTGCTGTGAAATGCATCCGCCGCACATCCGGGAAATGCACAACTATCTGCGCGCGCGCCAGGCGGGGGAGAGGGCCGTCGGCATGCAGACCGTGACGACTGCGCTGGCACCCGCGGGCGACGCCGAGAAGCGGCCAAATGGAACGTTCTCGCGCAAACTCATGGACGGTCGCTTTGCCATCAGCGTGGAATTGGTCCCGCCGCGCGGGACGGACACGAAGGCCACCCAGGTCAAACTGGAGTTCATCCGCCAGTTGGCCGAAGGCGGGTGCGTGGACGCCATCGATATTACGGACGGATCGCGCGGCATCCCTTTGATGCCTCCGGGCGATTTCATCCATCTCACGCGGCAGCGATTGGGTTGGACCGAGACGGCGGGCGACCGGCTGGAGTTGATCCCGCACTTCACGGCGCGCGACCTGAATCTGATGGGAGTGCAAAGCCGGCTCGTGGGTTACCACGCGAATCGCATCCACAACGTGCTCTTCATTACCGGCGACCCCCCGAAGATGTCGCCCGCCTACCCGCGTTCGACCGCCGTGTTCGACCTGGATTCGGTCGCGATGATCCGGCTGGCCCACACCTGCCTGAATGCCGGGGTGGACTTCGGCAGCAGCCCGCTCGGTAAACAGCCCGATCCCCGCATGCATTTCACCATCGGCACCGGATTTGAACCGGAAGCGCTCAACCTCGCGCGGGAGTTGGAACGACTCCAACAGAAGATTGCCCAGGGCGCGGACTACGTCATGACCCAACCGGCTTTCCGGCACGAGCCGCTGGCCCCGCTGGAAAAGTGCCGGGACCAGTGTGCGTTCCTGGTAGGGGTGATGATTCTCGGCAACCTGGAACATGCGCAACGCATGAGGCAAATACCGGGGGTCGTGGTCCCGGACGTGATTCTTGACCGGCTGGCGAAGTTCAACAGCCCCGCCGACCAGGCCAAAGTGGGACAAGACATCGCGGTGGAGCAGATCCAGTGGGTGCGCCGCGCCGGCTGGGACGGACTCTATCTCATGTCGCCCGGCGCCGGTGCCGTTGTCCTGAGCGTGCTGCAAGCTGGGTTAGCCTGAGAGCGTGTTTACCGATGGCTCGGTCCCCCGGTCCTTCCCGTCGTCCTTCGTGCTCGTGCTTGAACAATCGCCGGAACTCGGGCCGAGCACCCAGGCAAGCGCCGACTGTTCGATCCGGCTCTGAGAATGGAAACGCAGACAAGCCGCCGGTCTGCGCCGTTTTCTTCTTGTGCTGGTTTCTGCCAGAAAACCGTTGCGTCCCAGTGCCGGCTGGGGCACCATCCGGCCCAGAAAACACAGACATTATGAGCACAACAGGCGCCCCCGGGACTTTTCGCGATCATATAGTCGAGGGACGGTATTGCGTCGGGGCCGAATTGGTGACGACGCGGGGTTTCACGCCCCACGATCAGCCGGACGCCGTGGTGGCGCTGGGGGAGACGTTGTTGAAGGATGCACGGGTCGGGTGGGTGTCGCTGACCGATAATCCTGGCGGCAACACCATGCTGCCGGCGGATTGGCTGGCGCGGCGTCTGGAAAGCGAACGAGAGCGGATTGTTTTGCACCTGACGTGCAAGGACCGCAACCGAAACGCCCTGGAATCGGCGGCGTGGGCCTATGCTGCGGAAAGGTTTCACAACCTCGTCGCCATGACGGGTGACTATCCGCGGGCGGGCTATGGCGGGCAGGCGGCGCCGGTGTTCGATCTGGATTCGGTCAGCTTGGTGGAGTTGTTGCACTCGATGAACCAGGGATTGCAGGTGCGGGGACGCAAGGGCGAGACGACGGCCTTGTCGGCGACGAATTTCTTTATTGGATGTGTCGTGTCGCCGTTCAAGCGGCGCGAGCCCGAGTTGATGATGCAGTATTTCAAGTTGCTGCGGAAAATCTCGAGCGGGGCGCAGTTCGTGTACACACAGCTTGGCTACGACATGCGCAAGTTCCATGAGGTCCAACTGCTGCTGGCCTCGCACGGGCTGAAAGTGCCGGTCATCGGCAACGCCTACCTGCTGAACAAGACCGTCGCGGAAATCTTCCATCGGCGTCAGATACCGGGCTGCGTGGTGTCCGACAAACTGCTGGAACTGGCGGCCAAGTACGCCGCGGGACCCGACAAGGGACGGAGCTTCTTCCAGGAGTTGGCCGCAAAGCAGTTGGCGGTGTTTAAAGGGCTGGGATTCGCGGGCGGGTACCTTTCGGGCGTGGCCAAAGCGGACGCGTTCTTCAAGATTCTCGAACTGGCGGAAACGTTTGGCGAAAATGATTGGCGGGCGTTCGCCAAAGAAATCCAGTTCCCGCAGGAAGGCGAGTTCTACCTCTTCGAGCAGGACCCGGCGACAGGCTTGGGGGACGTCAATCAGATCAACCGCCAGTACCTGCAATCGCTCGAGCACCCCCAGAAAACGAAGCACGTCACGGTCGGGTATCGAATTTCGCGGATTGTCCACGACCTGTTCTTCACGCCCAACACGCCCGGGTTCAATCTGATCAGACGGATTTACACCCGATGGGACAAGAAGGCGTCAGCGCTGGCCCGCGGGGCACAGGCCGTAGAAGACTTGTCAAAATTCGTGTTCTACGGCTGCAGGAACTGCGGCGATTGCAGTCTGCCTGAAACAGGGTATCTCTGTCCGATGGTGTCCTGCTCGAAGGGCGCGCGCAACGGCCCGTGCGGCGGATCGGTGGACGGGCAGTGTGAGTTGCAGGACAAAGAGTGCATTTGGGCCCGGGCCTATGAGCGGATGAAGTACTACCACGAGTCGAAAGACATCCTGGCGGGCCCGGTCGTGTTCTACGACGCCTCGCTGCGCGGCACGTCGTCGTGGGCCAATACATTCCTCGGCCGCGATCACCAGGGCGTTGCCGCGGCGAAGCAGGGCGAGCCTGACACACCAAATGCCGCGCCGGGACCCAAGGTTAAACCCGTGGCGACCGCCGCTTCTCCGGAACCGAAAAAAGAAAAGTACTGACCATGCCGATTGCGGGCCTGACCATCATCGGTGAGTCCATCAACGATTCGGTTCCATCCACCCAGGCGCTGTTCGAGGCCAACGATATCGCCGGCATTCTCAACCTCGCCAAGACGCAGGACGAGAAAGGCGCGGGATACATCGACGTGAACGTGGGGCGGCGCCCGCCTGCGTTCATGGCCGAGATGGTTCAACGGATCCAGGGTGTGACGGCGAAGCCGTTGTCGATCGATACGCCAGACTACGACACCGCCGTGGCAGGCCTGCACGCCTTCGATCCGGACCGTGCCGGCGGCCAAGAGCCCATCCTCAACTCCATTTCGCCGCTGCGGATGCACCTGTTCGACCTGCACAAGGTCCGGCCTTTCATGCCGATCCTGATGGTGTCGGAGCGGATGGAGGGCAACGAGCCGGCGGCGAACACGACGGCGGAGGAAACCTACCGCACCGCCAAAGGCATGTTGTCCGCGGCGCGGAACCTTGGCTTGGCGAACCGTCAGTTGATCATTGATCCAGGCATTGCGCCCATCGGGAGCGACGTGGAGGGCAACCTGAAGCGGTTGATGGCGGCGATACGGATGATCCATGATGATCCGGATTTCGCCGGCTGCCACCGGTCGGTGGGCTTGAGCAATTTCACGGTGATGCTGCCTTCGAAACGGCCCGACGGGATGCCCGTCAAGGGAACCCTGGAGAGCGCGTTTTTGACACTGGCGATGCCGCTGGGTTTGGACATGATCATCGGATCCCTGACCCGGCAGTACGCGCTGTTGGGACCTGACCATCCGGCGCTGCGGTGCCTGCAAGAGGTGCTGAGCGCGGACGGCTTCGACGCGATTATGCGGGTCCGCGAGTTTTACGCGTAGGCGTTGACCGGCGCGAGGAGACGCGAGCAGCCCCTGGAGGCAAGCCGCCCCATGGGTCGCGCTGACTCTTCTGCCACGCGCCCTTAGCCAACAGCGCGGACCGGTCACTTGGCGCAACGCTTGGGCCAAACTGCGCAGTGATTTGATCCGCAAAGGAGCGTGCGCTACGCGATCGGTGAGTTGAGGTTTTGGTCGATGCCAGTGGAACCAAGGGACGGTTTCATCCCAACCTACTCTGCCGAAATTGGAGTGATTTGTGAGCAGTTTTTCGCGTGCTTGACTCAAAGCACTTTGCGCGGCCGTAATAAGAGATTCTCATTTGTATGTCCTGCTGAACATTTTTTGCTATGCAGACGTCTATGTAATCTGTAGAAGAACGCCAACTTGAAGCTATTTGCCTATGAAACTGGATCCTACCGTGATGAAAGACTGGGAAATCGCCGAGGCGGCCGAACCGTCCATGAAGCCCTTTGTGACATTGGGGCGGGAATTGGGACTGCAGGAGGACGAACTGATTCCGATGGGCCGGCAGCTTGGTAAAATCGATTTCATGCGGGCCATGGACCGTCTCCGAGGCCGGCCGCAGGGCAAGTACGTGGACGTGACGGCGATCACCCCCACCCCGCTCGGTGAGGGCAAGACGACCACCACCATGGCCCTCACCGAAGGGCTGGGGAAGATCGGGAAGCGCGTGGTGGCCACGATCCGTCAGCCCAGCGGCGGCCCGACCTTCAACATCAAGGGATCGGCGGCGGGCGGCGGCCTCGCGCAATGCATTCCGCTCACGCCGTTTTCGATCCGGCTCACCGGCGACTTCGATTCCATCACCAACGCGCACAACCTCTGCATGGTAGCCCTCACGTCCCGCATGCAGCATGAGCGCAATTACGACGATGCCCGTTTGGCCAAGATCGGTCTCAAGCGGCTCGATGTGGATCCGAACCGCGTCGAGATGAAATGGGCGATTGATTTCTGCGCCCAGGCCCTCCGCAACATCACCATCGGCAAGGGCGGCAAGATGGACGGGTTCGAGATGGAGTCCGGTTTCCAGATCACCGTCTCGAGCGAGATCATGGCCATCCTCGCGGTGGCAAAAGATCTGAAGGACCTGCGCGAACGCATTGCGAAGATGGTCGTCGCTTACGACAAGCAGGGCCGGGAGGTCACGACGGCCGATCTCGAAGTGGACGGCGCCATGACGGCTTGGATGGTGGATGCCATGAACCCCAATTTGCTGCAAACGATCGAGGGCCAGCCGGTGTTCGTTCATGCCGGTCCGTTCGCGAACATCGCGATCGGCCAAAGCTCGATCATCGCGGATGAGTTGGGCACGCGGCTGGCCGAATACGTCGTCACCGAAAGCGGATTCGGCGCGGACATCGGCTTTGAGAAATTCTGGAACATCAAGTGTCGTCGTTCCGGCCTGACGCCCAACGCGGTGGTCGTCGTGGCCACGATCCGTGCGCTCAAGATGCACGGCGGCGGCCCGGCCGTGAAGCCGGGTCTGCCGTTGGACGAAGCGTATCGGAAGGAAAATCTCGGCCTGCTCGAAAAGGGCTGCGAGAATCTCATCGCTCACATCCAGTCGGTGCAGAAGAGCGGCGTCTGCCCCGTGGTGTGCATCAACAAGTTTCACACGGATACGAAAGACGAGATCAAACTGGTGCGCCGCATCGCCGAGCAGCATGGCGCGATGGCCGCGTTGTGCGATGGCTGGCGGAACGGCGGCGAAGGCTCGGTTGAATTGGCCGAGGCCGTCGTCGCCGCGAGCTCCGGGAAGACGGAGTTCTGTTTCCTGTATGACCTGAACATGCCGCTCCGGGAAAGAATGGAGCGCATCGCGCGGGAGATTTACGGCGCCAAGAGCGTGACTTTCTCAGATCAGGCCACCGAGAAGTTAAAGAGGTTCGATGGCGACCCCGAGACGCGGAGTCTTTCGACTTGCGTCGTCAAAACCCACCTCAGTCTCTCGCACAATCCCGACTTGAAGGGCCGGCCGCTGGGCTGGGACCTGCCGATTCGCGACATCGTCCCCTTCAAGGGCGCGGGCTTCCTGGTGCACATCGCGGGCGACATCAAGTTGATGCCCGGCACCGGTTCCGATCCCGCCTTCCGTCGCGTGGACGTTGACGTCCAGACGGGACGGGTCAAAGGTCTCTTCTAACGAGGACATATTATGTGTGACAAATGCGGAGGCCACGGCCACGGTCATGAGCACGAGCACGAGCACGCGGAAGCGCATTCCATGAAACTCGCCGTCACTGGCAAGGGCGGCGTCGGCAAGACCACCATCAGCGCCCTGCTGGCCAAGGCGCTCAGCGACACGGGACGCAAGGTGATCGCGATTGACGCCGACCCGAACGCCAATCTGCTCGCCTGCATGGGCTACCGGGAGGCTGAGGCCGTCCGACCGCTCGTCGAGCTGAACGACCTGATCGAGGAACGCACGGGCGCCGCCCCGGGCACCATCGGCGGCATGTTCAAGCTGAACCCGCGCGTGGACGACATCCCCGACAAGTACGCCGTCAACATCGACGGCGTCAAAGTGCTGGTCGCGGGCGCGGTCAAGCGCGGCGGCTCGGGGTGTTATTGTCCCGAGAACGCATTTGTCCGCGCGCTCGTCTCCCACCTGTTGCTCGACCAGGACACCGCGCTCATCCTCGACATGGAGGCCGGTATCGAGCACCTCAGCCGCGGCACGGTCGAGGCGGTGGATCATCTGCTCATCGTCGTCGAACCGTCGCGGCAAAGTGTGGACACCGCCTTCCGCATCCGCGATCTTGCGGAGGACCTCGGCCTGCATCACCTGAGCGTCATCGGCAACAAGGCGCGCACCGACGCCGACCGGTCTTTCCTGCTGGAAGCGCTTGCCGGCATCCCCATCGTTGGTTTTCTGCCATACGATGAACGCCTGCGCGAAGCGGAAGTGGCCGGGAAGCCGCCGTTTGGCGCGAGCAAATCCGTGGATGATCTCGTTGCGAAAATCGTCCGCGCAGTGGAGCGCACGACTCATTCCCATTCGCACGAACCTTCGCACTCCCATTCCCACACTCATTAACGAGGTAAACTATGGCTAAACAACCCAGAGAACTCCTGTTTGCCGACAAAGCCACACTCCAGATGCTCAGGCGGGCGGAAACCGAGAACATTGACACTATTTGGGACCGCTACGATGCCGTCCAGCCCCAATGCAAATTCGGCGCCCTCGGAGTGTGTTGCCGCATTTGCAGCATGGGACCGTGCCGCATCAACCTCACGCCCGGCAAAGCGCCGCAGACCGGCGCGTGCGGCGCAAACGCCGACACCATCGCCGCGCGCAACATCGCACGCATGATCGCCGCGGGCACCGCGGCCCACTCCGATCACGGCCGCGGCGTCGCGCACACGCTTTTGCAGGCGGCGGAAAAACCAAACTTCGATTACCAGATCAAGAACCCCGACAAGCTTAAGGCCATTGCCGCCATCTATGACGTGAAAGTGGACGGTCGTCCCATCCGCGAGATCGCCAAAGAGGTTGCCCGGGCCGCGTTGGAGGAGTTTGGCCGTTACGAGGGCGAGTTGCAGATTGCCACGACCGCCCCGAAGGCGCGCCAGGAAATCTGGAGGAAACTCGGCATCTATCCGCGCTCGATTGATCGCGAAGTGGTTGAAACCATGCACCGCACGACGATGGGAGTGGACGCGGACTACAAGAACATCATGAAGCAGGGCATGCGCACGGCGCTCGCCGACGGCTGGGGCGGCTCGATGGTCGCCACGGAACTCTCGGACGTGTTGTTCGGCTCGCCGCTGCCGTTGCGGTCGCGTGCGAACCTTGGCGTGATCGAGGCCGACAACGTCAACATCATCGTCCACGGCCACGAACCGCTGCTCTCCGACGTGCTGGCAATTGTGGCGAAGGACGAAGCGCTCAACGCCAAAGCCCGGGCGAAGGGCGCGAAGGGCATTGGCCTGGCGGGCATCTGTTGCACGGCCAACGAAATCCTGGTCCGCCACGGCGTGCCGCTGGCGGGCAACTTCATGCAGCAGGAACTCGCCCTCCTCACGGGCGCCATCGAGATGATGGTCGTGGACGTGCAATGCCTGATGCCGTCCGTCGCCACCGTCGCGCATTGTTTCCACACCAAGCTCGTGACGACCTCCTCGAAGGCCAAGATGCCCGGCGTGCGGCACATCGAATTCCACGAGGCCGAAGCGAAGAAGATCGCCACGGAAATCATCGAGGAGGCCATTGAGAACTATGGCAACCGCAAGTCCGAGCGGGTGTACATCCCGAAGGACACCGAGGAACTCGTGGCGGGGTTCACCACCGAGTCCGTGTTTCACCATCTCGGCGGCAAGTATCGCGCGACCTACCGTCCGCTCAACGATGCCATCATCACGGGCCGTCTCCGGGGAGCGGCGGGCGTGATTGGTTGTTCAAATCCGCGGGTGGATTACGAGTCGGGCCATATCAAGATGGTGAAGGAGCTTCTCAAGAACGACGTGCTCGTGGTTTCAACCGGCTGCAACGCGATCACCTGCGCGAAGCATGGCCTCTTACGGCCTGAGTCGGCCTTGGAGCACGCGGGCAAGGGCCTGCAGGAAATCTGCCGTGCGGTCGGCATTCCGCCCGTGTTGCACGTCGGCGCGTGCGTGGACAACAGCCGCATCCTGCGCACGCTCACGAACATCGTCAGCGAAGGCGGACTCGGGGATGACCTCTCCGACCTGCCCATCGCGGGCGCCGCGCCGGAGTGGATGTCCGAGAAGGCCGTCACGATCGGGTTCTACTTCGTCGCGTCGGGCGTGTTCACGGTGATCGGTCATCCGTTGCCGATGATGGGCAGCGCGAACCTCCACAAGTATTTGACCGACGAGATCGAGCAGGAGGTCGGCGGCAAATGGGTATTCGAGCCGGACGCCATCGAGGCCGCCCACAAGATGATTCGCCACATCGATAAGAAGCGGAAGGCTTTGAAGCTGAAGCCGCCCATGTACGAACAACCGCTGAAGTACGAGGAATAACGAAAGGGAATCACCATGTCCAAGATCATCGCCACCGCTGCCATTCGAGGCGCACACAAAATTTTCAACCAGGCCGAAGCGGCGCTCGCCGACGCCGTCAAGAAGCACGGCAAAGACGCCAAGGTCGAATATCCCAACACTGCGTATTACCTGCCGATCATGCTGCTGTTTCTCGGGCAGAAGGTGGAGAAGCTCGGCGACTTGCAGGAGTCGTTGGAGGAAGCGCGCAAGCTCCTGCATCCGATTCCGACCGATGCGGTCTGGCTGCCATATCTCGGCGACGCGCTCGATAGTGGAGTCGCCACGCTCATCGCGGAGGAAACGATTGAGGTGCTCAAATACTTCAACAGCCCTCCGGGCAAGAACGGCAGCGGCATCTGGCTCGGGTTCACCGACGATTCCATCCTGCGCATGCAAGGCATCAAGCTCGTAGATGGCCGCATGCCGGGGTTCGCCGCGATCGTTGGCTCGACGCCGACCAACAAGGAAGCCGTTGAACTGGTCCGCGGCCTGCAGGAGCGCAACATCCTCGTTTTCATGGCGGGCAACTCCGGTGGTCGCGCCATCGCCGAGCAACTCGCCGAAGAAGGCATCGAGATGAACTGGGACACATTCCTCGTGCCCTACGGCAAGGAGATCACTTCTGCCGTCCACGCGCTGAACTTCGCCGCGCGTTCGGCGATGACGTTCGGCGGCATCAGCCCCGGCGGCCTCAAGGAAGCGCGCGACATCCTGCTCTACAACAAGGAGCGCGTGAAAGCCTTCGTTCTCGCCCTCGGTTCAGACCCCGGGGTGAACAGCGGCCAATACCTGACCGACGAGAAGTACGCCACGGCGGCGGGCGCCATCAATTTCGGTTTCCCCGTCATCTCCGACGTGAACATCCCCGAGATTCTGCCGACGGGCATCTGCACCTTCGAGCACGTCGTGGCGAACGTTCCCGTGGCCGACATCATCACCCGCGCCGCCGAAGTGCGCGGACTGACGATCAAGATCGAAAAAATTCCGATTCCCGTGTCGTACGGCGCCGGCTTCGAGGGCGAGCGCGTGCGCAAGGAGGACATGTTCGTCCAGTTCGGCGGCAAGTACACCGAGGCGTTCGAGTTGTTGCGGATGAAGCCGATGGACCAGGTCGAAGACGGCAAGATCGAGGTCATCGGGCCGGAGGCCGACCAGATGACGGAGGGCGAAGCCTACCCGCTCGGCATCCTGGCGGAAGTGGCGGGCCGGAAATTCCAGGAGGACTTCGAGTCGGTCGTCGAACGGCGCGTTCACGAGTACATCTCCTGCGCCAACGGCGTCTTTCACATGGGCCAGCGCTCGATCATCTGGGTGCGCATCAGCAAGGAAGCGCGCGCGAAGGGGTTCCTGATCAAACATCTCGGCACGATCCTCATTGCCAAGATTCACAACGACTTCTCCAGCATCATTGACCGCGTGCAGGTGAAGATCATCACCGACCCCGCGAAGATCAAAGCGCCGTTGGAAGAGGCGAAAAAGGTTTACAGCCACCGCGACGACCGCATCGCGGGCATGACCGACGAGGACGTGGAGGAGTTCTACTCCTGCGTGCTCTGCCAGTCCTACGCGCCGAATCACGTCTGCATCGTCACGCCCGAACGGCTCGGCCTGTGCGGCGCGTACACGTGGCTCGACTGCAAGGCGTCGCACCAGATTGACAAGCACGGCCCGAACGAGCCGGTCCCGAAGGGCGAGTGCCTTGACCTCAGCAAGGGCCAATGGCGGAACGTCAACGACTACATCAGCGTGAAGTCGCACGGCAACCTCGAGCGCTTCAACGCTTACTCGATTCTCGAAGAGCCGATGACCTCGTGCGGTTGCTTCGAGTGCATCGCGGCGATCGTGCCCGAGGCGAACGGCATCATGATCGTGGACCGCGAGTTCGCGGGCATGACGCCGATCGGGATGAAGTTCTCGACGCTGGCCGGCCAGATCGGCGGCGGCACGCAGACGCCGGGGTTCGTCGGCATCGGCAAGCTTTACATCTCCAGCGCGAAGTTCATCTCGGCGGAGGGCGGCATCGAACGCGTCGTCTGGATGCCGAAGGCGCTGAAGGAGGAAGTCGAGCCGCGCGTCCGGGAACGGCTCAAGAAGATCGGCAAGGAAGACCTGTTCGACAAGATCGCGACCGAGGAGCAAGCCGAGACGCCCGACAAGCTCGTCGAGTTCCTCACGTCCGTGGAACACCCCGCGCTGGCGATGCCGGCCTTGATGTGAGGAATGTGGAATGAATTCGGCACCGCAAAGCTGTAGCGCAGATTTCCAATCTGCCGTATCGCAGGTTTCCAACCTGCGAGCCGCCGCTTTGCCCAACAACGTTCTGCCGATTGGAAATCGGCGATACAGCGCAGCGCGGCAACGCCGCAACCAAAGGCCGAAGCCAAGTAAACCGCAGAGACGCGATAGACGCAGAGAAAGCAAACCGAGAATCCCCCTCTGCGTTCATCGCGTCTCTGCGGTTCCCAGCCCGCCGGGATATTTCGCGCGGCTCGCGACGATTTGGCCAGATACTGATAGATTGGAAATCTGCGCGACGGACAACTGGAGGATTCTATGGCCCTGACCGCAATGGCAATCTATAAGAACCTGCCCAAGACGAATTGTGGCGACTGCAAATTCCCGACCTGCATGGCGTTCGCGATGCAGGTCGCAGCCAAGCAGAAGCCGCTCACCGACTGCCCCCATCTCTCGGACCAGGCCAAGGGCGAATTCTCCGAGGCATCCGCGCCGCCGATGAAACTCGTGCGCGTCGGTCCAGCGGGCAGCGGCGGTTTCGACATCGGGCAGGAAACAGTGATGTTTCGTCACGAGGAGAAGTTCCATCACCAGTCCGCCATTGCCGTGCGCGTGCCCGCCTCGCTCTCGGATGAGGAAGCGCTCGTTCGGGTCGGGCAGATCAACCAGGCGCAATTCGTTCGCGTCGGCCAGCCGCTCGGCGTCAAGGCCGCCGCCCTCGACCTCGACGGGCTGGCCGAGGACCAGGCGGTCGCGCGGGTGAAATTTCTGGCCGCGAAGAGCTGCCTGCCGTTCATCGTCATGACCCAGGAGGCCAAAACGATGGCCGCCGTCGTTGGGGCGATCGCCGACAAGAAACCGCTCATCTGCCGGGCCACGCCGGCCAACGCCGACGCCTTCATCAAGATCGCCTTGGACACCAAATGCCCGCTGGCGGTCAGCGCGGACACGCTGGAAACACTGGCGGACCTCGCCAAGACCGCGCGCGACAAGGGCGTGGCCAACCTGGTGCTGTCGTTCAGCGGCGACAAACCGGCCCGCACCATCCGCGATCTCACCATGGCGCGACGTGCCGCACTGAAGAAGAACTTCCGCCCCTTCGGCTATCCCGCGATGGTGGATGTCTCGAACGGCAACGCGACCAAGGAGACGGCGCTGGCGAGTGCGTTCGCCGCCAAATACGCGGGCATCGTCATCATCAGCGGGCTGGACGGCTCCGAGTTGCTGCCCATCCTCGCCACCATCCAGAACGTTTACACCGACCCGCAAGTGCCGAACATTGTCGAACCCAAGCTCTACGAGATCGGCCCGGTCAACGAGAACTCGCCCGTGCTGTGGACGACCAACTTCTCGCTCACCTACTTCTGCGTCGTCGGCGAGATCGAGCGCAGCAAAGTGCCGTGTTACGTTTCCGTCGTGGACAGCGGCGGTCTCGGCATCCTCAACGCGTACGCCGGCGACAAGGTTTCGCCCGAGAAAGTCGTCAAGACCCTCGAAGCGCAGAAGGTCGCGGACAAAGTCAAACACCGCCGGCTCATCAGCCCGGGCTTGCTGCCATCGTTCCGCGCGGAGATCGAAGACTCATCGCCCTGGAAACAGGTGCTCATCGGGCCGGAAAACGCGAGCGGCATTCCCGCATTTCTGAAAGAAAACTGGAAATCGTAGTCGCATGGCCAGCCCCACCGTCATTTTTTCGCCGCTGCACAAGAAGATCAGCGTCGAACCGGGCACGAGCCTGCTGGAAGCGGCGGGCAAGGCCGACATTGTCCTCGGCAGCGTGTGCGGCGGTGACGGCATCTGCGGGCGCTGCAAGATGGTCGTGAAGGAGGGCAAAGTCCGCGACGGGGCTTCGATGCTGCTCACGCGCGAGGAAATCCAAAGCGGCGTGGTGCTCGCCTGCCAGACTTTCGTCGAGGGCGACGTGTCGGTGGACATTCCCGAAGAAACGCTCGCCAGCGAGCGCGTGGTTGTGGACGAGGACGCCCAGCGGTTTCGTGCCTTGCACCCCGGGATCACCCGCAAGCCATACGCGCGGTCGCCGCTGGTCCAGCGCGTCTTCCTGCAATTGCCGCGGCCGACGCTCGACAGCAATCTCGCCGACGCCGAGCGCGTGCAGGAGACGATCACGCGGCGCACCGGTATTTCCTCCATGCAGATGGGGCTGCGGCTGGTTCACCGGTTGCCCGAGCTGTTGCGCGAGAATGATTTTGCCGTGACCGCCACCATTGGCCATCGGGGCGACATCGACGAAGTGATGGACCTCGATGGCGGCGACATCTCGGACCGGAATTACCTCGCGGTTGTGGATGTCGGCACGACCACCGTCGTGGTTCACCTGGCCGATGTCGTCGCGATGACCACGGTGGACGCGCAGGCCTGTTTCAACTCGCAAGCGGTCTATGGGCGTGAAGTCACCGCGCGGATCATGGCCGCCGAGAAGAAAAGCGCCGCGGCGCTGCAGGAACGAATCGTCGAAGACATCAACCGCCTCATCGCGACGGTCGCTTCCCGCAATGATGTTGCGCTCAAGGACATCACCGCTGTGGTGTGCGCCGGCAATACCACGATGCTCCACTTCCTGCTCGGCCTGCCGGCCCAGAACATTCGCCGGAAACCGTACATCGCCGCGAGTGTCGCGCCTCCACCTTTCCGCGCGGCCGAGTTGGGTGTGCGCATCAACCCGCGCGGACTGCTCTATTGCGTTCCAGGCATCAGCAGTTGGGTCGGCGGCGATCTCACGGCGGGCATCCTCGCCACCGGACTGCACGAGCGCGACAACGTGGCGATGCTCATTGATGTCGGCACGAACGGCGAGATCGTCCTTGGCAACAAGGACTGGCTGATGGCGTGCTCGGCGTCCACCGGCCCGGCGCTCGAAGGTGGAAGCGTTGCCTGCGGCATGATCGCCGAGAAGGGCGCAATTGAAAAGGTGTACCTCGAGGACGACCGGCTGCATTACAGAGTGATCGGCCATGCCCCGCCCAAAGGTTTGTGCGGCTCGGGCATCATTGACTTGGTCGCCGTGCTGCTCGAACTCGGCGTGATTGACCGGGCGGGGCAGTTCGTTGAAGGCAGCGATCCCGCGATTGAATTCAAGTTTGGGCGCGGGCGTTTCTTCGTCGCCCGCAAGGCCGATGGCGCGGCCAAGGACGTTTTTCTCACACAGGACGACATCGAGAACGTCATCACCGCCAAGGCCGCCATCTTCGCCGCGACAAAGATCATGCTCGACCGCCTCAACCTGGAGTTTTCCCAGCTCTCGCATGTGTTCCTCGCGGGCGGCTTCGGCAGTTACATTGACCGGCGCAACGCGATCAAGATCGGCCTGTTGCCCGACCTGCCGTTGTCGCGCATCCAGTACGTCGGCAACACTTCGATCTGGGGCGCGAAGCTGGCGGCGTTTTCGAGCGAGGCCTTCCGCGAACTGCACGAGATCCGGAAGAAGACGACTTATTATGATCTGCTGGGCAGCGACGATTACGTCGAACAATTTCGTCAGGCGATGTTCCTGCCGCACACGAATATCGAGTTGTTCCCGTCGCTCGCGGAGAATACGAACGTGGTGGAGGTGTGAGAATGCAACTGCGACTCCACAGCGCTCTCGTCTCATTAACACCCGGCTTCAGCGGGGTGTGGGGCGAGTTGTGGCGTTGGCGGAACCGTTTCAACGGTTTGGCCGACGTGCGGGAAACCGCTGAAGCGGTTCGAGCCTCCCTCCTATCGCTGACCACCCCGCTGAAACGGGGTGTTAATGAAAGACGGCATGGGCCGTTCGTCTCTGGAATCTAGTCATGTCTAAAGTCATCGCAGTCACAGGCAAAGGCGGCACGGGCAAAACCACCGCGGCGGCGCTCATCATCCGGTGGCTCAAGGCCCACGCGCGCGGCCCGATTCTCGCTCTGGACGCCGACCCCGACGCGAACCTGGCCACCGTGCTGGCCATTCCCGTCGAGAAGACCATCGGCGACCTGCGCGAGGAGACGGTTCGGGAGATCAAGAAGCTGCCTGTCGGCATGACCAAGGCCAATTACATTCAGGCGGGCCTGCATCAAATCGTCGTTGAGACACCCAAGGTGGACTTCATCACCATGGGACGCTCGGAAGGGCCGGGCTGCTATTGTTTCGTCAACACGCTGCTCCGCGAGTTTGCCGAGGACCTGGAAGACTCCTACGAGTGGGTGGTGACGGACAACGAGGCGGGCCTCGAACATCTCAGCCGCCGCACCACCGCCCACGTGGACCATTTAATCGTGGTCGTGAACAACAGCCCGCTGGCCGTGGATTGCGCGCGGCGCATCCATGAAGTGATCACGTCGCTCAAGAATGAGGTATTGCACCAGCACGTGCTGTTCAACGGTGTGAGCGAAAACCGGATCGAACAACTCAAACTCAAGCTTCAGCCGCTCGGCTTCAACTACCTGGGCTGTCTGCCCTACGACGACGCGGTCGAGGAGCAGGTGTTCAGCGGGAAATCGTTGTATGAACTGAACGGCACGCCCGCCACCCGCGAGATGGATGAAATCATGAAACGACTACTGGAGGCCTGATGCAAATTGTAGATGTCAAAGAAAAATGGACCAACCGGATCAACACCGTCACCCTCGGTGCCACCAAGGCCGGGGGCGGCACGCGCGCCAAGACCGTCACTGTCGGCGGTGAAACCACGCTGCCGTTCCTGACCTTCGAGGGCGAAATCCCCCATCCAACTGCCATCGCCGGGCTGGTGGTGGATATTGTCCCCGACGGCTGGCCCGATGTGCTCAAGAACGCGATCGGCCCTGAGATCAACAAGGCGACCGAATGGGCGCAGAAAGCCGTGCGCGATTGGAAGGTGGATTTGATCTGCTTGAAACTGCTCGGCCCGGACCCGCTCGGCCGGAATCTTTCGCCGGATCACGCCGCGAAAACCGTGAAAGACATTCTCGGCGCGGTGGACGTGCCGTTGATCATCTGGGGTTGCGGGGACGAGAAAAAAGACAACGAAGTGCTGCCGGCGTGTTCGCAGGCCGCACGCGGCGAGAATTGCCTGATCGGCCCTGCGACGGAGAAAAACTACCGCACGCTCGCCGCCATCGGCAAAGCCGACAAACACAAGCTCATCGGCGAAGCGCCCGTGGACATCAACATTGCCAAGCAGATCAACATCCTGCTGCAAGACGCGGGGTTCGACCTCAACGATGTGGTCATGTGCCAGGTCACCGCCGCGCTCGGTTATGGGTTCGATTACGTTTACACCATCTTCGAGCGCGTGCGCATCGCCGGGCTCAAGGGCGACAAACACATGGCGCTGCCCCAGATTGCCAACGTCGGCTGGGAAACTTGGAAAGTGAAAGAAGCGCTGGCCGACGAGGACGTGCTTCCCGGCTGGGGCAGACTCGAACAGCGCGGACCGCGTTGGGAGGCGACCGCCGCCGCCGGCTACATCCAGGCGGGCGCGGACATCCTCACGCTCGCTCACCCCGAAGCAATCGCAGTCACCCGGGAAACCATCAACGAACTCATGGAGAAATGAAATGATACTCATCGGCGAACGAATCAACACCGGTTTCAAGGATATCAAACAGGCCGTCCTCGACAAGAACCCCGCCCCGTTGCAGGACTGGGCCAAGAAGCAGTCCGAGGCCGGCGCCCACTACCTGGACGTGAACCTCGGCGCGGTCTCCGGCAAGCCCGAGGACATGATCTGGATGATCGAGCAGGTGCAAGCCGTCACGGACACACCTGTCTCGATTGATACCAACAAGGTCGCGATCGTGCGGGAAGCGATCAAGGTCTGCAAACGCCCGCCGCTGCTCAACTCCACGACCTGCTCGAAAGAAAAGCTCGACCCGTTCATTGAAATCGCCGCCGCGCACAATGCCTCGATGATCGGCCTGGCCATGGACGAAAGCGGTTCACCCAAGGAAGCGGCCAAGCGGGTGGAGTGCGCCGGCCTGATCGCCGCCGCGTGGATGGAAGCGGGTTTGCCCATGGAGCGATTGTTCCTCGACCCCATCGTCATGCCTCTGAAATTCATGCAGGACCAAGCCAAAGAATTCATGGAGGCCGCGCGCCAGTTCCAGATGCTGAGCGACCCGGCGCCGAACATCTCCTGCGGTCTCTCCAACATTTCCAGCAAAGCCACCGAGAAGAAACTCATCAACCGCACCTTCCTGGTGATGGCCGTCGCCGCAGGCGTGAATGCCACCATCTGCGACGTGCTGGACGCGGACCTCGTCAACGCCGCCAAGACCGCCGAGCTGCTGATGAACCGCGAGATTTACGCCGACGCGTACTTGCAGAAGTCATGAATCCCGGCGGCGCCTCCGCCTTTCCTCCTCGTCCTCGTCCTCGAAAGGCAGGGCTGGGGGCGAGGACGAGGACGAGGAGGAGGACGATTACGAACGAGGCCGGATGAAACTCATCATCTTGCGCAGTGAGAAAACCGGCGTCGAAAAGGGGCCGGAAGACCTCTACCTTCAGGAATTCAACACCCATTACGCCAACCGCGTGATCGGTAATCTGCGGGGCAAACCGGAGTTCTGCACCGCCTGCGCCGCCGAATGTGCGCACTGCCGCGACCCGTACCGGCGCGACTTCAGCGGCGACATCGCCGGGATCTTCTCGTTCCCCGCCGTGCTGCCCTACGTGATCGAGAAGCCGGAACAGTACCTCCCGCCGGACGTGCCCCCGCACGACGCGCTGCTCGCCCTCCACATCCACGAGCAAATCCTGCTCGAGATGCTGAGACAGTGTGGCCGCTGGGGAACGAAATGCGTCGTCGTTCCGCTCGAAGCGCCCGATTGGATCACGCACTCGGCCCGCGCACAAGCCAACGCCCTCTGCCGCGCCCACGGCGTTGAAATCGCTTTTCCCAAGCCATTTTGCGGCTTCAGGCCCTCTTCGGGAGGCGCGCTCGCCGCCTTCAGAGACTACTTCCACATCGGCTACCCTGAAGTCGAGTTGGCCGTAGAAAACGGGAAGATCACGAAAGCGAACGTGATCGCTTCCGGCGCATGCGGCTCGACCTACTACATCGCCCGCTGGCTCATCGGGCGCAGCCTCGAGGACGACCTCGTCACCGAAGTCATCTCGAAGCGGCTGCACAGTTTCCCATGCACGGCCAGCATGGAGCGCGATCCGGAGTTGGGCGACGACACGCCCCTCCACATCGCCGGCCAGGCCCACAACATGATTCTGGCGAAGGTCAAGGAAATCCCGCCTCCGCTCACCGGCCATGTCCTGTCGCCGCACGGCAAATGGATCCAGAAAGCCGCCTCGCCGACCGACACTTTGAAAAATATCGAGCGCGCCAAAGCGGTGATCCTGGACGAAGTACGGGCCAACGGGACTTACACTCTCAACCAGGTGCGCGCCAAAGCTCCGGACCTCAATCCCGCCGCCTTTGTCTCCGCGGTGCTCCTGCTCAAGAAAGAGGGCAAACTGCGGACCTAGTCCGGTCCCACCTTGACAACGCATGATTCGGCATACAAACTGGACCGGCATATGAAGAGTAACAATCCGTCTGCTCACGCTCAGGAGGATGCGCTGGTGGGATGCGGTGTGATGACATTGGCGTCGCGCGGGAAGGAATCATCTGCCTTCTCGAGTATCAAATTGTGAGAACCTGAAGCGTCAAGGAAAACAAGTGTTCCATGGCTATCATCGCCATCTGTCGAGGCTCTTTCTTCACGCCAGCCTGTGGCGACGCACGAATAATCCATGAACCGAAGTATGAGCAAAGTGGCTGACATTGTGGCGAGGTGCGGCACGGGTCGCGATGCGTGCATCAAGATTCTGCAGGAGATCCAGGTGGCCTACGGCTACCTGCCTGCCGAAGCATTGCGGTATGTGACGGAACAGAGCCGCATCAGCCTGCGCCAGATTTACGGCGTCGCGACGTTTTACGAGTGGTTCCGGTTTCAACCGGTCGGCAAACACATCATCCGCACCTGCCACGGCACGGCGTGTCACGTCAACGGTGCCAGACACACCACGCGTGAGGTTCAGAACATTCTCAAGGTCAAGGATCGAGAAACCACGCCCGACGGTTTGTTCACCTTGGAATCGGTCGCCTGCCTGGGCTGTTGCAGTCTCGCACCGGTGATGATGATCGGCAGCGATGTCTTTGGCCGTCTGGCGCCGAAAGACATGCGCAAGATCATCAACGAGTACAAGCGGAAGAACCAACCGGAGGCGAAACAGCCATGAGCAGCCACAACGGCAACTCCCATTGGCGGATCGCTGTCGGGCTCGGCTCGTGCGGCGTCGCGGCCGGGGCGCAGGCGCTCTACGATCAATTGGCGAAACGCGCCGCTCCTGCGCGCGTCACGCTGGAGAAGACCGGATGTGCCGGGCTTTGTCACCGCGAGCCGATGCTCGAACTTTACTCGCCAGAGGGAGAGCGCTGGACCTACGTCCACCTCGATAGTGCTGGGATCGATCAGATTCTCGACGAACACGTCGGGCGCAATCAGCCCGTTGATCACTACCTGCTGAGCGGCGCCGACCGCGCCGAGGGTGTGCGCCGTTTCCTCGGCAAGCAGAAGCGAATCGTGCTCGAGAACTGCGGTCAGTTAAACCCCGAATCGCTTGAAGCCTACCTGGCGGTCGCTGGCTACCAAGGGATGTCGAAAGCTTTGAAGGAAATGACGCCCGCGCAAGTCATCACCGCGATCACCGCGAGCGGACTGCGCGGGCGTGGCGGTGCGGGTTTCCCAACGGGCGTGAAGTGGAAGTTCTGTTCCGAAGCGGCGGGCGACCGGAAATACATCATTTGCAACGGCGACGAAGGCGACCCCGGCGCGTTCATGGATCGCGGCGTCATGGAAAGCGACCCGCACCGCGTCCTCGAGGGCATGGTGATCGGAGCTTACGCGATTGGCGCTTCGCAAGGGTTCGTCTATGTCCGCGCCGAGTATCCGCTCGCGGTCAAATTGATGGGCCGCGCCATTGAACAGGCGCGCGCCGCGGGCTTTCTGGGCGAGCGCATCGTCGGCACAAGTTTCTCCTTCGACATCGAGATTCGCGAAGGCGCGGGCGCTTTCGTGTGCGGCGAAGAGACGGCGCTGATCCTGTCCATCGAGGGCGAACGCGGCATGCCGCGCATGCGTCCGCCGTTTCCCGCGCAACGCGGCCTCTGGGGTTGTCCCACCATCATCAACAACGTCGAGACTTTCGCCAACCTCCCCTGGATTCTGCGCCACGGCGCGGAGGCTTTCGCCGCATTGGGCACGGCGAAAAGCAAGGGCACAAAAGTTTTCTCCCTCGCCGGCAAGATCCGCCACGGCGGCCTCGTCGAAGTTCCGATGGGCATCACGCTTCGCGAAATTCTCGAGGACATCGGCGGCGGAAGTTCGACCGGCCGGCCGATCAAAGCGGTGCAAACTGGCGGCCCCAGCGGCGGCTGCATCCCGGCTGAACTGTTTGACACGCGGATTGACTACGAGGAGCTAAACCGGCTGGGCGCGATCATGGGCAGCGGCGGCATGATCGTGCTCGACGACACGGCCTGCATGGTGGATTTCGCGCGCTACTTTCTCTCGTTCACCTCGAAGGAATCGTGCGGCAAGTGCGCGCCCTGTCGTCTCGGCACGCAACGGTTGCTGGAGATTCTCACCCGCATCACCGAGGGCAACGGCACCGAGAACGACTTGCAGACGCTCAAGGAATTTGCCGTGAGCGTCCAGGCCACGTCGCTTTGCGGCCTGGGCCAGACCGCGCCCAACCCGGTGCTCACGACGATGCGCTACTACATGGATGAATACGAGGCGCACGTTCGCGACAAGAAATGCCCCGCCCACTCCTGCCGCGCCCTATTGACGTACTCCATCGAGGAGGAGGCGTGCAAGGGATGCACGCTTTGCGCCAAAGCGTGCCCCGTGCAGGCCATCACCGGTGAGCCGAAGAAGCCCCACGTTCTGGATTACACCCGATGCATCCGCTGTGGCTCGTGCCTTGATGTCTGCCGGTCCGACGCGGTGAAAACCGAATAGCTGACGGAACGTTTATGAGGATTTTGAAAAACTCCCGAACGCGCGTAGCCGCCGACGTGAGGAGGCGGATGCCATTCAAGGCGCGCTACCCCGCCTCCTCACGTCGGCGGCTACTTTCTCACGGCCTTTTATGAACTCTGTTGCGCTGACGATTGATGGACAAGCGGTCACCGTCCCGGCGGGCACGACGATCCTCAACGCCGCCCGGACCGCGGGCATCGAGATCCCGCATCTGTGCTACGACCCGCGCGTTGAGGCGATTGGGAGCTGCCGGCTCTGCGGCGTGAAGGTCGAGGGCGCGCGGGGATTGATCGCCGCGTGCGGGCAGGTGGTGAGCGAGGGCATGAAGGTCGTCACCGAGGACGACGAACTCGCCCTGCGTCGGAAGCACGTGCTCGAACTTTTCCTGTCCGATCATTGCTCGACTTGCATCGGCTGCGACAAATCGGGCGCGTGCAAGTTGCAGGACTACGCCTATCGGTATCACGCCGACCAGAATCGCTTTGGCGTTTATGCTCCCAAGCCGAACGGGAAGAATTTCACGACGTTGAACAAGGGCATCCTTTACGACTCGGAGAAATGCATCCGGTGTGGCCTGTGCGTGAAATATTGCGAAACCGTGCAGATGGCCGAGGCGTTGACGTTCGCCTGGCGGGCGAACCGCATGGTGGTCACCACGCCGTTCGATGAGGATTTGCACAAGACCTCCTGTGAATTGTGCGGTGGCTGCATCCGTGTTTGTCCCACCGGCGCGATGCTGGACAAGGCTGCCATCGGCCAGGGTCGCGAGGCCGATCTCACCCGCGTCCGGACGACCTGCACATATTGCGGCGTCGGTTGCCAGATGGAACTGCTAGTCAACAAGCGCAAGAACCGCATCGTGCGCGTGACGGCCGACCCGTATTCGCCAATCAACACCGGCAACCTCTGCGTGAAAGGCCATTTCGGACACGAATTTGTCAGTTCGCCCGAACGGCTCACGCACCCGCTGATCCGCGAGAACGGCGCTTTCCGCAAGGCGAGTTGGTCGGAGGCACTCGAACTGGTGGGGCGACGTTTCCGCGAAATCCGGGAGAAGCACGGCCCTGACTCGCTCGCGTTCATTTCCTCCGCCCGTTGCACCAACGAAGAGAATTACCTCGTGCAGAAAATCGCCCGCGCCGCCGTGGGCACCAACAACGTGGACAATTGCGCCACCAGTTGCCACGCGCCCACTGTCGCGGGATTGGCCGAGAGCTTCGGCAGCGGGGCGATGACCAACAGCACCGCCGAGATCAAAGACTGCAAGGTGTTGTTCCTCATCGGCGCGAACCCGACCGAGGCGCACCCGATCTTTGGATTGGAAATGAAGCGCGCGTTACGCCTCGGCGCGAAGTTGATCGTGTGCGATCCGCGCCAGACCTGGCTGGCCCGCCGCGCCGACGTCCACATTCAGCACCGTCCGGGCAGCGACAACATACTGCTCAACGCGCTGATGCGCTTCATCCTCGACGAAGGGTTGGCCGACGTGGCGTTTGTCGAGAGCCGGTGTGAAAACTTCGACGAGTTTCGCGAGAACCTCAAACACTACTCAGTCGAAGCCGCGGCGAAGTATTGCAACGTGGAAGCCGAACTCATCCGCAGCGCCGCGCGTCTCTACGCCACCGGCAAGCCGAGTGGAATTTTCTACACGCTGGGCATCACCGAGCATTCATGCGGCACCGACAACGTGAAGAACATCGCCAACCTGGCCATGCTTTGCGGCCAGATCGGCAAGTGGGCCAGCGGCGTGAACCCGATGCGCGGCCAGAACAACG